>JANXQL010000055.1 GCA_025356815.1 Pseudomonadota bacterium
CCGATGGTCAGCACGAAGGACAGCGCCACGTCGGACAGCTCGAACAGCGGCGACATCCGCGCGACCATGAAGATGCCGGCGGTGACCATGGTGGCGGCGTGGATCAGCGCCGAGATCGGCGTCGGGCCTTCCATCGAATCGGGCAGCCAGACGTGCAGCGGGAACTGCGCGCTCTTGCCCATCGCGCCGATGAACAGGCAGATGCAGGTCACGGTGATCAGCATCCAATCGGTGCCGGGGAAGATCAGCTTGGCGAGTTCGGGCCCCTTCGCGAAGGCCTCGCCGTAGTTCAGCGTGTTCCCATACGCGACGATCAGGCCGATGCCCAGGATGAAACCGAAGTCGCCGACGCGGTTGACGATGAAGGCCTTCATGTTCGCGAAGATCGCGGTCGGCCGCGTGAACCAGAAGCCGATCAGCACGTACGACACCAGGCCGACCGCCTCCCAGCCGAAGAACAGCTGCAGGAAGTTGTTGCTCATCACGAGCATCAGCATCGAGAACGTGAACAGCGAGATGTAGCTGAAGAAGCGCTGGTAGCCCGGGTCGTCGGCCATGTAGCCGATGGTGTAGATGTGCACCATCAGCGACACGAAGGTCACGACGCACATCATCAGCGCCGTCAGGTGGTCGATCAGGAAGCCGACCTGCATGGTGATGCCGTCGGTGACCAGCCAGGTGTAGACCGGCGCGTTGTAGGTCACCACGCCGTCGACCAGCATGCCCTTGAGCACCCAGACCGACAGGGCGAAGGAGGCCCCGACGCCGAGGATAGTGACCGTGTGGGCGCCCACGCGGCCGATCACCCGGCCCAAGAGCCCCGCGATGATCGCGGCGATCAGCGGAGCCAGCGGGATCGCAAGATAGACGTTCTGCATCATCAGCCCCGCATCGTGTCCAGGTTCTCGACGTTGATGCTCTGCTTTTCGCGGAACAGCACGACGAGGATCGCGAGCCCAATCGCGGATTCGGCGGCGGCCACCGTCAGGATGAAGAACACGAAAACCTGACCGTGGATGTCACCCAGCCAGTGGCTGAACGCGACGAAGTTGAAGTTGACCGCCAGCAGCATCAGCTCGATGCACATCAGCAGCACGATGACGTTCTTGCGGTTGAGGAAGATCCCCGCCACGGCGATGCTGAACAGCACGCCGGCGAGCAGCAGGAAGTGCGGCAGTCCGATCATGGGTACTTCTCCGCGTCGACCTTGACGATCCGAAGGCGGTCCTCGCGGCGCACGGCGACCTGCGCGCCGATATCCTGCTTCTTGTAACCCGTGCGGTGGCGCATCGTCAGGGCGATCGCCGCAACGATCGCGATCAGCAGCACGACGGCGGCCAGCTGGAACGGCAGCATGTAGTCGGTGTAGAGGATCTTGCCCAGCTCATGCACGTTGGAGTAGTGCTCGGGTAGCGACGGGGCATTGACCGGGAAGTTCAGTCCCAGGTGCCGCGCCCAGACCACGTAGGCGATCTCCGCGATCATGATGCCGGCGACCAGGGCGCCCAACGGCGCGTAGCGGGTCAGCCCCGAGCGCAACTCCTCGAGGTTGACGTCGAGCATCATGATCACGAACAGGAACAGCACCATCACGGCGCCGACATAGACCAGCACCAGCACGATGCCGAGGAACTCAGCTTCCAGCAGCAGCCACAGCGCGGCGCTCTCGAAGAACGCGAGCACCAGGAACAGCGCCGCATGGACCGGGTTTCGCGACAGCACGACGCCGATGGCGGCACCGACCAGCATGGTCGCGAACACGTAGAACAGTATCGTAGTCAGCACGTTGCAAACCTGGCGTTGGCGGTCAGCGGTACGGCGCGTCAGCGGTCTTGTCGGCCGTGATCATCGCCTCGTAGCGCTCGCCCACGGCGAGCAGCTTGTCCTTGCTCATGATGTTCTCGCCGCGGTTCTCCATGTGGTACTCGTGGATCCGCGTCTCGACGATCGCATCCACCGGGCAGGCTTCCTCGCAGAAGCCACAGAAGATGCACTTGAACAGGTCGATGTCGTAGCGCGTCGTGCGGCGGGTGCCGTCGGCTGAAACGTCCGACTCGATGGTGATGGCGAGCGCGGGGCAGACCGCTTCGCACAGCTTGCACGCGATGCAGCGCTCCTCGCCGTTCGGGTAGCGACGCAGCGCATGCAAGCCACGGTAGCGCACCGACTGCGGCGCGCGCTCCTCCGGGTAATGCACCGTGAACTTCGGCTTCCACAGGTACCGGAACGTGACGGCGAGCCCCTGGAGGAGCTCACCGAGCAGGAGCGTCTTGGCAATGCTGCGTACTGAAGACATGACGAGTATTGGCTCCTCAGCCGAAGTGCGACCAGGGGCCGATCCGCATCCAAACCATCCCGCACTCGACCAGGATCCAGACGAGCGTCAGCGGAATGAATACCTTCCAGCCGAGCCGCATGATCTGGTCGTAGCGGTAGCGGGGGAAGGTGGCGCGGAACCACAGGAAGCAGAACAGGAACCAGCAGATCTTGACGAACAGCCACAGGAACGAAGGCTGCGCGAGCAGCGACGAATCCGGCAGCAGACCCTGGAACGGCGACAGCCAGCCGCCCATGAACAGCACCGACGCCAGCGTCGCGACCATCATCATGTTCGCGTATTCGGGTAGCGCGAACAGGGTCGCAAACGAAGCTCCCGCATACTCGACGTGAAAGCCCGCGACGATTTCCGACTCGCCCTCGACGACGTCGAACGGCGCGCGGTTGGTCTCGGCGATGCCGGCGATGAAGTAGATCACCATCAGCGGGAACAGCAGCACCATGTTCCAGCTGAGCATGCTGCCCGACTGCGCCCGCACGACGTCCGACAGATTGAGGCTGCCGGCGGCCATCAGCACGCCGACCAGCGCGAAGCCCATCGCGATTTCGTAGGCGACGATCTGCGCCGCGGAGCGCATGGCACCGAGCATCGCGTACTTGGAGTTGGAGGCCCAGCCGGCGAGGATGATGCCGTAGACGCCGAGCGAGGTCAGCGCGAGCACGTACAAAAGCCCCGCATCGATGTCCGCCAGCACGAACACCGGCGAGAACGGCACCACGGCCCAGGTGGCGAGCGCCGTGGTCAGCGCAATCAGCGGCGCCAGCAGGAAGACCGCCTTGTCGGCCTTGGCCGGCAGCAGGACTTCCTTCAGCAGCAGCTTGATGACGTCGGCGAACGGCTGCGCGAGTCCCTTCAGGAACGGCAGGCCGAAGATCCTGATCTGGTTCGGCCCGATGCGGATCTGCATCCAGCCGATGACCTTGCGCTCGATCAGAGTCAGGAACGCGACGCAAACCACCACCGCCATCATCACGCCGACGATTTCCAGCGAGACGATGATCACGTGCTGCAGGTAAAGCGGGATCTGGTTCCAGTATGCAAGGAGTGTGCTCATAGCGACTCAGTACGCAACGGCGGGCCGCGACGCGGTCCGGGTCTGCTGCAGCGCCGGTGCGCGGCGCACGATCGGATCGGACTGGTAGATCGGCAGACTCGTCAGGCGCCCGGGCACCGGGCCCTGCAGCTGCCACTGGCCTCGGTAGGCGGTATCCGCCGCCTTCCCTGCCAGCGCTCCGAGTGCCGCGACGAACTCGGCGCGCACCTGCTCCGACGACTCGTAGTCGAAGCCCGCAAGGTCCAGCAGATTGCCCAGGACACGCAGTACCTTCCAGCCTGGGCGGCAGTCGCCGAGCGGTCGGGCGACGGCACTGAAGCTCTGCCAGCGCCCCTCGAGGTTGACGAAGCTGCCGGAGGTCTCGGCGAACGTGCCGATCGGCAGCACGACATGCGCATGCCTGCGCACCGAGGCCGGGGCATACGGGGTCAGCGCGAGCACGAAGCGGGCCTTGGCGAGCGCCGTCTCGGCGGCGTCGCCAAACACGCTGTCCTGCGCCGGCTCCACGCCGCCGAACAGCACGTAGGCGTCGAGTCCCGCGGCGAGCATCGCACCCGCGGCGAGTCCCGGCTGGGCGACGGCCTTGCCGCCTGCCTCCCGGTGCGGCAGCAGGCCCGCGAGCGCAGCGCCGGCAGCGTTGGCGCCGCCGGGCAGGTAGCCGAGCGTGGCGCCGGCGGCGGTGGCGACGGCACCGGCGACGGCGCGCAGGTCCGCGAACGCCGGGTGGCGTTCGGCAAGCCCGCCAAGCAGCAGCAGGCGGCGCGAGCCGCTCGCAAGCGCACGGGCGGCCGCGACCTGGCCATCGGTCGGGACTCCCGCGCCGGCGAGTACGGGCGCCAGCGCCTGACCCGACGCCTCCGCGATCGCGCGGCCGATCGAGGCGAGTTCCGCAATCATGCGAATAGCCGGCGTCGCGCGGTAGGACGCCACCGGGAACAGGTACTCGAACTCGGCCGGATTGACGAATGCGACCTGCGCCTTGTTGTACAGCGCAGCCTTGCGCACGCGGTGCGCGAGCACCGGTGCTTCCTGGCGCAGGTCCGAACCCACGATAAGCAGTCCGTCGAGCGCCTCGAGCTCCGCCAGCGACAGGCCAAGGCCCGGCAGCGCCGCGTCGGACGCCTGGTCACGGGTGTCGAGCTGGCGCAGGCGGTGATCGATGTTGCGGATGCCGAGGCCGCGCGCGAGACGCGCGAGCAGCCAGGCCTCCTCGGAAGTGGCCGAGGGCAGCGACAGCACGCCGATCCGGTCGGGACCGAAGCTCGCGACGCCGTCCTTGAGCGCGAGGGCCGCCGCCTCGAGCGCGACCTCCCAAGTGGTCGGGACGAGTTCGCCGTTCCTGCGGATCAGCGGCGTCTCGAGGCGGTCGTCGGCGTAGACGCCTTCGTACGAGAAGCGGTCGCGGTCGGCGATCCAGGTCTCGTTGACCGCCTCGTTGGCGCGCGGCACGACCCGCATCAGCTTGCCGCGGCGAACGTGCGCGTTCAGGTTCGTGCCGACGGCGTCGTGCGGCGAGACGATCGGCTGCTGCACCATCTCCCAGGAGCGACCCTGGTAGCGAAACGGCTTCGAATTGAGCGCGCCGACCGGGCACAGGTCGATGATGTTGCCGCTCATCTCGTGATCGACGCTGTGCTCGATGAACGTGCCGATCTGGGTCTGCTCGCCACGGCCGAGGGTGCCCAGTTCCTGCAGGCCGGCGATTTCCGCCGTGAAACGCACGCAGCGGGTGCAGTGGATGCAGCGCGTCATGTCCGTCGAGACCAGCGGACCCAGGTTCTTGTCCTTGACGACCCGCTTGGTCTCCTCGTAGCGCGCAGCGTCACGCCCGAAGCCCATCGCGAGGTCCTGCAGTTCGCACTCGCCGCCCTGGTCGCAGATCGGACAGTCAAGCGGATGGTTGATGAGCAGGAATTCCATCGTCGCCTTCTGCGCGCCGATGGCCTTCGGGCTCTTCGTGTAGATCTTCATGCCCTCGGAGATCGGGGTCGCGCAGGCCGGCAGCGGCTTGGGCGCCTTCTCGACCTCGACCAGGCACATGCGGCAGTTCGCCGCGATCGACAGCTTCTCGTGGTAGCAGAAGCGCGGCACGTAGACGTTCGCGGCATCCGTGACATGGATGATCATCTGGCCCTTGCGGCCCTGGACCGCAACGCCATTGACTTCGAGATTGACGATATCCTGGCTCATGCGCTTCGTACCCGGCTCGGCATCACGCGGCTCGCCGCGCGGGATCGTCGACGATGCTGCGACCGCCGTTGTCGATCATGTATTCGAACTCGTGGCCAAAGCGCTTGATGAAGCTCTGCACGGGCCAGGCGGCCGCGTCGCCCAGCGCGCAGATCGTGTGGCCCTCGATGCGATTGGCGACATCGACCAGCAGGTCGAGGTCCGACTTCCTGCCCTCGCCCGCCAGCACCCGGCGCACGAGCCGGTTCATCCAGCCGGTGCCCTCGCGGCACGGCGTGCACTGGCCACAGGATTCGGCCTTGTAGAAGCGTGTCAGGCGCTCGAGCACCTTCACCATGCAGGTGGTCTCGTCCATGACGATGACCGCGGCCGAGCCGAGGGCGCTGCCGGCCTTGCGCAGCGAGTCGTAGTCCATGTTCGCGGCCATGATCAGGTCCGCCGTCAGCACCGGTGTCGATGAACCCCCGGGAATCACGGCCTTGAGCTTCCTGGCGTCCTTCATGCCGCCGCAGACCTCCTCGAGCATCTCCCTGAACGGAATGCCCAGCGGCAGCTCGTAGTTGCCGGGACGCGCCACGTGGCCGGATACCGAGAACACGACCGTGCCGCCGGAGTTGGGCACGCCGAGGTCGGCGAACCACTTCGCGCCCTTGCGCATGATGGTCGGGACCGAGGCATAGCTCTGGGTGTTGTTGATTGTGGTTGGGCGGCCGTACAGGCCGAAGCTCGCCGGGAACGGCGGCTTGAATCGCGGCTTGCCCGGCTTGCCCTCGAGCGACTCCAGCAGCGCGGTTTCCTCACCGCAGATATAGGCGCCGGCGCCTGCGACCGAGTACAGCTCGAAGTCGTAGCCGGAGCCGAGGATGTCCTTGCCGAGCAGCCCGGCCGCGTAGGCCTCGCGGACCGCCGCCTCGAAGCGCGGGAAGGGCTCGGCCAGGAACTCGCCGCGGATGTAGTTGTAGCCCGCCGTGGCGCCCATCGCATAGCCACCGATCGCCATGCCCTCGACGACCGAATGCGGGTTGAAGCGCAGGATGTCGCGGTCGTGGCAGGTGCCCGGCTCCGACTCGTCGGAGTTGCAGACGGCGTATTTCGGACCCGGCACGCCGCGCGGCATGAAGCTCCACTTAAGACCCGTCGGGAAGCCCGCCCCACCGCGACCGCGCAGGCCGGAGGCCTTCACTTCCTCGATGATCTGCTCCGGCGGGGTCTTCTCCCGCAGGATCTTCTCCCATGCCTGGTAGCCGCCGATGCTGCGGTACGCGGACAGCGTCCAGCTCTCGGGCAGGCCGAGCGGCTCGAATACGACCTGGTTCATCACACGCGACATGCGGGGCTCACTTCAGGCTGTCGATCACCTGATCGACCTTTTCAGGCGTCAGGTGCTCGTAGTAGACGTGGTCGATCATCATCATCGGCGCGTTGTTGCAGGCAGCGAGGCACTCCTCCTCGCGCTTGAGGTAGAACTTGCCGTCAGGCGTGCTCTCGCCGATCTTGATACCGAGCTTCTTCTGGATGTGATCGACGATCCCGTCCGAGCCGCACAGCATGCAGGAGATGTTCGTGCAGACCGACACGTGAATGCGGCCAACGGGCTTGGTCTCGAACATCGAGTAGAAGGCCGCGACCTCGTACACCTGGATTGGCGGCAGAGCGAGGTACGCCGCCACCGCATCCATCAGCTCGGTCGTGAGGAAGCCGTTGTTCTGGTGCTGCGCCGCGCGCAGCGCGGCAAGCGACGCCGAGCGCTGCTTGCCGGCCGGGAACTTAGCGATCCACGCGTCGATCTCGTGGCGGGTGTACTCGCTCAAGGCCGTCGTCGCCGCCGACGTGGGGGTAGCTGCGCTCATCGGTCGATCTCTCCGAAGACGATGTCCAGCGTGCCGATCACGGCGACGACGTCGGCCAGCATGTGGCCGCGGACCATTTCCTCCATGGCCGACAGGTGCGCGAAGCCCGGTGCGCGCGCCTTCAGCCGATACGGCTTGTTGGCGCCATCCGACACCAGCCACACGCCGAACTCGCCCTTCGGCGCCTCGACCGCGGCGTACACCTCGCCCGCCGGCACCGAGTAGCCCTCGGTGGCGAGCTTGAAGTGGTGGATCAGCGATTCCATGTCGCCCTTCATCTCGACGCGCCGTGGCGGCGAGACCTTGTGGTCCGTCACGACCACCGGGCCCGGGTTGTGGCGCAGCCAGTCGATGCACTGGCGGATGATGCGATTCGACTGGCGCATCTCCTCGACGCGCACGAGGTAACGGTCGTAGCAATCGCCGTTGACGCCAACCGGGATGTCGAATTCGACGCGATCGTAGACCTCGTACGGCTGCTTCTTGCGCAGGTCCCAGGCGATCCCCGAGCCGCGCAGGCAGGGGCCGGTGAACCCAAGCGCCTTGGCGCGCTCCGGCGTGACGATGCCGATGTTGACGGTGCGCTGCTTCCAGATGCGGTTGTCGGTCAGCAGCGTCTCGTACTCATCGACGCACTTCGGAAACCGCTCGGTGAAGTCCTGCAGGAAGTCCAGAAGCGAGCCCGCACGCGCCTCGTTCAGGCGGTCGATCTCGCGCTTGGAGCGGAACTTCGACGGCGCGTAGCGGGGCATCGTGTCCGGCAGATCGCGGTAGACGCCGCCCGGCCGGTAGTAGGTCGCGTGCATGCGCGTGCCGGACACCGCCTCGTAGGCGTCCATCAGGTCCTCGCGCTCGCGGAAGCAGTACAGGAACATCGTCATCGCGCCGATGTCGAGCCCGTGCGCGCCGAGCCACATCAGGTGGTTCAGCAGGCGGGTGATCTCGTCGAACATCACGCGTATGAACTGCGCGCGCAGCGGCACCTGCACCCCTAGCAGCCGCTCGACCGCGAGGACGTACGCGTGTTCGTTGCACATCATCGAGGCGTAGTCGAGCCGGTCCATGTAGCCGATCGACTGGTTGAAGGTCTTCGATTCGGCCAGCTTTTCGGTTGCACGATGCAGCAGGCCGATGTGCGGATCTGCCTTCTGCACGACCTCGCCGTCCATCTCGAGCACGAGGCGCAGCACGCCGTGCGCCGCGGGATGCTGCGGCCCGAAGTTGAGTGTGAAGCTCTGGATATCAGCCATTCGGCTTCCCCGGTGCGCTGGTGACCCGGCCGTGGAGGGCGGGCTCGTAGCGGTGGTCGTCACGGATGACCCGCGGCACCAGCGTGCGCGCCTCGATGCTCACCGGCTCGTACACGACCCGCTGCTTCTCGGGGTCGTAGCGCACCTCGACGTGGCCGATCAGCGGGAAGTCCTTGCGGAACGGGTGGCCGATGAAGCCGTAGTCCGTCAGGATCCGGCGCAGGTCCGGATGGCCGCGGAACAGGATGCCGTACAGGTCGAACGCCTCGCGCTCGAACCAGTTGGCGCCCGGCCAGACCTCGACCACCGAGTCGGTCATCGGCGGCTCGCCGGCATCGCAGTACGAGCGCAGGCGAACCCGCTGGTTCAGCGTGACCGACAGCAGGTGGTAGACGACGGCGAAGCGACGCTCCATCGGCACGGCCGGCGCGTCGATGTCATCGAGCCCGGCAACGCCGCGGCTGAAGCCCGCGTTGGTGGCCGTATGGGTGTTCCACTCGTCCATGCCGAAGGTCAGGTAGTCGATGCCGGAGAGGTCCGCGAGCGTCTCGAAGAGGAGGCGCGGGTCGTCCCTGAGCTGCCGGCACACATCCAGGAGGTGCGCCGGGGCGACCTCGAAGGTCAGCTCCTGAGAAATCGAGGCGATGCGGAGCGCGCGCTCGCCGCAGACCGCGCCGATCGTGGCCGCGAGCACCTCGAGCCGGCTCGGCGTCGGCGCCGGGGTATCGGTAGCAGTTTCACTCATCGGGCCACTCATCGGGCAATGGTGCTGGTACGGCGCACTTTGTTCTGGAGCTGCAGGATCCCGTAGATCAGGGCCTCCGCGGACGGCGGGCAGCCCGGGACGTAGATGTCCACCGGCACGATGCGATCGCAGCCGCGCACCACCGAGTAGGAATAGTGATAGTAGCCGCCGCCGTTGGCGCACGACCCCATCGAGATGACCCACTTCGGGTCGGACATCTGGTCGTAGACCTTGCGCAGCGGGGCCGCCATCTTGTTGGTCAGGGTGCCGGCGACGATCATCACATCCGACTGCCGCGGGCTGGGGCGAAACACCACGCCGAAGCGGTCGAGGTCGTAGCGGGCGGCGCCCGCCTGCATCATCTCGATCGCGCAGCAGGCCAGTCCAAACGTCACCGGCCACATCGAGCCGGTTCGCGCCCAGTTCATCAGGTCATCGAGCCGCGCGGTGACGAAGCCCTTGTCCTTCAACTCCGCGTCGACTTCGGCGACTAGTCCCATTCGAGCGCTCCCTTCTTCCACTCGTACACGAATCCGACGACCAGGATGGCCAGGAAGACGAGCATCGAGACGATGCCGACGCCCCCAACTGCCTTGAGCGACACGGCCCACGGAAACAGGAAGGCGATCTCGAGGTCGAACAGGATAAATAGGATCGCGACGAGGTAGTAGCGCACGTCGAATTTCATGCGCGCGTCGTCGAACGCGCCGAAGCCGCACTCGTAGGGGGATGCCTTGTCGGCTCCGGGCCTACGCGGGCCGAGCAGGAATCCAAGAGCGATGAGGACGACACCCAGGCCACCGGCCACGAGGATGAAGATCAGAATCGGCAGGTAATTTTCGAGCATCACCAGCTTTCCCGGAGCGCGTGATTGCGCCCCGTTGAATCGCCCTATTCTAAAGCGCCCGAGGCTGCCGCGTCACGCTCGAAAGAGGCTGCGTCTTGTTCTTATTTTCTTTTCTTGCGGGATCAATATCGAGACGTGGTGCCGACGGCCGGACTCGAACCGGCACACCTTACGGTGCTAGCACCTCAAGCTAGTGCGTCTACCAATTCCGCCACGTCGGCAATCAATACGTCTCGATCGGGAAAACGAAATAGCGCTTACTTCGCCGGGGCATCCGGGGCGGCCGGCGGCGCGGTCGGCGCGCTGCCAGTGCCTGCGGGCGCCGGGGAGGACGCGGGGACCTGCTCGAGCAGGCTCTTCGGGGCCGACACCGTGCGATGACTCGCCGAGTAGGCCAGGGACAGACTCGTCGCGAAGAAGCAGGTCGCGAGCACCGCGGTCGTCTTCGAGAAGAACGTGGAGGATCCGCGCGCGCCGAACACGGTGCCCGAGGCGCCGGAACCAAAGCCCGCGCCGGCATCGGCGCCCTTGCCACGCTGCAGCAGCACGAGGGCCACGATGGCCATCGACAGCAGGACGTGAATGACCAGCAGTATCTGTTGCAGCATGTCTTTTAAGCGCGCCCGCCCGTGGCGGCCGCGCAGATCCTTACGAATTCATCCGCCTTGAGCGAGGCACCGCCGACCAACCCACCGTCAACGTCGGGCTTGCCGAACAACTCGGCGGCGTTGGCCGCCTTGACGCTGCCGCCATACAGCAGCCGCAGTCCATCCCCAATGATAGCATCCCGCGCCGCAATTCGCGCGCGGATGAACCCGTGGACGGCCTGCGCCTGGTCCGGGGTCGCGTTCTTGCCGGTCCCGATCGCCCAGACCGGCTCGTAGGCCACGATCGCCCGCGCGAAGGCGGCCACCCCGGCGACGCCGAGCACGGCATCGAGCTGGCGGGCCACGACCGCCTCGGTCACCCCCCGCTCCCACTCCTCGAGCGTCTCCCCGACGCACAGGATCGGCGTCAGGCCGGCGATCTGGGCGGCGACGAACTTGCGGGCCACCAGCGCGTCGTCCTCGTGGTACAGCGCGCGGCGCTCCGAGTGTCCGACGATCACGTGGCTGACCCCGACGTCCTTGAGCATCGCCCCGGACACCTCGCCGGTGAACGCCCCCTGCGACTCGGCGCACAGCGTCTGGGCCCCGAGCGCGACGCGGCTGTCCTTCAACTGGCGGCCGATCTCCCACAGATAGACGGCCGGCGGGCAGACGATCACCTCGCAGGGTGGCTCATCACTCGCTTCAACGATGGCATCGACGAGCCGGGTGTTCTCGGCCCGCGTGCCATGCATCTTCCAGTTACCGGCAACGACCGGACGGCGCATCGGGGTGTCCTCGAAAGGCGGCGCAGAATACCCGCCAAGCCCTACTAAATCAACGCAAAGCGTCAGCCGGCCGCGGCGCGGACCACTTCCGCGAGCCCCTCGGCGGTCGCCTTCACGAGTTCCGCGTCCTGGCCCTCGACCATGACCCGGATCAAGGGCTCGGTGCCCGAGGCGCGCAGCACGACGCGGCCGGTGCCGGCCAGGCGTGCCTCGGCGGCCGCCACAGCCGCCTGCACGGCCGGAATCCCCTTCAGGTCGAGCCGCCGGGCGGTGCGGACATTGAGCAGCACCTGCGGGTACTTCGGCATCTGGGTCACCAGTTCCGCGAGCGAGGCCCCGCTTTGCTGCATGATTGCCAGCACCTGCAGCGCGCTGACGATGCCATCGCCGGTCGTGGTCTTGTCCAGGCACAACAGGTGTCCGGAGGTCTCCCCGCCCAGCGTGCCGCCGCTCACCCGCAGTCGCTCGAGCACGTAGCGATCGCCCACCGCGGCACGCTCGAACGGCACGCCCAGCGACGCGAGCGCGTGTTCGAGTCCGAGGTTGCTCATCACCGTGCCGACCACCGGGCCGGTCAGCGTGCCGGCTGCGTGGCGCGCGCGGGCGATGACATACAGCAGTTGGTCGCCGTCGACCGTGCGTCCCAGGTGGTCGACCATCACCACGCGGTCGCCGTCGCCGTCGAGGGCGAGGCCCGCGTCGGCGCGCACGCCGGCGACCGTCAGCTGCAGCAGCGCGGGCGCCATCGAGCCGCAGCCGTCGTTGATGTTGCGCCCGTTCGGGGAACAGCCGATCGGGACGATATCGGCGCCGAGCTCGGACAGCACCCGCGGTGCGACCTTGTAGGCCGCGCCGTTGGCGCAGTCGACGACGAGCTTGAGCCCCTTGAGGGTGACGCCCGGCGGCATCGTCGAGGCGCACAGCTCCTGGTAGAGGGTGCCGGCGTGCTCGATGCGCACCGCGCGCCCCAGTCGCTCCGACTCGACCGTCAGCGGCGGTTCGTCGAGCAGCGCCTCGATCTGGCGCTCGAGTGCGTCGGAGAGCTTGCCGCCCTGACCGTCGAAGAACTTGATGCCGTTGTCCTCATACGAATTGTGCGAGGCGCTGATCACGACGCCGAAGTCGCAGCGGTGCCGCTGGGTGAGGTAGGCGACCGCCGGTGTCGGCAACGGGCCGACCAGACTCACGTTGACGCCGGCGGCGACGAATCCCGCCTCGAGTGCCGCCTCGAACAGGTAGCCGGACAGGCGGGTGTCCTTGCCGATCAGCACCGAGCCGCCCTGCGGCGCGAGCACGCGGGCAGCGGCGCTGGCGAGCCGGAGCGCGAACTCGACCGTCATCGGCGAATGGCCCACGCGGCCGCGAATGCCGTCGGTGCCGAAATAGTGCCTGCCCGTCATCCCGTCTCTCCCCGGCGGCGCAGCGCCGCACCGACCCTGACCGCATCCACCGTCGCGGCGACATCATGCGCCCGCAGGATCATGGCGCCCCGCTCGGCCGCGAGCGCCGCCAGCGCGACGCTGCCGGCCAGGCGCTCGTTCACCGCCCGGCCCGTCAGCTGGCCGACCATCGACTTGCGCGACACGCCCACCATGAGCGGCCCGCCGAGCGTCGTGAACCGCTCCAGCGCGCCGAACAGCGCCAGATGATGAGCGGCGTTCTTGCCGAAACCGAAACCCGGATCGACGACGATCGAGTCGGCGCCAATGCCGGCAGCGCGGCAGGCCGCGACGCGCGCGGCAAGCCAGTCGCAAACCTCCGCGACGACGTCGCCGTAGGCAGGCGCCAGCTGCATCGTCGCCGGCTCGCCGCGCATGTGCATCACGCAGACGGCGGCGCCGCCGGCCGCCGCGGCAGCCAGAGCCCCGGGAAGCAGCAGGCCACGGACGTCGTTGATCAGGTGGGCGCCGGCCGCGAGCACCGCGCCGATCACTTCGGGCCGGCTCGTGTCGACCGAGATCGTCACGTCCAGCTCGCTCGCGATCGCGCGCACGACCGGCACGACGCGGCGCAGTTCCTCGTCCAGCGTCGGCGGCACGGACCCGGGACGGGTCGACTCGCCACCGACGTCGATGATGGCGGTACCCTCGGCGACCATCCGCCGTGCCGCGGCGAGCGCGATGGCCGGATCCGAGTAGTGGCCCCCGTCCGAGAACGAATCAGGGGTGACGTTGAGCACGCCCATCACCACAGGACCCGCGAGCGGCAGCGTCCGCGACCGGCAGCGAAGCGCCACGAGGTGAGCTCTACCTGGTCAGTGCTGTCCGGCGGGCGAGCCGACCCCGCCGATCCCGGGCTTCTTGTCCGGCTCCACGGTCGTCGACGGCGGCGTGCCGGGCGGACTGAGCGAGTCCTCGTCCCAGTCCTTCGGTGGACGCGGCTCGTTGCCGGCCATGATGTCCTTGATCATCTGCTCGTCGATGGTCTCGTAGCGCATCAGCGCCTCGGACATCTTGTGCAGCTTGTCCATGTGCGTGGTCAGGATGCCGGTCGCGCGGGCATAGTTCGAGTCGATGACCTTGCGCACTTCCTCGTCGATGACATGCGCGGTCACATCCGAGACCTGCTTGTGCTGGGTGACGCTGCGACCGAGGAACACCTCGCCCTGGTCCTCGCTGTAGGTCTGCGGGCCGAGGCGCTCGGACAGGCCCCATTTCGTGACCATGCTGCGGGCGAGGTCGGTGGCGCGCTCGATGTCGTTCGAGGCGCCGGTCGTGATCGATTCCTTGCCGAACACGAGCTCCTCGGCGACGCGACCGCCGAACAGCGTCGCGATCCGGCTTTCGAGCCGGCGCTTCGAAGTGCTGTAGCGGTCGCTCTCGGGCAGGAACATCGTCACGCCGAGCGCCATGCCGCGCGGGATTATCGTGACCTTGTAGACCGGGTCGTGCTCGGGCACCGAGAGGCCCACGATCGCGTGACCGGCCTCGTGGTAGGCGGTCAGCCGCCGCTCCGCCTCGGTCATCACCATCGAGCGCCGCTCCGCGCCCATCATGATCTTGTCCTTGGCGCGCTCGAATTCCTCCATCGACACGACGC
>JANXQL010000065.1 GCA_025356815.1 Pseudomonadota bacterium
TGGCGGCTCAGGCTTCGGCCTGGTCCAGTCCGGCTCGCTCGAGGAGTCGAACGTAGATATCACCGCACAGCTGGTCCAGATGATCACCGCGCAGCGCGCCTTCCAGGCGAACGCGCAGATGATCTCGACCGAGAACCAGATCACCCAGAGCATCATCAACATCCGCAACTGAGGCCAGGGGTAGAGCTGGCGAACGGATGCGGCCGGAGGAGCAATCGCAATGGATCGTCTTGTATACGTCGCGATGGCCGGTGCGAAGGAGACCCTTCGCGCTCAGGCCGCGAACAACCACAATCTCGCCAATGCGAGCACGACTGGTTTTCGGGCGGACTTGTCCGCGTTTCAGACCCAGAACGTCGTCGGCGCCGGTCTGCCGTCGCGCGCCTACGCGATCAGCGCCGGTACGGGCTTCGACTCGACGCCCGGTGCGCTCGAAGCGACCGGCGGTGAGCTCGATGTTGCGATCAGGGGACAGGGTTGGCTCGCGGTGCAGGGCGCCGACGGCACCGAGGGCTACACGCGCGCCGGCAACCTGCGGGTCGACCCCAGCGGCATGCTGACGACCGCGACGGGCCTTCCGGTGCTCGGGGACTCAGGCCCGATCAGCGTACCGCCCCACTCGTCAGTGACGATCGGTAGCGATGGGTCGCTGTCAGTCGTGCCGCTCGGGCAGGAGGCGAAGACCGTGTCGACGATCGGGCGGCTGAAGCTGGTCAACCCGCCCGCAGACACCCTGACGCGCAGTGCCGATGGGCTCTTTCGGCTCGCCGGCGGCGGCGAGGCGCCTTCCGATGCAAGCGTTCACGTGGTCAATGGCGCGCTCGAATCGAGCAACGTAAACATCGCGGTGACGATGACGACGATGATCGAGCTTTCGCGCAACTACGATCTTCAGGTGAAGGCGATGCATACGGCTGAGGAAGATTCCGCTGCGAGCTCGAAACTGCTGCAGAGCAGCTGAACCAAATCTTAGGAGACCAATGCCATGAACCCCGCACTGTGGGCCGCGAAAACCGGACTTGATGCACAACAGACCCGGATGGCCGTGGTCTCGAACAACCTCGCCAACGTCAATACGACCGGCTTCAAGAAGAGCCGGGCGGTGTTCGAGGACCTGCTGTACCAGACCGTCACCCAGGTGGGTGCCGCGACGTCGCAGAATACGCAGGCGTCGAGCGGCATGGCGCTGGGTACTGGTGTGCGCGTGGTCGCGACCGAAAAGACCTACACGCAGGGCAACTTGAACCAGACCGGCAATGCGCTGGACCTTGCGATCAATGGTCGTGGGTTCTTCCAGGTGCTCCTGCCAGACGGCACACTCGGCTACACGCGCGCCGGCGACTTCCAGCTGAACGCGAGCGGCCAGCTCGTGACCTCTAGCGGCTATACCGTACAGCCCGCGATCACACTGCCGCACGGCGCCCAGAGCATCACGATCGGCTCGGACGGCACCGTCAGCGCGCAGCTCGCAGGTCAGGCGGCGGCAACCACGGTCGGGTCGCTGCAGCTCGCCGATTTCGTCAATCCCGCAGGCCTGCAGGCCCGTGGCGAGAACCTGCTGACCGAGTCGGCGTCGAGCGGCACGGCCCAAACTTCCGGGCCGGGCCAGAACGGCATTGGGACGCTATTGCAGGGTTCGGTCGAGAGCTCCAACGTCAACGTCGTGGAGGAAATGGTGAACATGATCGAGACGCAGCGGGCGTACGAGATGAACACCAAGGCGATCCAGACGACGGATCAGATGCTCCAGTACCTCGGCACCAACCTCTAGCCAGCGAAGGATTGCGCACCATGATCAACCGGATCCAAATTCTGCTGCGAATGCTGTGGAAGGCCTGGGCCGCCGTGGTGATGACCTCGATAGCCTTCGCGGCGCTCAGCGCCTGCGCGGCCTCGCCGCGCCCCGACGCAACTTTCGCGGCGACTCTGCCGGAGGAAATCCCCGTGGCCGATGCCGGAAACGGTGGGATCTTTCAAAGCGGGCACGATGTGCCGCTTTTCGAGAATTCGGTTGCCCATCGGATCGGCGACGTGCTGACGATCCCCCTCGACGAGAAGACCGACGCCTCGAAGAGCGCCATCACCACCACGAAGAAGAATACCGCGGTCGAGGCCTCGGCGCCGACGCTGTTCGGCGCTGCCGCTACCATTCACGGCCGAAACCTACTGAACAGCTCGCTCAGCGGCGCGACGAGCTTCGACGGCGAGGGCGGCAGCAAGCAGAGTAACCAGCTGACCGGCGGTATCTCCGTGACGGTGACCAAGCGGCTTGCCAATGGCAACCTGCTGGTGCGAGGCCAGAAGTGGATCACGATCAATCAGGGGCGTGAATTCGTCAGGATCCAGGGAATCGTCCGGCCCGTCGATATCGCGCCGGATAACACCGTGTCCTCGATTCGCGTAGCGGATGCGACGATTGCCTACGGATCTCAGGGGGCCCTCAACGATGCGAACTCGAAGGGCTGGCTCGGTCGGTTCTTTGATTCCAAGTGGCTGCCGTTCTGACTTCGTGGGGATTATCATGAATACTGCATTCTCACGCCGACGGTCGATCCTGGTCTGTGCGCTATGCGCACTGACCGTCCTTGCTGTCGCGCCGTCGGACGTACACGCCGAGCGTGTCAAGGATATGTCCTCGGTCGCGGGGGTGAGAACCAACCAGCTGGTCGGCTACGGTCTTGTGGTCGGTCTCGATGGCACCGGCGACCAGACGACGCAGGCGCCGTTCACGGTCCAGAGTATTCTCAACATGCTCGCGAAGTTCGGCGTGACCATCCCGCCGAACGTCAACCCGCAGTTGAAGAACGTCGCTGCCGTCACCGTCACCGCTGAGCTGCAGGCCTTTTCGAAGACCGGCCAGACGCTGGATGTGACGGTTGCCTCGATTGGCAATGCCAACAGCCTGCGTGGCGGCGCACTGCTGATGACGCCACTGCGCGGCGCCGATGGCGAGATCTACGCGATTGCGCAGGGCAGCGTCGTGGTCAGCGGGTTCGGTGTGTCCGGCAAGGATGGCTCGCGCGTCAGCGTCAATGTGCCTAGCGGCGGGCGCATTCCGAACGGCGCCACAGTCGAGCGCGAGGTGACGACGCACTTTGCGAGCGACGGCTTCGTGCTGCTGAACCTGAATACGCCTGACTTCACGACCGCCGCGCGCCTGACCGAGGCTGTGGACCGGACGCTGGGCCCGGGCACCGCCCGCGCCATCGACGCGGTGACCGTGAGGATTCAGGGGCCGACGGACCCGTCCTCGCGGGTGGCGTTCATCGGCGCGCTGCAGGACATCGAGGTCGAGCCTGGCGAGGCGCCGGCCCGCGTGATTATCAATTCCCGGACGGGCACGGTTGTGATCGGCTCGCACGTGCGGGTGACACCGGCGGCCGTCGCGCATGGATCACTGTCGGTGACCATCACGGAGCGCACGGACGTGAGCCAGCCCCGGCCTTTTTCAGCCGGTGGCACGACCGTCACGACGCCGCGGTCCGAAATTTCGGTGGCGCCGTCCGGCGATGCTCGTATGTTCCTTTTCAACGCGGGCGTCGATCTGCAGGAGATCGTCCGCGCGGTGAACCAGGTGGGGGCGGCCCCCGGCGATCTCGTCGCGATTCTCGAAGCGCTGCAGCAGGCCGGTGCCCTGCGCGCCCAGCTGATCGTGATCTAGTCGCTGGCAGGAGCGTTCCATGAGCACTACACCCGTCAGCCCGAGCTACTACGCGGATTTTCGCGGGCTCGATTCGCTGAAGAAGGCTGCCCGTGAGCACGACCCGAAGGCCTTGAAACAGGTGGCTCGGCAGTTCGAGAGCCTGTTGACCGGCATGCTGCTCAAGTCGATGCGCGCGGCAAAGCTCGGCGACGGTCTCGGCGATAGTCAGGAGACGGAGTTCTACCAGGACATGTTGGATCAGCAGGTGGCGGTTCAGCTGTCGCAGGGCAAGGGTCTGGGGCTTGCGGACATGCTCGTGCAGCAGCTTGCGCGCAGCGGCCTCGCCGGGCCCGCAACCCGGACGCCACCGTCGGCACCAGCCGCACCGATCCCGGTCGCGGCGACACCGCGGGCGCAGGGCGCTGCCGGCATCGCAATCGCCAGCCCGGCGGTTGCGCCGGCGACGACTGTCGTGACGAAGGCGCAGGCGCCGTCCGTTCCGGTTGCCGAACAGGCCGCCTTCATCCGCAAGATCGGTCCGTACGCCGACCGAGCGGCCGAGCGGCTCGGCATCACACCGGATGCCCTGATCGCGCATGCGGCGCTCGAGACCGGCTGGGGCCGGCATGTTCCGTCCGGCGCGGACGGCAACAGCAGCTTCAACCTCTTTGGGATCAAGGCCGGCACGCGCTGGAACGGCGCGACCGCGTCGTGCAGGACGCTCGAGTACGACGGCGGTGTTCCCGCCTCGGTGACGCAACCGTTTCGCAGCTATGCGTCGCTGGAGCAGGGGATCGACGACTACGTCAGTGTCCTGCAGAACAGTCCGCGCTTCCGCGCAGTGCTCGGCACCGGGCGGGACACCGGGGCCTTCGCACAGGGACTCGCGCGCGGCGGATATGCAACGGACCCGGAATATGGATCGAAGCTCGCCGCGGTCGCGGACCGGGTCCGTGCACTGAGGGTCGGCGCAGCTGCCGAGCCGCTCAAGTTCGCAGCTGCCCTGCCGACTATGATTAATGGCAACACGGCCGATACGAGGCGCGCCACATGAGTAACATGCTGACGACCGGCGCATCGGGCCTGCTCGCGTTCCAAAGCGCGCTGACCACGATCAGCCACAACATCGCCAACTCCAGCACGCCCGGTTACAGCCGCCAGTCCGTCGGGCTCGCCGCGAACCCGGCGGATGCCACCGGGCAGGGTTGGATCGGCAATGGTGTCGCCGTCACCGGCGTCACGCGCGCTTACAACAACTTCCTCTATGCGCAGACGCTCGGCACCACGAGCGGCTACAACCAGTTGAGCACGCTCAGCGGCCTTGCGGGCAGCATCAACAACCTGTTCGGCGACCCGTCCTCCGGCCTTTCGGCGGGCCTGCAGCAGTTCAGCCAGTCGGTCCAGTCACTCGCCAACGCCCCCTCGCAGACGGTCGGCCGGCAGGCTGTCCTGGCGCAGGCGCAGACCCTGATCACTCAGTTCAAGAGTTACGAGAACACGCTTGGTCAGCTCGACGCGACCGTCGCCGGCCAGCTCGACGCCGAGGCGAGCACGATCAGTTCGCTCGCCTCGTCCATCGCGTCGCTGAACCAGCAGATCAACGCGGCCAGCAGTCAGTCGCAACAAGCGCCCAACGACCTGCTGGATCAGCGCGACCGGCTCATCACCGAGCTTTCGCAGCACGTCTCTGTGACCACGGTGCCGCAGAGCGACGGCATGGTGAGCGTGTTCGTCGGCAACGGACAGCCGCTGGTCGTTGGAACCTCTGCCGCGACGCTGGTCACTGGCACGGACGCGTTCGACTCCGGACAGCCGCGTGTGCTGATACAGAGCCCGAACGGAAATGTCGACATCACCGGAACGCTGTCGGGCGGCGCCGTGGGCGGTCTGCTGCAGTTCCAGGAGCAGATGTTGACCCCGGCCCACAATACGCTCGGCCAGGCAGCCCTGACCCTCGCCAGCCTCGTCAACAGCCAGAATGCCGCCGGGCTCGACCAGAACGGGTCGCCGGGTGGCCCGCTGATCTCGGTCGGTGCCCCGAAAGTGCTCGCGCGAACCACGAACACGGGCAATGCGACTGTGACCGCGGCCCTCGCGGCGACGGTCAGTGGCAGCCCTGCCGATCTCGGCGGGCTGACCGCCAGCGACTATTACCTCAAGTACGACGGCAGCCAGTGGAGCCTCATCGATACCAGCAGCGGCGTTGCCACCTCGCTCAGCGCCAGTGGCAGCGGCCCGGTGACGATCAGTGGCGCGGGCCTCACGCTCACCGTCAGCGGTACTGCCACGGCCGGCGACCAGTTTCTGGTGCGGCCGACGCGCGGCGCGATCGCCGGGCTGACTCTTCTGACCACGGATTCGACGAAGATCGCGGCCGCCGCGCCGCTGCTCACCGGGGCTGCGGGCACCAATACTGGTACCGCGACAATCGACGCCGGTAGCGTGCCGTCGATGCCTGCGTGGGTGCGGTCCGACTACACACTCCGCTTCACGAGCGCGACGGCCTACACGATCACCGGCACCAATGGCCAGAGCACGTCCGGAAGCTACGTCTCGGGCCAGCCGATCAGTTACAACGGCTTTGCCGTGACGATCTCAGGCGCGCCGCAGACTGGCGATACTTTCACGATACGCGACAACGCTGGCGGCGCCGGGGATGGCCGCAACGCACTCGCGCTGGCTGGCGTCCTCAATGCCAAGGTACTGCGCGGGGGTTCCCAGTCGCTGGTGGCGACGCTTGCCGCGTACGTCGGAACAGTCGGTCTGCAGACGAGCCAGGCGCAGGATGGTGCCGCGGCACAGCAGAGCGCGCTGACGAGCGCCCAGGCCGCGCAGCAGAGCGTGTCCGGCGTCAACCTCGATGAGGAGGCCGCCAACATGCTCCGATTCGAGCAGGCCTATCAGGCCGCGGCGCAAGTCATCAAGGTCGCCGACACACTGTTCCAGACGCTGATGAACAGCGTCGGGAGAGGTTAGCCATGCGTCTGTCCACGTCCATGTTCAATCAGTCGGTCGTCGGCGAGATGCTTCGCGACCAGTCGGCGCTTGCCCAGACGCAGCAGCAGTTGTCGACCGGCAAGCGCGTCAACACCCCCGCCGACAACCCGGCGGCTGCCGTCCAGATCCTGAGGCTGACGAACGCCAACTCGCAATACGAGCAGTACCTGAACAACGGACAGAGCGCCAGCACCCGCCTGACGATGCAGGAACAGGCCCTCGCGGATGCGACGAACACGATGCAGTCCATTCGCGACCTCGTCGTACAGGCCAACAGCGGCTCCAACAACGTGAGCGACAGCAAGGCGATCGCGACGCAGATCCAGGCGCTGGAGGAGCAACTCCAGGGCATCGCCAATCGCCAGGACGCGCAGGGCGATTACCTGTTTTCCGGGTACTCGACCGGGACTCAGCCGTTCGTGCGTGGCAGCGCCGGCAGCATGCAGTACGTCGGTGACGCCGGGGCACGTACCATCCAGCTCGACAGCGGGACTTCCGTCCAGCTGGGCGACCCCGGGTCGGCGATCTTCATGGGCGTGCCGACCGGAAACGGCGTCTACACCACCGCCCCCGGCGCTTCCAATAGCGGCTCCGCGGTTGTTGATCCGGGCTCGGTCACGGACCGCACCGCGTGGGTCCCCGGGCAGTACACGATCACCTTCAGTGACGCGACGCACTGGGCCGTCACGGACGCGGCCGGAGCTGCCGTTACCGACGCCAGCGGACAGCCGGTGCAAGGGACCTACGACGGTAAGGGCGGCACGGTCGCTTTCAACGGCATCCAGGTCGGGATCAAGGGTGGCGCAGCCGCGGGCGATACGTTCGCCGTGTCGCCCTCCGGTCGGGAGGGCGTATTCGACACGCTCGATCGCATCGTAGGTGCGCTCAATAGCGCCAGCGGTGGCGTTGCCGCGCGTGCGCGCCTGAGTTCCACGCTGGGTGGGGCACTGCAACAGATCGACCAGGCGAATGGCCAGATTTCCACGGTAACCTCGAACGTCGGTGCCCGGCTGTCGATGATCAGCAGCGTGCAGACCACGCTGGCCGCGCAGACGAACACCGTGTCGGCACAGATCTCGCAGCTTGGCGATGTCGACTACGTGAAGGCGACCGCCCTCTACAGCCAGCAGTACCTCGCGCTTCAGGCAGCGCAGGCGTCGTTCGCCCAGGTGGGCCAGCTGTCGCTGTTCAAGTATCTGTAGGCGCCGGGAGCGTGACGAACTCGACATATTTGAGCGAGAGCGGTCGCCGGGCGTCAAGTTCAACCGGCCGGGACCGATAAGGGTTCCGAACAGGAAGCGGATTGTCCGCAACGGTTCCTGCAGCGCGACGGACTGGTGTCCGGCGTCTGAACCAAAACTTAGGAGCAAACGCAATGTCACTGGTCCTCAATACGAACCTGAACTCGTTGAACGCCCAGAACAATCTGGCCGAGTCGGGGATGAAGCTTTCCAAGGCCCTCCAGCAGCTGTCGTCCGGTCTGCGCATCAATACGGCCGCCGACAACGCTGCCGGCTACGCGATCGTGCAGGGCATGACCTCGCAGATCAACGGCCTCAACCAGGCGTCTCGCAACGCGGCAGACGCCGTTTCGCTGACCCAGACCGCCTCGGGCGCCCTGTCGGAGATCGTCAGCGACCTCCAGACCATGCGTGACCTGTCCGTGCAATCGCTGAACGCGACCAACAGCGCGCAGGACCGTATCAACCTCGACCAGCAGTTCCAGCAGCTCAAGGCCGACATCAGCAACGTTGCGCAGAGCGCCTCGTTCAACGGCGTGAACCTGCTCGACGGCAGCTTCCAGGGCGCGTCGTTCCAGATTGGCGCCAACGCCGGCAACACCATCTCGGTCGGCTCGGTGGCCGACACGCGGGCCTCGAACCTCGGCAAGCTCTACAGCGACGCCGGCGGCACGCTCGGCGCGGCGGCGAAGTGGGTGGCGGGCGACAAGTACACGGCGAGCTTCACGGACGCCAAGGGCAACAAGTTCAACTCGTCTGAGTTCACCATGACCGGCTCGGCGGCCACTGATCTCAAGACCGTCGCCGCGGCGTTCAACCAGCTGTCGGGTTCCGACGGCGGCCTCATCGCGACGGTAAATGCCGGCGGTACCGGCGTGGTGCTCAGCAGCACGACCAGCCAGACAACGACGGGCACGTTCGCTTATACGGCGAACGCGGGCAACAGCACGGCGGTCGGCGCTGGTGCGACGGCGGTCACGGACTTCGGCATCTCGGCCGCGACTGCGATTGCCGTGACGACCGCGGGCAAGTTCCTGGACAGCGCCTCGGTGACGACCGTCGACAGCTCGAACCTGGTGCTCGCGCAGATCGACAGCGCGCTGCAGCAGGTGGCGGCTTCGGGCGCGCAGCTCGGCGCGTACCAGAATCGCTTCCAGGCGGCGATCTCGGGTATCAACACGGCAGCGACGAACCTGAGCGCTGCGCGCAGCGAGATCGAGGACACGAACTTCGCGCAGGCCACCTCTGACCTGTCGAAGGCGCAGATCCTTCAGCAGGCCGGTACGGCGATGGTGGCGCAGGCGAACACGGTTCCGCAGAACGTGATGACCCTGCTCCAGAAGCTGCCGTAAGAGGCCCATGGCCGGCAATCGTCAGCATGCGAGCGGGCGTGGGAGCAAAGGCCCCCGCCCGCTCCTTTGTTCGTCGAGTCCCGGCGCGTACCGTCGCCGGTTGGAGCGCTGAGTCATGGCCGGCGGCGGTTCCGTCGTCACTGTGGCGGGCAGCACCAGCGCCGCCTCGGCGGGCGGCTCGGTCATCGACGTCGGCAGCCTCGTCTCGCAGCTCGTTTCGGCATCACGCGCACCCCAGGCGGCACTGATCTCGCGCCAGTCGAGCGCGGTCACGACGAAGATTTCCGCGCTTGGCGCCTTGAAGGGCGCGCTCGGTACGTTCCAGGCCTCGCTCGCCTCGATCAACAAGCCCGATGCCTTCTCCGCGATGTCAGCGACGACGTCGGACTCGGGCGTGTTCAGCGCGGATGTGAGCTCCGGCGCACCGCCTGGCAGATATGCGATCACCGTTTCCGCGCTTGCTTCGGCGCAACAGCTGCTCTCGAGTGGCGTTGCGGGGGGCAGCACGGCGGCGATCGGCGTGGGTACGCTCAATGTGCAGCTCGGCACGAGCAGTTTCAGCGTCACTCTGGATTCTACGAACGGCACGGTCGCAGGACTCGCCCAGGCGATCAATGCCGCCAGCGACAATCCAGGGATCGTCGCCGCGGTCGTGCAGGGCAGTGACGGCGCGCACCTGCTGCTGTCCTCGACCGAAACCGGGGCGGCCAACACGATCCAGGTTACCGAGACGGACGGCGGGACCGCGCTTGCGGCCGTGACGTACGGTCCCGGCAATACCGCCAACTACAGCCAGAATACGGCCGCACAGGATGCGAGCTTCAGCATCGCAGGCGTTGCCTACACCAGCGCCAACAACACCGTCACCGATGGCTTGAGCGGCGTTACCCTCAAGCTTCTTGGCACCACTGCGATCGGTTCCAGCGCGACCTTGACGGTCGCAGACGACACCGCGACGGTCGCCGCCAACATCAATAGTTTCGTCGCCGCCTACAATACGCTACAGGGCACCCTGACGCCGCTGTCCGCCTACGACAAGGCGACCGGCTCAGCCGGTCCCATGCTGGGGGACGCGCTGCTCTCGGGCGTCCAGAACGAAATCCGCCACACGCTGCAGAGCCTCGTCGGCGGCTCCGGCTACAACTCGCTCGCGAGCCTCGGGATCACGACCCAGAAGGATGGCACGCTGCAGGCCGACAGCACGAAGGTGCAGACCGCGCTGGCCAAGGATTTCAATGGGGTGAAGGAACTCTTCGCCGGCAAGAGCGGCATCGCCGCTCAGCTCGATTCGCAGATCGCGTCGGCGCTGGCCAGTGGCGGCACGATCGACAGTCGCAGCAAGATGCTCATCAAGCAGAGCGATGCGTTGAGCGACCAGACTACGGTGCTCAACAAGCAGATGGATGCGATGACCGCGAATCTGACGCAGCAGTACTCGGCGCTCAATGTCCTGCTCTCCTCGCTGCAGACGACCTCGGGTTACCTGACGCAGGCCATCAACAGCCTGCCCTCCAATCAGAGCAAGTCGGGCGGTTGACGCGCGTACGGCGGGTGTGGCTCAAGTTCCCGTATCACCGGCCGTTAACTGATCATCGAAAGCCCAAGGAGACCGCGCGTGAGGCCACTAGCCAGAAATTCAAAGGTCGCGGCCTACCAGAGCGTCTCGGTGCAGGGCGGCGTTGGCGCCGAGGATCCGCACAAACTCGTGCTGATGCTTATGGACGGCGCGCTGGATCGACTGGCGCTCGCCCGCGGGTTTGCCGAACGTGGCGAGGTGTCACGCAAGGCACAAATCTTGCATAGCTGTATCACGATCATCACGGAACTGCGCGGCAGCCTCAACCTCGAGCACGGGGGGGCGCTGGCGCAAAACCTCAGTGAGCTGTACGCGTACATGATGCGCCAGCTCGTGCGGGCGATAGGGGATGGCGGCGCTAGCGGCATTCAGGAGGTGCGCTCCCTGCTCAGCGAGATCCGCGCTGCGTGGGCGGCGATCGGACCGGAGGCCGCCGCGCGCAGCGGGAGCGGCACGTGCAACTGATTGGGAGCGCGTTCGGCCAGGTGCCAGGCGATACGCGGAGGGCGGACATGGTCATTGCCATGGCACCGCAGGAGGCGAAGCCCGGTGGAGAACGAGATGTACGAAGGTGTGGACACAATCGCGATACAGAACGAGCTCGCCTACCACGACGTGCTTCCGTTGCGTTGGGAACCGCTGACACGCACTCTTAATCCTTTTGAAATCAATGGTATGGAGGAGTCTAACGCGCTGCTCCTGCAGGCCTGCATCGCGGTCGAGGAGCAGCCCACGCGCGACAAGAACGAGGACCTGCATCCGCTGGCGGCGGAACTCGCGCGGCTCGACTTCAAGCTGAACCTTGTGCTGAAACTCATCGGTTCGCTGGTCGACAGTCGTCAGGCGATCGAGCCGGTTCCGGTCCAGTTCAACCGGCGCGGCGCGTCCTGGCAGGGGCGCAGCGTGTTCCCGCCCGTCGGCAGCCGCGGGATCCTCCACATCGGCCTGCGCTCATCTCTCACACAAACCCTTGATTTTGTTGCTGAAATATCCGAGAACGAGCTGGGTGCGATGAGCGCCGAGTTCATCGATGTAACAGCGTCGGTGTCGGATCTCATCCAACAGCTTTGCTTTCTCAAACATCGCAAGCGCGTTGCAGGGTCGCGCAATTCTCGCAAGCGTTAATCGACGGTTCATCGTCGGCGGGCCCCCTAAAGGGGGGGTGAGGGAAACCCCGAATTTTGCCTATCTCGCAATCGGTTCATTCGAAAACCGTGACGTGGTTCACATTTTTCTGAAAATTAGCCAACCCGTTTGCCATAATCAATGAATAGACTGGCGTTGCACTCGAATGGATGGCAGAGCGGAGGCGCGATGACGAGCTTGGATTTTGCAGTCCAGCCGACGGTAATGATGCCCACGGGCCAGTCACCGGCGATTCGTCGCGTCAATCGACTGATCCAGCAGGTGGCGGGTTTCAACAGCAACGTCCTCATCCTCGGCGAATCGGGAACCGGCAAGGAAGTCGTCGCCCGCGCCATCCACGACTGCTCGAACCGTCGTGACCGGCCTTTCATTCCGATCAACTGTGGCGCCATCCCGGGCGAGCTTCTAGAGAGCGAACTCTTCGGTCACGAGAAGGGGGCCTTCACCGGCGCGCTCAATGCCCGCCGCGGGCGTTTCGAGCTGGGCGAGGGTGGCACGATCTTCCTCGACGAGATCGGCGACATGAACCCCTCGATGCAGGTGAAATTGCTGCGTGTGCTGCAGGAGCGCGTCTTCGAGCGCGTCGGCAGCTGCGCCACGCAAGCCTGCGACGTGCGCGTCATCGCAGCGACGCATCGCGACCTCGAGGATTGCATCGCGAAGGGAACCTTCCGCGAGGACCTGTATTACCGTCTCAACGTCGTGCCGATCGAGATGCCGGCAGTGCGCGATCGCCGCGGCGATCTGCCGCTGCTGATCTCGACGCTCGCCCGGCGCGTCCAGGAAGTGCATGGCCTGCCCGTGCGTCTCACCTCCGAGGCGGTCTCCGCGCTCGAGAAGTACCGCTGGCCGGGCAATGTGCGCGAACTGTCCAACCTGCTCGAGCGCATCGCGATCGAGTCCGCGGGTGACCCTGTCTGCATTGCGCAGTTGCCGGCCCGCTATCGTCCGACCGATTGGATCCAGCCGCCGGAGCAGCTCGAGCTGGCGGCCGAGACCGAGTGGGCCGACGGCTTCATCACCGATGACGTCGTCGATGCCATCCTCGAGTCGGGAGTCGCTGAGCCTGCCGCGCCCGAGGGCCCCTTCGAGGCCGTGGTACCGAACGTCGCGCTGCTCCAGGCGGGAGCCGCGCACCTTCCCGCCGGTGGCATGGACCTCAAGCAGTATCTCGATGATCTCGAGCGCAGTTTGATCTGCAAGGCGCTCGCGGCGGCGAGCGGCACGGTCGCGCATGCCGCGCGCCTTTTGGGTCTGCGTCGCACCACGCTGGTGGAAAAGCTGCGCAAGTACGGCGTTGCGGCGAGCGACCTCCCAGCGACGGGAAGTTGACGCCCTCAGACCGGCAGCGGATTGCCGGTGAGACGCGGGTCACGAAATTCCGGTTGGCACGATGCTTGCTTGTTACCCCATCAGGTAACAGGCAAACCTCTCAGGCAACCGCGGAATGGATACCCTCAAAGCATCGAACCACACCCGGCTGAAATCGCCGGAGTGCGCCGCCGAGGCGACCGATCCGGTGGCCTGCGATTTGTCCACGGTGGAACTGCTGCAGCTCGCGCGGCGCGTGGCGGCGAGCGACTGCACGGTACTGATCGCCGGTGAGTCGGGCACCGGCAAGGAAGTCGTCGCGCGTTACGTGCACCGCCATTCAGCCCGGCGCCACGCGCCGTTCGTCGCTGTCAACTGCGCCGCCATTCCCGAGCACATGCTCGAGGCGACGTTGTTCGGCTGGGAGCGGGGTGCGTTCACCGGAGCCCACGCCGCTCATCCAGGGAAATTCGAGCAGGCCCAGGGCGGCACGCTGCTGCTCGACGAAATCTCCGAGATGCCGGTCGCACTGCAGGCGAAGCTGTTGCGCGTGCTGCAGGAGCGTGAGGTCGAGCGTCTCGGCAGCCAAGTCCTGCTTGCATTGGATGTACGAGTACTTGCGACCACCAACCGTCACCTGCGCGACGAGGTCGAAGGCGGTCGCTTCCGCGAGGACCTCTACTACCGCCTGAATGTCATTCCGCTCGGCCTCACGCCGCTTCGCGCGCGCCGCGCGGACGTGCTACCGCTCGCGATGCGCCTTCTGACCAGCCACACGCCGCCCGGCGAACCGATTCCGGCGCTATCAGCTGAGGCCGGTCAGCTGCTGCTCGCGTACGACTGGCCCGGTAACGTGCGCGAACTCGACAACGTAATGCAGCGGGCGTTGGTACTGTGCGACGGCGCCGTCATTCTTCCAGAACACATTTCGTTCGAGCAGCTGCGCGCCCAGTCGGCGCTGGTCGTGCCGCTGGCCAGAGCTGAACAAGCGCCGCGTCCTGTGCTTCCGCAGCGCACTGCGGGTCCTGCAGACCTCGCAGGGTCACTTGCAACCGCCGAATACCAGATGATTCTCGAGGCGCTCGGCAGCGCCGGCGGGCGCCGCGACCGCGTCGCAGCGCGGCTCGGTATCAGCCCACGGACGTTGCGTTACAAGCTCGCCCGGATGCGTGCGGCGGGCTTCGACATGGCACTCGCCGGGAGGGGCGCATGAGCCAGATGCAAATCGACCAGGTGCTGGCGCAGATCCGCTCGTTCTCGACGCATGGCGCGGGCATCGCCCGCCCGGCTGCGCCCGGTGCCTCGCCGCTACCTGGCGCCGCGGGCGCCCCCGACTTCGGGCAACTGCTCAAGCAGGGCATCGACGCAGTCAACCAATCCCAGCAGACGGCGAGCACCGTCGCCGATGCCTACGAGCGCGGCGTGAGCGGAGTGGACCTTGCCCGGACGATGCTCGAGACGCAGAAGGCAACCGTCGAATTTCGCGCGCTCGCCGAGGTCCGCAATCGCCTAGTGAGCGCGTACCAGGAAATCATGAACATGCCGATATAAGTGGACCGGAATCATGGCTAACGAAAATTCCCTTGGTCTCATGCGCGTTCCGGGCCTGAACTTCCGGCCGCTGCTGCTGCTCGTGGGCATTGCGGCGGCGGTTGCCGCGGGAGTCGCGGTGATGCTGTGGTGGCAGGGGCCCAACTGGAGCCTGCTGTACGGCAACCTGGAAACCGCCGACGCGAGCCAGGTCGTGCAGGCACTGCAGACCGCGGGCATCAAGTACAAGCTCAACGACGCCAGCGGTGCGGTCATGGTGCCGGCCGACCAGGTTCACGAGGCGCGACTGAAGCTCGCCGCGCAAGGCCTGCCGGAGAGCAACAGCTCGAGCATGGATCGCATCAACAAGGAATCTGGCCTGGGCGTGAGCCAATTCATGGAGTCGGCCCGCTACCAGTCTGCCCTCGAGTCCGATCTTGCACGTACGATCGGCTCGCTGCGCAATGTCGTCGCCGCCCGCGTCCACCTCGCACTGACGCGCGAGTCCGCCTTCGTCCGCGACCATCGGCCCGCGACGGCCTCCGTTCTGCTGCAGTTGCGTCCCGGGACGCGGATGGAACCCGAG
>JANXQL010000163.1 GCA_025356815.1 Pseudomonadota bacterium
CGCGGCCGCAGCAGGCACGGATTTGTCCGACACCGATTCCAGCGGCGGCAGCGCAAGCTCGACGTCGCTGGTGTCGGGCGTCACATTCGCAAGCGGCACGCTCGCCGCCGGCGCAGCGGTCACCGACGCCGGCGGCGGCGACTCGACCAGCGCGCTGCGCGTCATCCACCACCAGTACGAGGCGCCCACCAGCAGCAGCGCAAGGGCGAACACGCCGACGATCTTGAACCGGCCGTAGTCGCGCTGCAGCGGACCCGCAGTGGTCGGCGGGATCAGCGACGGCTCGGCCTGCTCGCCCGCCAGCGCATCGTAGGCGGCGAGCACTTCTTCAGCCGGCACGCCCACGAAGCGCGCATAGGTGCGCAGAAAGCCGCGCGCGTATACCGGCGCGTCGAACACCTCGAAGCGATCCGCCTCAAGCGCCTCGATGATGCGCGGCGTCACGCGCAGGGCGTCGGCGGCGCTCGCGACCTCGAGCCCGCGCTCGACGCGCGCCGCCTGCAGCCGCCCGCCGGGACCCGGCCGCGGCGCGGCACCGACCTCGACCAGCACCGGCGCGTGCTCGCTCATGGCGTCCCCGCCCGGCTGCGAAGCTCGCGCGCCTGCTCGGAGTCCGGGAAGTCCCTCTGCAGCTGGCTCTGGTAGCGAGTCGCAGCCTCGTTGTCGCCGAGCGAGCGCTCGATGCGCACGCCCAGAAGCAGCGCGTCCGGCGTCGGCGGCGAGACGCGGAAGTAGCGCTCGAGCAGGCCGCGGGCACCGAGGCCCCCGCCGTGGGTATAGGTCACGTCCGCCAGCTGCAACAGCGCGTCCGGAAAGTCCGGCCGCAGCTGCAGCGCCTTGCGGAAGAACGCCTCGGCGCGTGGCAGGTCGCCGGCGGTACGGGCGCACACGCCGGCGTTCGCGAACGCGACCTCGGGGGTCGCATAGGCGGGATTCTTGGCTGCCTGCTCGAACAGCTTTTGGCCTTGCGCGGCATGACCCGCACGGCACTGGAACACCGCGTAGTTGTTCTGGATGTCGGGATCATTAGGCTCAAGCTTGAGCGCCGCGGCATAGTGCTTGTCGGCGCGCACGGCATCCTGCAGGCGCTCGTAGACGAGGCCCGCACTGATCTGCACCGAGGGGTCGCGCGGATTTTGCAGCAACGCCTTCTCGATCTTCTCGCGGGCAAGCGCGATGTCGTTCTGCTTCAGGTACGCGACCGCCAGCTGCGCGTTCAGCCGCGCGGCAGTCACCATCGGGTCCTCGCGCGGCGCGTTGGGTCCCGCGCCCGCGGCGGCGGTCACAAGGCAGAGCACGACCGCCGTCAGCCGAAGCCTCATGCCTCGACTCCCACGCTGAACGTCCTGCTGCCGAGCCGCACCAGCGTGCGGTCGTGGACGCGGCCGGCGAGCTGGCCGCAGGCCGCATCGATGTCGTCGCCACGCGTGCGCCGCACCGTCGCGGTCACGCCACTGGCATTGAGATGATCGCGGAACGCCGCGATCGCCTCCGGCCGGGAGCGGCGATAGTCGGAACCCGGGAAGGGATTGAAGGGGATGAGGTTCACCTTCGCGTCGTGGCCGACGAGCAGCCTGACCAGCTCGCGCGCATGGGCCTTCTGGTCGTTGATGCCATCTAGCATCACGTACTCGAACGTGATCGAGCGCCCGTTCTGGGCATCGAGGTAATGCCAGCACGACTCGAGCAGCTCGGCGATCGGATGACGGCGGTTGATCGGCACCAGCTGATCGCGCAGCGCGTCGTTGGGCGCGTGCAGCGACACCGCGAGCGCCACATTGATGTCCTCGGCGAGCCGGTAGATCTGCGGCACGAGGCCGGAGGTCGACAGCGTCACGCGACGGCGCGACAGGTCAAAGCAGTGGTCGGCGAGGAAGATGCGCAGCGCCGGCAGCACCGCCTTGTAGTTGGCCAGCGGCTCGCCCATCCCCATCAGCACGACGTTGGTGATCGCGCGCTCACCCGCCGGACCCACGCCCAGCCGCTGATTGGCGAGCCAGACCTGGCCGACGATCTCGGCGGTCGACAGGTTGCGGTTGAAGCCCTGCGCGCCGGTCGAGCAGAACGAGCAGTTGAGCGCACAGCCGACCTGCGAGGAGATGCACAGCGTGCCGCGGCCCACTTCGGGGATGAAGACGGCCTCGATGGCCTGATCAAGGTTGTCAGAGCGCCCGGCCCTGAGCAGCCACTTGCGCGTGCCGTCGGCCGAAACGTTTTCGGAGACGATCTCCGGCGGGCGCACCTCGGCGACCGCCGCGAGGCGCGCGCGCAGCTCCTTGCCAAGGTCCGTCATCTGCTCGAAATTGCCGACCCGGCGCTTGTAGATCCAGGTCAGCAGCTGGCGCGCACGGAACGGCTTTTCGCCGAGGGCGACGACGAACGCCTCCAGCTCCTCGGGCGGAAGCCCGAGGAGGTTGGTGCGCACGACGCTCTCGTCGACCATGGAAACTGCCGCGCGCTCAACGCGTGCGCGGGCAGAGCTCCGTGGCGGCGAAGAAGTACGCGATCTCGTTCGCCGCGTTCTCGGCGGAGTCGGAGCCGTGCACGACGTTCTCCTCGATGCTGGCGGCCAGATCCGCGCGGATCGTGCCCGGGGCCGCCTTCTTCGGGTCGGTGGCGCCCATGATGTCACGGTGCTTGGCCACGGCGTTCTCGCCCTCCAGCACCTGCACGACGACCGGGCCGGAGGTCATGTAGCGGCACAGGTCGCCGAAGAACGGGCGCTCGCGGTGCACGGAATAGAAGCCCTCCGCCTCGCGCATGGTCAGCTGGCGCATGCGGCTGGCGACGATGCGCAGCCCAGCCTGCTCGAAGCGGCGATAGACCTCGCCGATCAGATTCTTCTGGACGCCATCGGGTTTGACGATCGACAAGGTGCGCTCAAGCGCCATGACTCAACCTCACGTACACGGTGTAAGACCCACCATTGTATAGCCGGAAAGGGCCCTGCCGCAACGCACTAACGCGCGGAAGTCGGCGGGAATTAAGGAATTTTTTGATCCCGCCGCGACGCGGCCTCGCTACAGGGAGAAGCTCTCGCCACACCCGCACTCGGACTTGGCCCGAGGGTTCTTGAAGCGGAACGCCTCGTTCAGGCCATGCCGCACGAAATCCACCTCCGTCCCGTCGACCTGCGCGAGGCTGTCGGCGTCCACCACGACCTTGACGCCCTGGTCCTCGTAGACCGTGTCGCCGCTGGCGATTTCCTCGGCATAGTTGACGACATAGGCGTAGCCGGAGCAACCGGTGCGCCGAATACCGAGGCGCAGACCGACGCCGTGCCCACGGGCGCTGAGGAAACTCTTGACGCGATCTGCGGCGGCGAGCGTGAGTGTGACGGCCATGGGTGGTGCTGCGGACTCCGGCAACGGGGGGGACCCCCTCAGGGCTTCGATTCTATGCAGGTCGCCGGGCCAGTTGAAGGGCGGCGGCCTCGATAGCGTCTTTGACCACGAGGAACCGCCCGAGTTTCCCGGTCGGTGCGCCGAGCCGGGCGGCGAGCGCCCGCAGGTCCAGGCCAACCTCCGCCGGGCCCCGCCCGGGCAGCCAGGCGGCGGCCAAGGCCGCCAGCGCGATCGTATGCGGGCAGCCGCGCACCTCGTAGCGGGCGGCGGCGATGCCCCCGGCCGCCCCCTGCAGGTGGAAGCGCACGTGGGTCGCGGTCAGCGGCTCGCGGGCCTCGCCCGAGACCCAGCCCGGGCCCTCCGGGCGACCCGCCCCCGGTGCCCGCGCGAGCAGGTCCAGGACCTCGGCGCTGTACGCCGGTCCG
>JANXQL010000149.1 GCA_025356815.1 Pseudomonadota bacterium
CCCACTCGAGCCTGCCGCCCAGGTGGTACCGGCCAAAGCTCGGCGTGTACTGCAGGCCCGCCCCGAACGCCGTGTCGTGGTCGGATCCGGAAATCGTCGAGTAGCCGTCGGAGGCCTTCAACGACGCCGACGCATAGCCGATTTTCCCGAACACCGACCAGTCGTCGTTCAAAGGCAGCGTCGGCACGACCGACACCATGGCGTGAGCGTTCTTCCCGAATCCGCCCAACCGGCGCGAGCCCGAACGTCATGGGACTCGCCAAGGCGAGCCTCGCGGCGAACGCGCGCTCGCGGGGCAGCGCGGCACAGCTCAGGTGATCGGCGCGACCCGCAGCATGGCGCTGGACATGTCGATCAACCGGCCGGCCTGCACCTCGACGAACGCCGCGATTGCATCGACGAACGCCCGCTCCTGCGCGAGATACACCGAGTCCGCCGCCTGCCGCCGCGCCGCCTGCACGGCGTCGCGGCCCAGGCGGCGCATTTCGCGTGCGAGCAGCGCGCGGGCGGTGCCCGTCCGGTGGGCGAACTCCGCCCAGTCGACCGGGCGCACCGCCGCGAGTTCAAACTCGTCGCCGAACGCCATCGCAAGCTCCTGGTCCACGCCCGAGTAGCGCGCGACACTGACGATGTCGTAGCACGGCGCGAGCACCAGCCCCGCCGGCTCGCAGAAGAACGACAGGTTCTTGCCGTGCGCGTCGGCGTTACCGATCAGGTACTGGAACAGCGCCCAGCGCAGCAGGTCGCGCTGGGTCGCCGCCGGCTGCAGCGCATCGCGGGCGAGCCCGAACAGGCGCTCGAAGCTTGCTCCGTCGCGAATGCCGCGCACATCGCGGCCCGACCCGAAGTTTCGTTCGTACTTGTAGGACACGGGCAGGTTGAGTGCCTGGCAGCCGTCGACGACGTGGAGTCGGCGCACGCGCTCGTCGGCGCGCACCCGATCGAATCGTTCGACCACCAGCACCGGCGCCGGCAGGCGCAGGATGGACACCGGCGCGACGCGCAGCCCCAGCCGGCCGGCAAGGCACATGCTGAAGTGCTCGTTGGCCACCAGCATCGGCAGGCGCGGGTCGGCAGGCTCGGGCTTGAGAATATGCGTCGAGGCGAGCGCACCTTCGACCAGATACAGCCGATCGTCCTCCCGGTAGACCGCAAGCTTATCCTGATAGCCTGCGATCGACATGCGCACGCGCCCGTCCCAGACCGCGAACGGCACCTGGGCGCGCGCCGCGATACGTGCCTTGAGTTCGGCGAGCGAGACCTCGCGGCGAGTGGTGAGCGGTGCGCCCGCGGCGCCCGCGACGGCGAAGGACAGGGCGCCCGCCGTCTCCTGCCCCAGCTCGCGGACCAGGCCATAGAGATTGGAGCGGGCAAGCCGGTGCGTGGTCGCAACGACATCCAGCGCCCGGCCCTCCGGCAGCAGGTTCTCGAGGAATCGCCGCACCGTGCTCGACGACGCTGGCGCGCCGTCGAGGCGGATGTGGGGCGACAACGAATACGCGAAGGAGGCGTCGCGCCAGAGGGCGTCGTAGTCGAACCAGAACCGCTCGTCGAGCGAGTCGTAGCCGAGCGTGCCGACCCGCACCCCGTCGGCGCGGACCTCGAGCGAGTAGTTCGTCACCGCTCGCCTCGCTCCCGGATCGCGAGCAATGGCGCCACGCGCTCCTTCTCGACCGCTAGCAGGCAAAGGCCCAGTCCCGCGAAGACCTTCAGCAACCGATCGGTGCTGACGCCGGATTTGCCGTTTTCCAGCCGCGACAGCAGGTCGACCGACACGCCGCAGAGCGCCGCCGCGTCGTCGATGCGCAGGGCGCTCGCCTTGCGCCGCCGGCGAACGAGCAAGCCCAGCTGAGTCAGGGACGGCACCTGTGTTTCGGAATAGCAGAAAGAAGACATAGAACTGGCCTGATAGGCTATTTATTTCGGATTTTAATAAATACTTGCAATCAACAGGGTAGTCAACCCTAAAGTTATCGGTAATACGAAACTTTCAGCTGCAAAAGGTCTGGCTGCCGCGCCCCCGGCTCACCGTTCGGAGCATGCCGGTGACGGGCGCGTCCTGACGGCGCGATGTCTGGCGGGAGTCTGGAGAAACGCCCATCGTGCGACGAGCGCGGACCGCGTGCTCAGCGGCAGCCGCTGGCCGGCGGGCAAGGCCCGCCGGCCCCGCATGTCGCGTTAGAAACGCTGCATGAACGACAGCGAGACGCCGTCGATCTTGACGCCGTCCTTGTCAAAGTACTGCACCCACTCGAGCCTGCCGCCCAGGTGGTACCGGCCAAAGCTCGGCGTGTACTGCAGGCCCGCCCCGAACGCCGTGTCGTGGTCGGATCCGGAAATCGTCGAGTAGCCGTCGGAGGCCTTCAACGACGCCGACGCATAGCCGA
>JANXQL010000150.1 GCA_025356815.1 Pseudomonadota bacterium
CCCACTCGAGCCTGCCGCCCAGGTGGTACCGGCCAAAGCTCGGCGTGTACTGCAGGCCCGCCCCGAACGCCGTGTCGTGGTCGGATCCGGAAATCGTCGAGTAGCCGTCGGAGGCCTTCAACGACGCCGACGCATAGCCGACCTTCGCGAACAGGGACCAGTCGTCGTTCAGCGGCAGCGTCGGCACGACCGACACCATGTAGCCCGAATCGATCTTCAGCGACACGCCGCCGACCTCCGCGCTGGTGACACCGAACATGCCGGTGGCCTCAAGTCCCAACCACTTCACCGGCAGCCAGCCCACGCCGACGTTGATGTCGCCGACGTTCAGGCTCACGCCCTCGGCCTTGATCTGCCCGAACGTGTAGCCGACGTCGTAGTAGAACGGCAGGTGCTCGGCTGCGAGGGCCGCCTGGGTCGCGAGCAGCATTCCTGCACAGAGCGCGAGTTTCTTGATGTGCTTCATGAGGCCTCCGGTCGCGTCACGGTCCATCCCACGATCGCGCGCGTCCTGATCTGCAGCGGGACCGACGGTCGATGTGGATCCGACGGCCGGTGCAGCGCGCGGGCTTCATGCCGGCGCAAGGATGGCTGCTGCACCGGGGCCTACGATACGCGCGCGAGTCCCGAAATTCGCTTCGCGTCGCGCAACACGCTTCGGTCGAACCGCACGAAAAGGCCCTCAAACAGCCGTAGCGGCGGGGTTATCAACCCCAGCAAACTGTTGTCCGCGTGCAACACAGGCGGCGGTGCCCGTCCCTGCGCGACGCTCGGGAGGGGTGACTCGGCGCGGTGGACGGGGGCGGGAGCCTGCGGCCAGGTTCCGATCGGGATCGCGGCCTGCCGTGCCCAGCAGGCCGCGTCGCCTCATTCGAAGATCGTCTGCGCGTTCAGGCGGATGTCGGCCTTGGCGCGCATGCCGCCGATGTAGGTGGCGATGTCACCCTCGCCCACCGGGCCTGCGATCGCGCGGCGATCCACCGTCGGATCGGAGGACACCAGCCCCGGCTTGATGCCGGTCACCGCGTAGACGACCACATCGCCGCCGGGCAGCACCAGCGAGGCGACCACCGCCTTGCCGTCGGCCGGGGTCTTGACCCGGAACAGCTCGCGCAGCACCGGCGCCGGCACGTCCGCCTGCTTGCGGCCCACGAATGCGGGCGCCACGAACTTGACCGCATCGGCGGGCACGGGCTTTGCCGGGGTGGGGGCCACGGCGGCGAGCGGCTTCAACGCCTCGTCCCACTTGCCGCCGGCGTTCAGCGCCGCGACCAGTCGCGTCGCAGCCTCCGCCGCAAGCTGCGCGGCGAGCACCTTCTTCGCGCCGGTCTCCGCCTGCGCGTGCACGGCCTCCAGCGGCTGCAGCGCCGGCGCCCGATGGTCGGTCGCGCGCACGACGACGACATCGCCCGGCGCGAGCTCGACCGGGCGGCTGTTCTGGCCGCCGATCACATCGGCGGAGAACGCGGCCTTGACGAGCTTTGCGTTCGCCGCCAGCGCATTCCCGACCAGGCCCTGGTAGAACGCCGGGACCTCCTCGATCTTAAGGCCGAGCGCCTTGGCGACGGGCTCGAGGCTGCCGTTGTTCTCGAACGCGAGCTGCTCGAGCTTCTCCTGGCGCTCGCCGAAGCGGCGCTCCGCCTCGGTGCGCTTGTACTCGGGCTCGATCTCGGCCTTCGCCTCCTCGAACGACTTCGACTTGGCCGGGACGACCTCTTCGAGCTTGATTACGTGCCAGCCGAACTGCGTCTTGACCGGGCCCTTGACCTGCCCCTGCTGCATCGAGAACAGCGCGTCGGCAAAGGCGCCGACGAAGGCGCTCTTGTCGACCGTGCCGAGGTCGCCGCCCTGCTCCTTGGAGCCGGCGTCCTGCGAGTACTGCTTGGCGAGCGCCGCGAAGTCGGCGCCGGGCCTGGTCGCCTGGGCGTAGACGTCCTGGGCCTGCTTCTGCGCCGCGGCGTCGTCCTTGCCCGACTGGATCAGTATGTGGCGCGCGTGCCGACGCTCGGGCTCGACGAAGCGCTCCTTGATCGTCTCGTAGAAGGCCTTCAGCCCGCCCTCGTCGACCGCGACCTCGTGGGCGATGTCGGCGACCTTGAGCTCGACGTAGCTGAGCCGGACCGTATCGGGGGTCTTGAACTCGTTCGGATGCGCGTCGAAGTAGGCCTTGATCGCGGCTTCCTCCGGCTTCGCCGCCGGCATGAACTTCGCCACCGGCAGCAGCGCCCACCCAAGCTCGCGGGTCTCGCCCTTGAGCGCCGCGGCGCGGGCGATCTCGGTCGGGGTCGCGAACGCCGACAGGTACAGCGCGCCTTCCAGCGCGCGCGCCTTGAGCAGCTTGCGCTGCTCGGCCTCGAAGCGGTCCGGCGTGTAGCCGCGCGCCTTCAAGAGCGCGTAGTACGCGTCCTTGTTGAACTGGCCGGCGACCTGGAAGCCCTGGTAGGACTTGATCGACTCGACCACGTCACGGTCGGTGACCGCGTAGTGCTGCGCGGTCACCTTCTGGTCGACCAGCAGCGTGTTGACGTACTCGTCGACGATGCCGTCCTGCACCTTCTTCTTGACGTCGGCCGGGATTTCCTCGGGGAAGGCGCGCGCCAGCTGCGCGCTGCGCTCCTGGTAGGACAGCCGCATCTGGTCGACCGGCGCCTGCTCGCCGTTGACCTTCAGGCCGCGATCGGCCTGGCTTGAGAAGCTGACGATTCCCTGGACACCCCAGACGACGAAGACCAGGGACAGGGGCATCAGGATGATCCATCCAAACACCTTCATCCGGTCGTTGATCCACTGCAGCATGTGCGGGCTTCCCATGTGAAAACGGCCGCGGGGTCAGCGCGGCCGTCGTTTCCCTGAACGATCGCGGCACGCGATCCCCCGGGGCGGAATACTGGCGGAGTGGACGGGACTCGAACCCGCGACCCCCGGCGTGACAGGCCGGTATTCTAACCAGCTGAACTACCACTCCACATGCGATCCAGCGCCCGCGTGTTCAACGCCACGGCCGCTGGTAGGTGCTGAGGGGCTCGAACCCCCGACCCTCGCCGTGTAAAGGCGATGCTCTACCAACTGAGCTAAGCACCCGTACGCGGCTCCCCGAAGTCTTGTCGCCCGCGTCACCAGGCCTCCCGAGAGCCCGTAACTATACCGCAGTCGTTTCAGTCAGGTAAAGAACCGGCGTCATGCCGCCGGATCTGCGTCCCGGGGGCAGGGACGGGGGAAGGCGCCGAGCCGGCCCGTCTGCCGGCTCGCGCTCCGGAGAGCCTCGTGCCTGCCCGGGCTGACCTCGCCTCGCCCGCCCCCCCCCCGCGGGGCACCGAAACCCCGACCCCGCTCGGGCTAGCGGCCGGCCTCGCGACCTAGCGGGCGGCCGAGCAGCAGCCGCTGCGCGCCGCGGTCCGCCGCGTAGCAGGCACAGGAGATGGCAGCGAGCCCCGTGCGGCTGAGGATCGAGATCCGTCCGCGCCGGTAGCTGATCAGCCGGCGCTGCTGCAGCGACTGCGCGGCGCGGGTCACGCCGACCCGCTGCACGCCGAGCATGCCGCCGAGGAACGACTGCGTCATCGGCAGCGCCTCGCCGTGCGAGCGGTCGTGCATCATCAGCAGCCAGCGCGCGAGCCGCGCCTCGATGCTGTGGTAATGCGCGCAGGCGGCCGATTGCGACACCTGCCGCAGCTGCAGGTAGCAGTGGCGCAGCAGCACCGCCCGCAGCCGCGGCTGCGCGTCGATCTCGCGGCGCATCAGGGCGGCGCTGATCCTCAGCGCCACCCCCGCGCCCTGCACGACCGCGCGCAGCGGCGCGGTGTCGACGCCCAGCGCCAGCGTCGCCCCGAGCACGCTCTCGGCGCCGATCAGGCCGACCTCGAGCGAGGAGCGGCCGGTGGCGGGGGCGATCAGCGAGATGAATGCGGTCAGCGGGAAGTGCGCGTGGCGCAGGGGCCGGTCGGGCTCGGCCAGCAGATCGCCGAAGGCGAGCTCCACCGGCACGCAGGCCGCATGCAGGCGGGTGCGCTCTGCCGGCGGCAGCCGCGCGAGCAGCCGGTTCGCGGCGCTCGGCGGGACCACGACCTCTGGCCGTGACATGGACGGTGCTCCCGCCGACGGTGGGATGCCGGCGTGCGCCGTTATACGCGCCTCGCGCGGCAATAGCGAAAGCCGGCCACGGCGGGCCTAGTGCGGCATCACATCCGGCAGCAGGCGCTTGAACTCGCGCTGCACGACCGCGTAGCACTCGCAGCAGCGCTGCTCGAGGCCGGGCCGGCCGAGCACGCTGATGCGACCGCGCGTGTAGTGGATCAGCCCCACGTCCTGCAGCTTGCCGGCAGCTTCGGTGACGCCCTCGCGGCGCACGCCGAGCATGTTGGCGATCAGCTCCTGGGTCATCGTCAGCTCCGAGCCGACCAGCCGGTCGAGGCTCAGCAGCAGCCAGCGGCACAGCTGCTGGTCGATCGAGTGGTGGCGGTTGCAGACCGCGGTCTGGGCCATCTGCGTGAGCAGCGCCTGGGTGTAGCGCAGCATCAGGTGCTGCAGCTCGCCGCCGCGCGTGAACTCGCGCACCAGCACGGCACCGGGCATGCGGTAGCCCCAGCCGCCGCTCTGCACCACCGCCCGGCTGGGCGTCGTCTCGCCGCCCATGAACAGCGACACGCCGACCACGCCCTCGCGCCCAACAATCGCGATCTCGGCCGAGGCGCCGTCCTCGAGCACGTACAGCAGCGAGACAATCGCGGTCGCCGGAAAGGTGAGGTGATCGAGGTGCCGGCCCGACTCGTAGACAGAGTCGCCGAGCCTGAGCCTGATCGGCGTCAGGTGGCCCTGCAGGCGCGCCCACTCATCCTCGGGTAGCGCCGCCAGCAGCCGGTTGGTGCGCGCAGGTGGCGCGGTGGGCAGAACGGGCGACATCGGAATCCTTGGGCTGCGCGCAGCGCGCGCTGCACCGGCGCCGCTGACTTTACGCGCAATCGACCCGCCTGTGTGCCCTACCGAACTTAGTGGCGCCAGGCAAATCCGACAGTGCCCTGCGGGGCGCCGCAAGCGGCGCGCGGCGCGCTTGGTACGCCATCGCACTGTCAGTCCGCGCCGGCACTGCGACGATCCGGGCAAGGCCGGGGCTCGCCGCGTCTATCCACGATGCTGCGTGTACGTACGCCAGCGCACGGACATCGCCGCTGCGAGCGCGTACCGTCCACCGGCTGCGCCCGGCGGACCTTGAGCGTCGGGCACGCGGCGCGCCTGCGCCCACGAAGGAGTCGTCGTCCCGCCACCGATCCCCCACCTGAAGACGACGCCGCGACCCCGCCGCCTGCTCGCGTGGCTGCCGCGCGTGCTGCGCGCGGCGCCGGCGTGGGACGACGACATCATCCTGCGCGCCGAGATCCTCAGCGTCGAACGACTCGAGGCGCACGCGGCGAGCCTCGCCGCGGCACAGAGCGTCGATGCCGGCCGCGGCCGCCGCCGCGGCCTGCACGCCCGCCTGAAGGACAACGAGGCGGTGCTGCTCGCGGCCTACCGCTCGACCGCAAGCGCGGTGCGCAGCGGCAGCATGATCACGCCGGCCGCCGAATGGCTGCTCGACAACTACCACCTGGTCGAGGAACAGATCCGCGAGGTCAGGCACGACCTGCCGGCCGGCTTCTACCGCGAGCTGCCCAAGCTCGCCAGCGGCCCGTTCGAAGGCTACCCGCGCGTGTTCGGCATCGCCTGGGACTTCGTCGCCCACACCGACAGCCGCCTCGACCCGGGGCTGCTGCGCAGCTTCCTGATCGCCTACCAGCAAGTCGAACCGCTGACCATCGGCGAGCTGTGGGCGGTCGCGATCACGCTGCGGATCGTGCTGATCGAGAACCTGCGCCGCTCGGTGGTGCGCACGCTGCGCGCGCGTGCGGCCCGCGACGCGGCCGACCGCGTCGCCGACCGGCTGCTGGGGCTCAACGGCGAGCCGCGCACGCCCGACGCGCTCGCCGCGACTGATGACTCGACGGACCTGGAGCGCGGCTTCAGCGCGCAGCTGCTGCAGCGCCTGCGCGACCAGGACCCGCGCGAGACGCCGGCGCTCGCCTGGCTCGAGCAGCGGCTGCACGAGCGCGGCACCGACGCCGAGACCGTCGTCAGCGAGGAACACCAGCGCCAGGGCGCCTCGAACGTCACGGTCCGCAACATCATCACCAGCATGCGGCTGATCTCGGATGTCGACTGGGCGGAGCTGTTCGAGAGCGTGAGCCTAGTCGACGGCGTGCTGCGCGGCCACGAAGGCTTCGAGCGCATGGACTTCGCGACCCGCAATCGCTACCGCAGCGCGATCGAGCAGCTCGCGCGCCACTGCCCGCTGTCGGAGCTGCAGATCGCCGCGCGTGCCCTCGCGCCGCGCGCGGGCACCTCGCCCGAGGACGCCGCGCGCCGCGCCGACCCCGGCGACCGGCTGATCGGCGCCGACACGGCCGGGTTCGAGCGCGACATCGGCTTTCACCCGCCGTGGCGCGAGCGCGGGCTGCGCTGGGTGCTCGCGCACGGCGCGGTCTGCTACGTGGGGGCGGTCGCGGCGGTGGCCACGCTCGCGCTGATCGTCGCAGGCGCCCTGATGAATGCGCTCCAGGTCGCCCCCGGCTGGGTCGCGGCGCTGCTGGTGGCCGTGCTGGTGCCGGCGCTGGATGTCGCCGTCGCGATCGTCAACCGCGCCGCGACCCGCCGCCTGCCGGTCACGCTGCTGCCCGCGCTCGCGCTGCGCGAGGGCATTCCCGAGCAGCTGCGCACGCTGGTCGCGGTGCCGATGCTGCTGACCAGCGCCGAGTCGATCATCGAGCACGTCGACCGGCTGGAGATCCATTTCCTCGGCGCACCCGAGGGCGAGGTGCACTTCGCGCTGTTGTCGGACTGGCTCGACGCGCCGAGCGAGGCGATGGCGGACGACGGCCCGCTCCTGGAGCTCGCGCGCGAACGGATCGAGCGGCTGAACGCGCTGCATGCGCCGCTCGCAGGCGGCGCGCGCTTCCTGCTGCTGCACCGCCGCCGCCTGTGGTGCCAGACCCAGCGGGCCTGGATCGGCTGGGAGCGCAAGCGCGGCAAGCTGCACGAGCTGAACCGGCTGCTGCGCGGCGCCACCGACACCTCCTTCCACGCCGTCGGCACAGCACCGCCTTCGGCGCCCGCCGGCGTGCGCTTCGTGGTCACCCTCGATGCCGATACCCGCCTGCCGCCGGACGCGCTGCGCCGCCTGATCGGCAAGCTCGCCCACCCGCTCAACCGCCCGCAGCGGGCGGGCGATCGCATCGTCGGGGGCTATGCGATCCTGCAGCCGCGCGTCACCCCGTCGCTGCCGCTGGACCGGCACGGCTCGCGCTTCCAGAGCATCTACGCCAACAGCGCCGGCATCGACCCGTACGCGGCGGCCAGCTCCGACGTCTACCAGGACCTGCTCGGCGAGGGCTCCTACACCGGCAAGGGCATCTACGATGTGGATGCGTTCGAGGCGGCGCTCGCGGGGCGCGTGCCGGACGGCTGCCTGCTCAGCCACGACCTGCTGGAGGGCAGCCTTGCACGCGCGGGACTCGCCTCGGATGTCGAGGTGGTCGACGAGTTCCCGCTGCGCTACGACGTCGCGGCGCAGCGCCTGCATCGCTGGATCCGCGGTGACTGGCAGCTGCTGCCGTGGATCCTGCGCGAGCCACGGCTGTCGCTGATCGCGCGCTGGAAGATGCTCGACAACATGCGCCGCAGCCTGTCGGCGCCCACGGCGCTCGCGGCGCTGGTGCTCGGCTCGGCGCTGCCGACCCTCGCGGCGTTCGTCTGGATGGCGCTGGTGCTCGTGTCGCTCGCCATCTCCTCGCTGTTGCCTGCGCTTGCCGAGCTTGCCCGCCGCCGCCGCGGCGAGACGTTCGCAAGCCACGCGCGCGCGGCCGTGGACGACCTGCGCATCGCGCTGACCCAGGTGCTACTCAACACGGTGCTGCTGGCGCACCAGGCGGCGCTGGCGCTGGACGCGATCGGCCGCACGCTGTACCGGCTCTGCGTCTCGCGCCGACAGCTCCTGGAGTGGACCACCGCCGAGCAAAGCGCAGGCGCCGCGGCGCGCGGCGCCGCCGCGATGTATCGCTACATGGCGGCGGGACTGGTGCTGCCGCTGGCGCTGACCGCGACGCTTGCAACCTGGCTCGGGCGGACGCCGTGGCCGGCCCTGCCGCTGCTCGCGCTGTGGGCGCTCGCGCCCTGGGTCGCCTGCTGGGTGAGCGAGGCGGACGCCGCGGGCGGCGGCGAGCCCCTCGACGGCGCGGAGCGGCACGGCCTGCGGCAGATCGCGCGTGCCACCTGGCGCTACTTCGACACCTTCGTCACCGCCGAGCACCATCACCTGCCGCCGGACAACTACCAGGAGGACCCGCGCCCGGTGGTCGCGCACCGCACCTCGCCGACCAACATCGGCCTGTACGTGCTCGCGACGCTCAGCGCGGCCGACTTCGGCTGGATCGGCGCGAGCGAGGCGACCGCGCGCATCGAGGCGACGCTCGCCACCGTCGGCCGGCTGCAGCGCCATCGCGGCCACCTGTACAACTGGTACGACACGCTCGACCTGCGGCCGCTGGAGCCGCGCTACGTCTCGACGGTGGACTCGGGCAACCTCGCCGGCCACCTGCTGACGCTCGCGAACGGCCTGGAGGCGTGGGCGCGGCAGGCCGCGCCGGCCGCAGACCTGGCCGGCGTCTTCGACGCGCTGGCCCTCGCCCGCGCCGCGCTGCGGGCGCTGCCGGCCGGCCGCGAGCAGGACACCCTGCTGCAAGGCGAGCTTGCCGACACGCTGCACCGGCTGTACGCCGCGCTCGCGGCCCCTGCCGCGACCGATGCCGCCGCCCTCGCCGCGGCGCTGCCACTGGCGGACGCGGCCACCGACCTTGCCCGGGCGCTGGCGCTGCAGGCGCCGGCCAGCGACCACGAGCTGCAGCTGGACCTCGGCGCGTGGACGCTCGCGATCAGCCGCAGCCTGCGCTCACGGCTCGCCGATGCGACGCTCGACCCGGTCGGCGCCGTGGCGCTGGCCGCGCGCCAGCGCGCCGCCGCGGCCGTCGCGCGCGAGCTGGCGGTCGCGATGGAGTTCGGCTGCCTCGTCAACCGCGAGCGCCGACTGCTGTCGATCGGCCTGCGGGTGATCGATGGCGGCCTGGACCCCGGCTGCTACGACCTGCTCGCCTCCGAGGCGCGCCTGACCGTGTTCGTCGCGATCGCCAAGCGCGACCTCGCGCCGCGTCACTGGTTCCGGCTCGGCCGCGGGGCGGTACCGGTCGGTCGTGGCGCCGCGCTCGTGTCCTGGTCGGGCTCGATGTTCGAGTACCTGATGCCGATGCTGGTCATGCGCGCGCCGGCCGGCAGCCTGCTCGACCAGACCCATCGGCTCATCGTCGCGCGCCAGATCGAGTACGCCGCCCAGCATTCGATCCCGTGGGGCATCTCCGAGTCCGCCTACAACGCCCGCGACCTGGAGCTCACCTACCAGTACTCGAACTTCGGCGTGCCGGGCCTTGGCCTCAAGCGCGGCCTGGGCGACGAGCTTGTGGTCGCGCCCTACGCGACCGCCCTCGCCGCGATGGTGGCGCCGCGCGCGGCGGTGCGCAATTTCAGGCGGCTCGCGGCGCTGGGCGCGCGCGGCCGCTACGGCTACTACGAGGCGATCGACTTCACCCGCCGGCGGCTGCCGGAGGGCGCAGGCCAGGTGGTGGTGCGCGCCTACATGGCGCACCACCAGGCGATGTCGGTGATCGCGCTTGCCTGTGTCGTGCTCGGCGAGACGATGCGCGAGCGCTTCCACGCGGAGCCCGCGGTGCAGGCCACCGAGCTGCTGCTGCAGGAGCGTCCGCCGCGGCTGGTCAGCGCAACCTACCGGCAGGCCGAGGACGTGCACGCGACCCGCGTCGCGAGCGTGATGCCCGCCTCGCAGGGCCGCCGGCTGCGCTCGCCGCACGACGCGACGCCGCAGACCCACCTGCTGTCCAACGGCAGCTACGCGCTGATGCTGACCGCGGCGGGCTCCGGCTACGCGCGCTGGAACGACGTCGCCGTGACCCGCTGGGTCGGCGACGGCACGCGCGACGAGCAGGGCAGCTACATGTTCCTGCGCGACCTTTTGAGCCACGCCGTCTGGTCCGCCGGCTACCAGCCGCGCGGCGTCGAGCCGGACGCGTTCGAGGCGACCTTCAGCGAGGACCGCGCGCTCTTGACCCGTCGCGACGGCACGCTCGGCTGCGCGCTGGAGGTGCTGGTCTCGCCCGAGTGCGCAGGCGAGGTGCGGCGCGTGTCGCTGACCAACCACGGCTACCGGGCGCGCGAGATCGAGTTCACCTCCTACGCGGAGCTGGCACTGGCGCCGGTGGCGGCCGACCTTGCGCACCCGGCGTTCTCGAAGCTGTTCGTGCACACCGAGTTCCTGCGCGGCAGCGGCGTGTTGCTCGCGACCCGCCGAACGCGCTCGCCGACCGAGAGCCCGGTGTGGGTCGCGCAGCACGCCGTCGTCGAGGGCGAGCAGCTCGGCGCGCTAGAGGTGGAGACCGACCGCGCCCGCTTCATCGGCCGCGGCCACGAGCTGCGCGGGGCGATCGCGCTGCAGGAGACCGGTCCGCTGTCGGACACGGTCGGCACGGTACTGGACCCGGTGTTCGCGCTGCGTCATCGGCTCAAGATCGCGCCCGGGGCGACGGTGCGCATCGCGTTGTGGACGCTGGTCGCCGACTCGCGCGAGGCCGTGCTGTCGCTGGTCGACCGGCACCGCGCGCCGACCGCGTTTGCGCGCGTCTCGATGCTCGCCTGGACGCAGGCGCAGGTGCAGCTGCGCCACCTGGGCGTGCAGTCGGCGGAAGCCGCGTTGTTCCAGCGCCTGGCCGGCCACCTGATGTACGTCAGCGGCGCGATGCGCCCGCCCTCGGAAGTGCTGCAGCGCGGCGCAGGGCCTCCCGGCGCGATCTGGGCGCAGGGGATCTCCGGCGACCTGCCGATCCTGCTGCTGAAGGTCGACGACCTGGAGGACATGACGATCACCCGCCAGCTGTTGCGCGCGCACGAGTACTGGCGCACCAAGCAGCTGGCGGTGGACCTCGTGATCCTCAACGAGCGTGGCGCGTCGTACCTGCAGGACCTCGAGGTCGCGCTCGCCACCGCGGTGCGCACCAGCCAGTCGCGGCCGCGGCTCGGCGGCGACGCCGGCCGCGGCTCGGTCTACCTGCTGCGCGCCGACCGGATCTCGAACGAGGCGAGCGCGGTGCTCACCAGCATCGCGCGGGTGGTGCTCAAGGCCGCCACCGGCAGCGTCGAGGACCAGCTCGAGCGCGCCCGCCAGCCGGCCACGGCGCCGCCCGCGCGTCCGGAAGGCGTGCGCCGGCGCGCCGCGGCCACCGCGCCCGAGCCCGAGGCGCTGGAGTTCTACAACGGCGTC
>JANXQL010000171.1 GCA_025356815.1 Pseudomonadota bacterium
GCGCCTATGCGTTGCTGCCGTCGGGCTTCATGCCCCGCATGGACGAGGGCGGCTTCATTCTCGACTATCGCGCAGCGCCGGGCACTTCGCTCGCGGAGACCGATCGGCTGCTGCGCCAGGTCGAGGATCGCGTCCGCGCGACGCCCGAGGTCGACACCTATTCGCGGCGCACCGGCGTCCAGCTCGGCGGCGGCCTGACCGAGGCCAACGAAGGCGACTACTTCATCCGTCTGCACGCCAGGCGCAGCCGCGGCATCGAGCAGGTGATGGCGGACCTGCGGGCGAGGGTGGAACGGGAAGTTCCGGGTCTGCAGATCGAGACGGCGCAGCTGATGGAGGACCTGATTGGCGATCTGACCGCTGTCCCGCAGCCGGTCGAGGTCAAGCTGTTCGGCCCGGACCTCGCGCAGCTGCGCTCGCTCGCGCCGCGGATCGCCGCGCTGATCGGCAAGCTCCCCGGCCTGGTCGAGGTGCAGGATGGTCTGCGCGTCGCCGGCGATGCGATCGAGGTGCGCGTCGACCGCGCGCGCGCCGCGCGCGAGGGCCTCGACGCCGACCAGGTCGCGCGCCAGCTCGAGGCGCTGGTCGGTGGCACCGTCGCCGGGCAGATCCAGTCGGGCGAGAAGCTGATCGGCATCCGCATCTGGAGTTCGCCCTCGGCACGCAGTCGTGTCGAGTCCATCGGCGAGCTGCAGCTGCGCACGGCCGACGGGCGGCTGCTGGCGGCGCACCGGATTGCCTCGGTCAGGGTCGTCTCCGGGCAGCCGCAGGTGCAGCGCGAGAACCTCGCGCAGCAGGTCGCGGTGACTGCGCGCCTGGAGGGCCGCGATCTGGGTTCCGCGATGGCCGACGTGCGTCGCGCGATCGGCGCAATGGGCCTGCCGCACGGCGTCCGGGTCGAATACGGCGGACTGTACGCGGAGCAGCAGAAGTCGTTCGCGGCGCTCGGCGTCGTATTTGCGGCGGCCGTTCTGCTGGTGATCGCGCTGTTGCTGTTCGTCTACGAGCAGTGGGCGGTCGTGCTCGCCATCCTGGTGACCGTGCTGGTGGCGGCATCGACGGTGTTCGTCGGGCTGCTGCTCACGCGCACCGAGCTGAACATCTCGGCGATGGTGGGGCTGACGATGACGGTCGGCATTGTCGCGGAGCTGGCGGTGTTCTACTTCGCCGAGCTCGATCCCAGGGGTGCCTCGCCCGCCGCCGTGCTGGTCGAAGCGGGCCAGCGTCGGCTGCGCCCGATCCTGATGACGACGCTGATCGCGATCCTGGCGCTGCTGCCGCTCGCGCTGGGCATCGGCAGCGGCGCCGAGATGCAGGCGCCGCTCGCGATCGCGATCATCGCGGGGCTCGTCGGCGCGCTGCCGTTGGTGTTGCTGGCGATGCCTGCGCTGTACGGCTGGCTGCGGCGGTCGTAGCGGCCGCGGCGCGACCGGCTCAGCGCGGGGCCGCCACCAGTACGGTGAACGTATCGGGGACCTGCGCTGGGCGCGGGTGCGGCTGCTCGGCGGTCGGCGCGGGCGCCGGACCGAACTGCGCGGTCACCAGATAGATCCGGCCGGTCGCCGGGTCGAGCGCCATCGTGCGCGCGCCCTGCTGCGTCGGGACCTCGGCGAGCACGCGGTAGCGGTCGGACCCCTGCTGGCGGATCACCGACAGCGTGCCGCCGCCGTTGGAGCTGAACACGAGGCCGCGCGCGGCATCGTATTCGGCAGCGTCAGGGCCTGCGCCGATCGCAAGCTTCGCCACCGAGCGGCCCGTGCGGGCGTCGGTCACGACCATCACATTACCGTCGCAGACCGAGAACAGCCGCTCGTGCCTGCGGTCCAGCGCAAGACCGCTGGGCGTTGCGCAGCCGGGCAGCGGCCAGGTGGCATCGATCGCGAGGCTGCGCGTGTCGATGCGCACCAGCTGGCCCTGCTCGCTCTCGATGTTGACGTAGACGTGGCCCCGCCCGTCGTCCTGCGCGAACTCGGGCTTGTCGGGCATGGACAGCTGCTTGACCACGGTGAGCGTCGCCGCATCCAGGATGAGCGCGTCGTGGCTCTTGCCGTTGAAGACGTAGAGATGGCCGCCGTGCGGCTCGTAGAGCATTGCATCGGGGTTCGCCGCCGGGATCGGCACCTCGCGCAGCACCGCGAGCGTCTGCAGATCGAACTCCGAGATCGAGTTGGCCCGGCCGTTGGTCGTATAGCCGCGATGGCGGTCCTCGGCGAGCACCACGCCGTGCACGCCGTTGGTGCCGGCGATGTGGCCGGTGATCCTGCCGGTGTCGGTGTCCAGCACGTCGACGTGGTCGCCGCGGCTGATGAACAGCCGATGCCGCGCCGAGTCCATCGTCAGGTAGTCCCAGCCGCCGGTGCCGCCGACCTGCCAGCGCTGGACGATGTCGTAGCCGGACGCCGGGGTCGGATCCGCGTGCGCGGGCGGGACGACGGCACAGAGCACTGCGGCGCAGACGGCGAGCGGTAGCACGCGGCGCGCGGGGCGGATGGGCATGGCAACTCCTGACGACGCGAGGGTGTCCTTGGGCGTGCGGCAGCTTAACCAGTGGCGGCGTGGATTTGCATTAAGACGCCGGCGCTTGACCGTGGTGACGGATGCGGCGAGCATCGCGAGCGAAACCGCCGCCGCGTGCTGGCGCCGGATCCGGTCCCCATGCGCGTCAGCTACCACCCCGACTATCGCCTCGACCTGCCGGCGGCGCACCCCTATCCGATCGGGAAGTACCCGTTGCTGCACGACCTTCTGCGTGGGCGCGGCCTGCTGCTGCCGTCCGACATCATGCAGCCCGAGGAGGCCTCCCTCGAGATGCTCGGCGCCGTGCACGACGCCCGCTACCTCGCGCAGCTCGGTGCCTGCACGCTCGCCGCTGCCGATGTGCGCAGGCTCGGCGTGCCGCTGACGAGTGCGCTGTGGCGCCGCTCGCGCCTGGTCGTGCAGGGCACCTGGCTTGCGGCCCGGGCGTCGCTCGAGGACGGGATCGCGGCCAACCTTGCCGGCGGCACGCACCATGCGTTCGCGGACCACGGCGAGGGGTTCTGCGTGCTCAACGACGTCGCGGTCGCGATCCACGCGCTGCGGCGCGAGCGGATCGCGGCCCGTGCGCTGGTCATCGACCTCGACGTCCACCAGGGAAACGGCACGGCGGCGATCTTCGCGGGCGACCCGGCGGTCTATACGTTGTCGCTGCACGGCGAGCGCAACTACCCGGCGCGCAAAGCGACGTCGACGCACGACGTCGGCCTACCGGACGGTACCGCCGATGACGCCTATCTCGCGGCGCTCGTGCCGGCGCTCGCCACGGCGCTGGCGGCGGCCGCCGCCGACATCGTCTTCTATGTCGCAGGCGTCGACGTCGTCGCGCAGGACCGTTACGGTCGGCTGGCGCTTAGCGAGGCGGGCCTGCGTCGTCGCGAGCGGGCGGTCATCGAGGCCGTGCGTGCGGCCGCGCTGCCGCTTGCGATCGTGCTCGGAGGCGGCTATGCGCCCTCGACGCTGCGCACCGCCGAGCTGCATGCGATAGTGTTCGCAGAAGCCGCGCGTCGTTGGCGGCTGGAGCGGGAGGCCCCATGAAGATCCCTGAGATCCTGATCATCGAGACGATCCACCAGCCCGGCAGCCTGGCGCGCGTGCTGCAGGTCATCGCCGACGCGGGACTGGTGATCGAGCACCTGCACGCGATCAAGCGCGAGCAAGGGCGCACGCTGTGGGAAATCACGCTTGAGATGGACGAGTCGGCCGACGGCAGCCTGTATGAGCGGATCGGCGAGCTGCCGACGGCGCGCTTCGTCGGCAAGTCCGACCGCGTCTTCAACCGCCACCGCGGCGGCAAGCTGCGCATGTCGTCGAGCCTGCCGATCAACACCCACCAGGTGCTGCGCGACGTCTACACGCCCGGCGTCGCACGCGTGTGCCTCGCGATTCGCGACGAGCCCGCGCGTGCCTGGGACTACACCAGCATCGGGCGCACGGTAGCGGTCATCACCAACGGCACCGCCGTCCTTGGACTGGGCGACATCGGCGCGCTGGCAGGACTTCCGGTCATGGAGGGCAAGGCGGCGCTGTTCGCCTCCTTGGTTGGCATCAACGGCATCCCCATCCTGATCGACGAGCGCGATCCCAAGCGCATCGTCGAGACGATCGTCGCGATCGAGAAGTCGTTCGGCGCGATCCAGCTGGAGGACATCGCGGCGCCCGCCTGCTTCGAAATCGAGGCCGAGCTGCGCCGGCGCCTCGACAAGCCGGTGCTGCACGACGACCAGCACTGCACGGCCGTGGTCGTGCTCGCCGCGCTGCACAATGCCGCGCGTCGGGCCGGCCGGCTGCTCGAACAGAGCATCATCGGCCAGATCGGCCTGGGGGCCGCGGGGCTGGGGATCGTGCGCCATGCGCGCGCAGCAGGCGCACGATTCCCAGGCCCGCGGCCCCGAGGCCGATCTGACCGAT
>JANXQL010000174.1 GCA_025356815.1 Pseudomonadota bacterium
ACCCGTGATCGTGAAATCCATCGGCGCCGTGCCGTCCAGGAAGGCCTGGAGTTGCTCCAGGGTCCGTAACTGCTGGTCGTTCAATTGGATCACCATGATTTGCATGATGATCGATCCCTAAACCCCGCCCAGACTCATACCGCATTGGACAATGCTGGGGGAGGCGCAGCAGCAGTCGTTCCATTACACTCCCATGGTCGCAATCCCAATCGGCTCGCCGTGGCGGCCTCACCGAGTCCGCTCCAGAATGCCCGCCGTCGCCCACCGGCACATCCAGGGTGCAGATCGTGAGGCCGCTACCGAAGCGCTTCGACAGCGCCCACCACCTGCAGCCGCCCCCTCGCGAAGTACAGGATCGCCTTGACCATCGGAAGGTTGCTGCGCGGGAGATTGCCGTGCCGCTCCGGCAGAAGTGACTCGATCCCTTTGACCTGTTCTGCGGCAATTTCGCCTCATCCGCCCCGCACAGGCCCTAGCGAAACTCCCGACTGACCGTGAACATGACCACTCGCGCCGGCATTCGGTAGTAGCCGGCGGTCGAGGTGACCGTGAACGATTCGTGGAAGTCGCTCTCCGACACCACGCCACGACGATCGCTGAGGTTGTAGCCATTGACCTGCAGCCGGTAGTCACCGAGACGGCAGCCGACCGACGCGTCCAGCGTCGTGTAGCCACCAACGCGGACCGAGTTGCGCTTGTTCAGGTAGCGCTCGCCGGCATAGCTGGCGACCAGCGACGCGGTCCAGCCCTGCGAATCGGCATACAGCAGCCCGACACCGCCCTGTTGGCGAGGGGACATCTCGAGTCGATTGCCAGAAACGTCGGTGCCGTCATCGAGGGTGTAGCCGACGAAGCGCGCGTCGTGACGCGCGTAGTGCGCGGCGAGGCGCAGATCCGCCAGCAATCCGTAGGTGGCCTCGACCTCGACCCCCTTGAATCGCGTCTCGCTTCCGTTGGCACGCACGAAGTTTCCTGTGCCGTCGTTGGCATAGGTGAGTCCGTTGCGGAAGTCCATCCGGAACACGCTGGCGTCGAGGTCGAAGCGCCCGCCGAGCAGGCGCGTCTTGACGCCAGCCTCGTAGCTGTTCGCGGTCTCTGGCCTGAGCACCTGCACCTCGGCCTCCGGGCCGAAGTCGATCGCCAGTGGCTTGAAGCTGTTGCGATAGTCGGCGTACAGCGTGAGCCCGTCCGTGCCGGCGGTCCAGACGTGCCAGCTCAGGCCCGCAAGCCCGCTCAGGCGCGATGTGCTGCGCCGGTCAGTGCCGTCGAACACTACAACGGGCGCTTCACCCGTGTTGTCGATCGCAATTCCCGCGGCGCTTTCGCGAGTATGGTTAAGGCGCAGACCAACCAGCAGGTCGAGCGCTGGTGTCAGCTTGTAGTCCATCTGCGCGTAAGCGCCGGAGAAGTCACGCCTGTCGCTGGAACTGACGATCTCGTCCGCATGTCGTGCGCCGTCGCATACCTGCTCGACGCCAGTCGGGTCGATGCAGTAGCCGAAGTTGATGCCGTCCTCGCTGCCTTCGCCATGCAGGTGGTCCACTCCCCAGGTCAGGTTCAGCAAGGACGTCAGGTCGTTGGTCACGTGTGCGTCGAAGTAGACGTCGGTGAAGTGGCGCGTCTGCGAGAAGCCGTCGGCCTGCAGGCCGTCGCCAACCCCGGCATCCGGCGGGTTGACGAACGCGTTGCCGCGCAGGAAGCCGCGCAGGATATCGTCGTGCGTGCGGGTCACGGCAAGCGTGGTCGACCACCTGCCGAGCGTGCCGTCGCCATCCAGCCCCGCAACCAGGTGGTAACGCTGTTGGTTCAGCTTCGCGCCTGCCGGGTTGAAGTTCACGTTGAGCGGGAACTCCGAGTGCACCGTGCGGCCATCCCGCAGCAGGTAGTTGCCGGACGGATCCTGCGGCAGAATCGACAAGTCGCCATCGAGGTGCAGTCGAGAGCCGCCAATGTCGGCCGCGCCACGGTAGAGCGCGTGGAAGCGACGTACCTCGGTACGATCCTCGGCGTAGCCCTTTCTTTCCAGGTTCAGCGTCAGCGACTGCTGCCAGGCACCGAGCGCGGGCAGGTTTGCAGTCGCGGAGGCGCCGACGCTGCCGTAGGAACCGCCGCTGAACGCGACGGTGGTCGGCGCCTTGCCGGCAGCGTAGTGGATGATGTGAATCACGCCGACGAACGAGGTCGCGCCGTACATCACCGGGGCAGCGCCGCGGAGCACCTCGATGCGCTCGATGCCGTTCAGGTCGACCGACGGCGTCGCCGGGTTGAACGCCCCGCCCCACGGCACGTTGTCGACCACCAGCAGGAAGGCGTCCGCCTCGCGCAGTCCCCACAGAGAAGGCACTGCGCCGGCAGGGCCGCCGTCCCCGCCCGGCGAGCCCTCGACGCCCGCGAACAGGCTAAGCGCCGTACGCAGATCATTGGCGCCGCGCGCGCGCAACTCCTCACCGGTCACGATACTGATTGAAGCAGCCACGTGGTCCACCGGCTCCGGCACGCGGGTCGCGGTCACTTCGATCTTCTCGAGGAGCCAGGGAGCATCGACCGCCTGCGCGAGCGATACGGGGAGCACAACCGCCGCCACTGAGGCAGCCACGACCATTCGAACCAGGTACACGAAAACTCCTTGTGCGTGCAAGCACTTGCAAGTCGGCGCCCCATTCGGGGCGCCGGCACCGGGCCGCTAGCAGTCTGTCGGACTTGGCGAGTCAAGATACGCGATAATCACTGGCAGTTTTCTCGTCGCTGCGAGATCTCATGAGCAACTTTCGTACGATCAATCGCGACACGGGGTTTTTGCTGCCACCGTCGGTGGATGAGTGGC
>JANXQL010000191.1 GCA_025356815.1 Pseudomonadota bacterium
TTCTCGCGTACCGAGGACGGGCGCATCTACCAGCGGCCGTTCGGTGGCATGACCACGAACTACGGCGAGGGCATCGCCCAGCGCACCTGCGCCGCGGCCGACCGCACCGGCCATGCGATGCTGCACACGCTCTACCAGCAGGCGCTCAAGCATGACGCGACGTTCTTCATCGAGTACTTCGCGCTCGACCTGATCATGGAAAATGGCGAGTGCCGCGGCGTAATCGCGCTCGACCTCGCCGACGGCAGGCTGCACCGCTACCGCGCGCATGCGGTCGTGCTCGCAACCGGCGGCTACGGCCGCGCCTACTTCTCCTGCACGTCCGCCCACACCTGCACCGGCGACGGCGGCGGCATGGTGGCGCGTGCGGGCCTGCCGCTGCAGGACATGGAGTTTGTGCAGTTCCACCCGACCGGCATCTACGGCGCGGGCTGTCTGATCACCGAGGGCGCGCGCGGCGAGGGTGGCTACGTCACCAATTCCAAGGGTGAGCGCTTCATGGAGCGCTACGCCCCGAACGCCAAGGACCTCGCCAGCCGTGACGTGGTCTCGCGCTCGATGACCATCGAGATCCGCGAGGGGCGTGGCGTCGGCGAGCACGGCGACCACATTCACCTGCACCTCGAGCACCTGGGTGCCGACGTGATCCAGGAGCGCCTGCCGGGCATTGCCGAGACGGCGCGCATCTTCGCCGGCGTCGACGTCAACAAGGCGCCGATCCCGGTGCTGCCGACCGTGCACTACAACATGGGTGGCATCCCCACCAACGTCCACGGCGAGGTCGTCACGCTCAAGGGCGGCGATCCCGACAGCGTCGTTCCAGGCCTGTTCGCCGTGGGCGAGGCTGCGTGCGTCTCGGTGCACGGCGCCAATCGGCTCGGTTCGAACTCGCTGCTCGACCTGGTGGTGTTCGGTCGCGCCGCGGCCCGCCGGGCGGCCACGGTCGTGCGTCCGCAGATGCCGCATCGGCCGCTGCCGAAGGCGCCGTGCGAGGCGGCCGTGGCGCGCCTCGACCGGCTGCGCCACGCCAAGGGCGGGCGTCCGACCGCGGAGATCCGGCTCGAGATGCAGCGCACGATGCAGGCCGACGCGGCCGTGTTTCGCAGCGGCGCGACGCTCAAGGAAGGCTGCGACAAGCTCGCGCGCACGTTCGGCTCGTTCGCCGACGTCGGTATCAAGGACCGCTCGCTGGTCTGGAACACCGACCTCGTCGAGACGATGGAACTGGAAAACCTGCTGCTGCAGGCGACCGCGACGATCCAGTCGGCGGCCAATCGCCAGGAGAGCCGCGGTGCGCACGCGCGCGAGGACTTCCCCGCCCGTGACGACGCGAACTGGCACAAGCACACGCTCGCCTGGGTGGACCCCGACGGATCGGTCAGGATCGACTACCGTCCCGTGCACATGCAGACGCTGACGTCCGATGTCGAACCGATCCCGCCGAAGGCGCGGACTTACTGATCGACCGCCAAAGGGTCCATCGCATGGCTGACTTCAACCTGCCCGCCAATTCCCGCTACACCGAGATCCCCGGCCGCGCCCACGCGGCCCCGGCCGGGGCCACGCGGGTCAAGACGTTCCAGATCTACCGGTTCGACCCGGATTCCGGCGAGAAGCCGCGGCTTGACCGCTACCAGGTCGACCTGGACCGCTGCGGGCCGATGGTTCTGGACGGCCTCATCAAGATCAAGAACGAGGTCGATCCGACGCTGACCTTCCGTCGCAGCTGCCGCGAAGGCATCTGCGGCAGCTGCGCGATGAACATCGATGGCCTGAACACGCTCGCCTGCACCAAGTCGATCGCCGATATCAAAGGCGAGGTGAAGATCTTCCCGCTGCCGCACATGCCGGTGGTGAAGGATCTGGTGCCGGACCTGACGAATTTCTACGCCCAGTACGCCGCCGTGCAGCCCTGGCTGCAGACGCGCACCCCGGCACCGCCGGACCGCGAACGGCTGCAGAGCAAGGAAGACCAGGAGAAGGTCGACCGGCCGTCGGCCTGCATCCTGTGCGCCTGCTGCTCGACCAGCTGCCCCAGTTACTGGTGGAACAGCGATCGTTACCTCGGACCCGCCGCACTGCTGGCGTCCTACCGCTGGATCGTCGATTCCCGCGACGAGGCTACCGCCGAGCGGCTGGATCTGGTCTCGGACTCGTTCAAGCTGTATCGCTGCCACACGATCATGAACTGCACTGAGGCCTGCCCGAAGGACCTGAACCCTGCGCGCGCGATCGCCGAGATCAAGAAGCTGCTGCTCGAGCGGCAGGTCTGAGGCGGGGATTGACCGCCGCGGCCGCCGCCGAACTGAATCGGGTGCGCTGGCGCTGCCGCCGCGGCATGCGCGAGCTGGACGTGTTGTTCGAGCGCTACCTCGCCCAGCGCTGGCCGACGGCCGGGGAGGGGCGGCGTGCGGCGTTCCTGCAGTTGCTGGAGATGCCGGATCCGGAGCTGGCCGACCACCTGTTGCGCAGCCTGCCGCTCGCAGATCCCGCGCTCGCCGGACTTGCGACCGAGATCACCGAGCTGGCTGAACTTTCCGCGGGGGCGGCGGTCTATCAGCCCGAGAGCGGCCGCCCGGACCCTCCGGAGCGAGGCCCTTGACCACCGAACAGAGTGACCTTGCACTGGTGGAACGGGTCCAGCGTGGCGAGCGGGCGGCGTTCGATGTGCTCGTGCTGCGATACCAGCAGAAGGTGCTGAAGCTGATCATGCGGTATGTACGCGACGTCATGGAGGCGGAAGACGTGGCCCAGGAAGCTTTCCTCAAGGCCTATCGGGCGCTGCCCTCGTTCCGCGGCGACAGCGCGTTCTACACCTGGCTGTACCGCATCGCGATCAACACGGCGAAGAACACCCTCGTGTCCAACAAGCGCCGCCCGATCGACTACGACCTGGACCTGCAGGACCCTGAGCAGTACGCGCTGCAGGCTCGGCTCACCGACGGCGAGACGCCCGAGCACCTGCTGCTCACCGACGAAATTCGCGAGACGGTCAACGGCGCGATGGCCGAGCTGCCCGAGGATCTGCGGACCGCGATCGTGCTGCGCGAGATTGACGGCCTCAGCTACGAGGAAATTGCAGCCTCCATGGACTGCCCTGTCGGCACCGTCCGGTCGCGGATCTTCCGCGCGCGCGAGGCGATAGACCGCAAGTTGCGACCGATCTTCGATGCCGGCCTCGGCCGGCCGGAGGAATGACCGATGCTTTGCCCCCGCCGACCCCCGCGCACCGAGACACGGCCATGAGTGACCTTCTGAACGAACAACTGTCGGCGCTGGTCGACGGCGAATTGCCTCCCGAAGAGACGGCGCTGCTGCTGCGGCGCATCGAACGGGAGCCCACGCTCGCCCGGCGCCTGGCGCGCTATCGCGTCTGCGGAGAGGTGCTGCGCGGCGAGCATCACCAGCCACGTGCTGACTTCGCGATGCGCATCAGCGCGGCGATCGCGCGCGAACCCCAGGCCGCCATGGTGGCGGCGCGTCCGGCCTCCGCCCCGCGGCCGCGCGTGCCGGCCTGGCTGCGCTCGGCGGCGGGCCTTGCCGTCGCCGCGAGCGTGGGCATGGTCGCGCTGCTGGTGCTGCAACGGACCGTGCCCTCGGCGCTGCCGACTGCCGCGCCGGTGGCCCAGCTGGCCGCGGTCGAACCGGCCGCCCCGCCAGCGGTCCAGGTGGTTGCCCTGCCGCAGGTCCCGGCCGGCGTCGAGCCGCGCAGTTATGTCACGCCGCCTGGACGGGCGGGCCTGCAGGAGATCCAGGGCGCCACGCTTGCGAATTATGTCGTGGCGCACTCGGGGGTCAGCGGGCCGATGGCGAGCCGCAACGTGCTGATCCACCTGCTGGCTGACCAGCCGACGGCGGAAGCTGCCGGGCGATGAACGCCGGCGCGCTGTGGCGCTTACTGCCGTTCACGTGCGTCGCGATACTGCTGGCCGGTCCCGCCGCCGCGGACGACGAGGCCCGTCGCTGGCTGACGCAGATGAACGAGGCGGTCGCCTCGGGCAACTACCAGGGTGAGTTCCTGCACCTGGGCCACGGCCCGGTGGAGAAGCTGCGGATCTTCCACCGGGTCAAGGACGGTCATGTCCTCGAACGACTGGTGAGTCTGTCGAGCCACGGCCGCGAGGTCGTGCGCCGCGACGCCGAGCTGCAGTGCTACCTGCCGGACGAGCGGACGGTGCTCGTGGAGACGCCGCCCGATGACCGTGCGCTGCTTGGCGCGGTGCCGACCTTCGATGCTGGCGTCGAGAAGAATTACCGCGTCGAGATGGCCGGCCGGGAGCGGGTCATCGGCCGGCCCTCGCGAATCGTCGAGGTGATGCCCCGCGACGGCTACCGCTTCGGTTACCGGCTGTGGATCGACGAGCAGACCAAGATGCCGCTGCGCACCGATCTGTGCGACGCGCATGGAAACATGCTGGAGCAGGTGCTGTTCACCGCCCTCGAGGTCGGCGCCGTGCTGCCGGACAGCGTGTTCCGCGCCGAGGTGGATGCCTCGCACTTCTCCTGGGTCCGCCAGGCGGCCAGCCCGCCGCGAGCTGCAAGCCCTGCACTGCCGTGGCAGCTGCTGCAGCTGCCGCCGGGCTTCAAGGTCAGCGCCAGCGGCGAGCAGCGACTGCCCGGCAGCGACCAGCCGGTCACGCACATGGTCGTCTCCGACGGCCTCGCCTCAGTGTCGGTGTTCATCGAGGGCCCGCCGGCACCGCCGCGCCAACCGGTGGAAGGGCAGGGGCGGGTGGGCTCTGCGTTCGCCTACTCGAGGTTCAAGTCCGGCCACCAGATCACCGCGATCGGCGAGGTGCCGCCCCAGACCGTCGAATACATCGCCACCGGCGTCATGCCCGGGCGGGCGACCCCGGTGCCGGGGCTCACCGACGCCCCCCGCACCCAGCCGTGAGCCGGCTGACGCTGTACAGCCGCGAGGGCTGCGGCCTGTGCGACGAGCTGCTGCTGGCGCTCGGACCCTGGACAGAGGCCCGGGGCGAGCGGATCGAGGTCCTTGACGTCGACGCCGATCCGCTGCTCAAGCGTCGCTACGGGCTCAAGATCCCGGTCCTGCTGCTAGATGGCGAGCCGGTCGCCTACGGGCATCTCGACTGGGACAAGCTCGAATCGGCCTGGAACGCGCGTCGCTGACGGGTTGTGCGGGGCCGACTGCTATAATCCGTCGGCTGGCCGCGTCCTTCACGCCGGCAGGAGCCGACGTCCCGAATGCCGCCTATCCGCAATTTTTCGATCATCGCCCATGTCGACCACGGCAAGTCCACGCTGGCCGACCGTCTGATCCAGACCTGCGGCGGGCTGCAGAAGCGCGAGATGCAGGAGCAGGTCCTCGATTCGATGGACCTCGAGCGCGAGCGCGGCATCACCATCAAGGCGCAGAGCGTCACCTTGACCTACCGCGCCCAGGACGGGGTCGACTACCAGCTCAACTTCATCGACACGCCGGGGCACGTGGACTTCTCCTACGAGGTCTCCCGCTCGCTCGCCGCGTGCGAGGGTGCGCTGCTGGTCGTCGATGCGGCGCAGGGGGTCGAGGCGCAGAGTGTCGCTAACTGTTACACCGCGCTCGAGCAGGGACTCGAGGTGCTGACGGTCATCAACAAGATCGACCTGCCCTCCGCTGACCCCGACCGGGTCATGAAGGAAGTCGAGGAGATCATCGGCATCGACGCGACCGAGGCGGTGCTCGTGTCGGCCAAGACCGGCGTCGGCGTCGACCTGCTGCTCGAGGCGATCGTCGCCCGCATCCCGCCACCCAAGGGCACGGTGGACGCGCCGCTGCAGGCGCTGATCATCGACTCCTGGTTCGACAATTACGTCGGCGTCGTCTCGCTGGTGCGGGTCGTCAACGGCCGCCTCAAGCGCGGCCAGAAGATCCGTATCTGGTCCACCGGACGCGCGCACGAGTGCGCGCGCCTGGGTCGCTTCACCCCCAAGCGCGTCGACGGCGACGATCTGTCGGCGGGCGAGGTCGGCTTCATCATGGCCGGCATCAAGGAGATCGACGGCGCGCCGGTCGGCGATACGATCACCCTCGAATCGGAGCCGTGCTCCTCGGCGCTGCCGGGTTTCAAGAGGATCCAGCCGCGCGTGTTCGCCGGCCTGTTCCCGGTCGCGACGGACGACTACGAGCAGTTCCGCGATGCGCTGCAGAAGCTCAAGCTCAACGACTCCGCCCTGCAGTACGAGCCCGAGGTATCGACCGCACTGGGCTTCGGCTTTCGCATCGGCTTTCTCGGCCTGCTGCACATGGAGATCGTGCAGGAGCGGCTGGAGCGCGAGTACAACCTCGCCCTGGTGACGAGCGCGCCGACCGTCGTCTACGAGGTGCTCAAGACCGACGGCACGGTGGAGCTGATCGACAACCCGTCCAAGCTGCCGCCGATCGACCGCATCGAGGAGACTCGCGAGCCGATCATCACCGCCAATATCCTCGTGCCGCCCGAGCACGTCGGCGGAGTGCTGCAGCTGTGCACCGAGAAGCGCGGTGTGCAGAAGAAGATGCTGTACGTCGGCAACCAGGTGTCCCTGCAGTACGAACTGCCGATGGGCGAGGTCGTGCTCGATTTCTTCGACCGCCTCAAGAGCGTCAGCCGCGGCTATGCCTCCTTCGACTACGAGTTCAACCGCTTCCAGGCCGCCAATGTCGTCAAGCTCGACGTGCTGATCAACGGCGACCGCGTCGACGCGCTGAGCCTGATCGTGCACCGGGAGGATGCCTATCGTCGCGGCCGCGAACTGGTCGACAAGATGCAGGAGCTGATCCCGCGGCAGATGTTCGAGGTCGCGATCCAGGCGGCGATCGGCAGCCAGGTCGTGGCGCGCGCGTCCGTCAAGGCAATGCGCAAGAACGTGCTGGCCAAGTGCTACGGCGGCGACATCAGCCGCAAGCGCAAGCTGCTGGAAAAGCAGAAGGAAGGCAAGAAGCGCATGAAGCAGGTCGGCTCGGTCGAAATTCCGCAGGAGGCGTTCCTCGCCGTGCTGCAGGTCGGCAAGAAGTAACGCCTCGAAACAACACGGGATCATCCATTTCATGCAGGTCGTCTACGATTTTTCACTCATCCTCTCGGTGCTCGCGCTGCTGACCGGCGTCATCTGGGGGTTCGATCGCGCGTTCTTCGCCGCGCGCCGCCCGTCCGGCGCCGCCGAGCCGCTGCTGGTCGAATACGCGCGCTCGTTCTTTCCGATCATCCTGATCGTGCTGGTGGTGCGCTCGTTCCTGTTCGAGCCCTTCCGCATTCCGTCCGATTCAATGATGCCGACGCTGCTCGATGGCGACTTCATCTTCGTCAGCAAGTTCAGCTACGGCCTGCGCCTGCCGGTGGTCAACACCAAGATCGTCGACGTCGGCAGCCCGCAGCGCGGCGACGTGATCGTGTTCAGAAAGCCCAGTGAGCCGTCGGTGAACTACATCAAGCGCCTGGTCGGCCTGCCCGGCGACCGTATCGTCGTGCGCGGTGATGCGGTCTGGGTGAACGGCCGCGAGATGGTGGCGCGCGACGACGGGCTTTACATGGATGACGCCTGCTATCGCAACTTCCACCTAGGCACCGAGACGCTCGACAAGCGCGAGCACCTGGTCATGTACTGTCCGCTGGAGACGCGCCAGTCCTACCGGGGCTGCAGCGGATCCCGGAACCTGAACGAGTGCCCGGCGCTCGCGACGCCGGCGCCGCTGTCCGGCGATCAGACGCTGGCGCCGACCGGTACCTATCTGGTCCCGGCTGGCTACTATTTCTTCATGGGCGACAACCGCGACAACAGCCAGGACAGCCGCTTCCAGGAACTGGGCTTCGTCCCTGCCGGCAACCTGGTCGGGCGGGCGGTGCGGATCTGGGCCAGCTTCGGCCCGGGCTACGTGCCGCGCTGGAGCAGGTTGGGAACGGCCGTACACTGAGCAGACAGAGGAGAACATGATGCACCCTGCAGTGAGCCCGGATCGTCAGCGAGGCATTACCGTGCTCGGCTTGCTGATACTACTGTCGTTCCTCGGCGTGTTCGTCTACGCCGCCATGCGGCTGACGCCGGTGTTCCTGGAGTACATGAACGTCGCCAAGGGCATGGAGAACCTCAAGAGCGAGGTTGGCAGCGGCGCGAACGCGGCGTCGGTGCGGCGCACGCTCGAGAAGCACTTCGACATCGACGATGTGCACTCGATCACGGCGAAGGATGTCGATGTGACCCGCGACGGCCAGGACCTGCAGGTCCATGTTGCCTACGACGCCTTCACACCGTTCATCGCCAACGTCGGCTTCGTCGCGCATTTCGAAAAGACCGTGACGGTGTCGGCCGCGTCTGGACCGTGACCGCGCCGGGAATCGGCGCCGACCTCGACTGGCTCGAGCGCCGGTTCGGATTTGCGGCGCGGGACGCGGCGCTGGTCGCGCGCGCGCTGACGCACCGTAGCGCCCCGGGACCGGACAACGAGCGACTGGAGTTCCTCGGTGATGCGGTGCTGTCGTTCGTGGTCGCCGACATGCTCTACGCCGAGTATGGCGCGGCGGACGAGGGCGACCTGAGCCGCTTTCGCGCGGCGCTGGTCAGCGGCGAGACGCTGGCCGACGTCGCCGAGACGCTCGCGATCGGCGAACGGCTCAGGCTAGGTCCCGGCGAGCTGCGCTCGGGTGGGTTCAGGCGCCGATCGATCCTGGCCGATGCCTTCGAAGCGCTGCTCGGGGCGATCTACCTGGAAGGTGGCGTGGAGGCGGCTCGCCGCGTGATCGAGCATCTGTGGCGGCCGCGGCTGCAGGCGCTGCGCGAGACGCCGCCTGCGAAGGATCCGAAGACGCGGCTGCAGGAGTGGTTGCAGGGGCGCGGTCTGCCGTTGCCGTCGTACACGGTGGAGAGCATCGGCGGCGAGCCGCATGCGCAGGTGTTCAGCGTGCGCTGCACGGTCGCGAGCGCCGAGATTGTCACTGACGGCCGGGGCAGCAGTCGCCGGCGCGCCGAGCAGCTCGCGGCCGAGAGGGCGCTGGCGCAACTTGAGGCAGGAGTGGACCCCGCATGACTGATACCCCCCACCGCGCCGGCTTCGTCGCGATCGTCGGCCGGCCGAATGTCGGCAAGTCGACGCTGCTTAACACGCTGCTGGAACGCAAGCTCAGCATCGTCTCGCCGAAGCCGCAGACGACCCGGCACCGGATCCTCGGGCTGTTGAACCGGCCGGGCTTCCAGATCGCGCTGGTCGACACGCCGGGCCTGCACCTGGGTGGCCGGCGAATGCTGAACACTGTGATGAACCGCACCGCCGCGACCAGCCTCGCCGATGCCGACGTCGTCGCCTTCGTCGTCGAGGCGCTGCGCTTCACGGCCGAGGACGAGAAGGTGCTGCAGCGGATCAAGGGGGCGGGCCGGCCGGCGATCCTCGTCGTCAACAAGGTCGACCGCGCCCATCCGCGCGAGCGGCTGCTGCCGTTCATCGCCTCGCTGACCGAGATGCACCCGTTCGTCGAGGTCGTGCCGCTGTCGGCGCTGAAGAAGGACAACGTGACCGCGCTGCCACTGGCGCTGGCCAAGCACCTGCCGGAGTCGCCGCCGATGTTCCCGCCCGAGCAGGTGACCGACCGCTCGGAGAAATTCCAGACGACCGAGATCATCCGCGAGAAGCTCACCATGCGGCTGCAGCAGGAGCTGCCGTACGGCCTGACCGTGGAGATCGAGCGCATGGACGAGACCGAAGACGGACGACTCGAGATCGGCGCGGTGATCTGGGTCGAGCGCGAGGGCCAGAAGGCGATCGTGATCGGCGAGGGCGGCAGCCTGCTCAAGGAAGTCGGCCGCAGCGCGCGCTACGACCTGAACAAGCTTTTCGGCCGGCGCACGCACCTGGAGCTGTGGGTCAAGGTCAAGGACAACTGGGCCGACAGCGCCATCGCGCTGCGTTCGTTCGGCTACGACGGCTGAGCCGCGGTCGCGATGACCGCGTCGCGGCGGGTCCAGCTAGAGCCTGCGTTCCTGCTGCACCAGAAGCAGTGGCGGGACTCGAGCCGCATCGTCGACTTCCTGACGCGCGACCACGGCCGAGTGACGCTCTTCGCCAAGGGCGTACGGCGCGCGGGCAGCCACTGGCAGGCGGTGCTGCTGCCGTTCGCGCCGCTGGTGATCTCCTGGAGCGGGTCCGGTGACGGCGGCACGCTGACCGGCGCAGAACTGGCGACGCGCCCGGTGCCTGTCGCGCCTGCCTGCTTGATGAGCGGGTTCTACCTCAACGAGCTGGTGCTCAAGCTGCTGGGGCGGGAGGACTCGCATCCGGACGTGCACGACGCCTATGCCCTGGCGCTCGCCGCGCTCGCCACACCGTCGACCGAGCACCGCGGCCTGAGGCTGTTCGAGAAGCGGCTGCTGGAGGCGCTCGGTGTCGGCGTGGACTATGCGCATCTAGTCGACGGCGGGGCCCGGGTCGAGCCCGACACGTACTATCATGTGACCCCGGCCCGCGGCGTCACAGGACCCGCCGGCGACCCGTTCCTGCCGTCGGCCTGCCGCGGCGCGGACCTGCTGTCGTTGGGCGGTGAGGACCTGTCGACGCCCGCGAGTCTGGCCGTGGCACGGCGCGTGCTGCGGGCTGCCATCAATGCGGCGCTCGATGGCAGGGAGCTGTCGAGCCGGCGGGTCGCACGGGCCGTCCACGAGCGGCGTGCGGGCAAAGAGGAGTCGTGACGATGAGCCTGATACCGATGGGCGCGCGAGAAATCGCGCTGGGCGTGAACATCGACCATGTCGCGACGGTACGCCAGGCGCGCCGCGCGCGTTTCCCCGATCCGCTGTTCGCCGCGCTCGCGGCCGAGCAGGCCGGTGCCGACAGCATCACGCTGCACCTGCGCGAGGACCGGCGCCACATCCAGGATCACGACGTCGAGCGCTTCGCGGCCAGCCTGCAGACGCGCATGAACCTCGAGATGGCGGCCATCCCCGAGATGGTCGGGATCGCCCGGCGCATCCGCCCGGCCGATGTGTGCCTGGTGCCCGAGAAGCGCACCGAGGTCACCACCGAGGGCGGTCTGGATGTCGTCGGCGGCGGGCCGGCACTGCGCGAGGCGGTGGCGTCGCTGGGGCAGGCCGGCATCCGCGTGTCGCTGTTCATCGACCCGGACCCGGCGCAGATCGAGGCCGCCGCCGCGCTCGGTGCGCCGGCGATCGAGCTGCATACCGGTGCCTATGCCGAGGCCGATGGCGAGCGCCGCGCAGAGGAACTGCACCGCATCGCGAGCGCTGCGCGCGACGCGACGGCGCTCGGGCTGATCGTCAATGCCGGCCACGGTCTGGACTACCACAACGTCCAGCCGGTGGCTGCGATCCCCGAGCTGGTCGAGCTCAACATCGGCTTCGCGATCATCGCGCGCGCCCTGCACACCGGCCTCGACGCCGCGGTGCGCGAGATGAAGCGCCTGATGCGCGAGGCCAGGCTGTGATCTTTGGCATCGGCACGGACCTGGTGCAGATCGACCGGGTCGCAGCCACCTATAGGCGCTTCGGCGCCCACTTCGTCGACCGGCTGCTCATGCGCCCCGAGCGTCTGCTGTTCGAGCGCCTGCCGGATACCGAACGGCGTCGCGTGCGCTTCCTTGCCCAGCGGTTCGCAGCCAAGGAAGCGATCGTCAAGGCGCTCGGCACGGGCTTCGCGCACGGCATCTGGATCCGTGACTGCGGCGTCGTCGCCAATGCCTGGGGACGACCCGAGGTGGCCTGGTCGGAGCGCGGCCAGCGCGTCGCAAGCGCGCTCGGCGCAGGTGCCGGGCATGTGACGCTGACCGACGAGAACGGCCTGGTCGTCGCGGTTGCGGTGCTGGAGAAGGCCGCGCCCGGGGGCGCGGCCTGATGCAGGGAACCGAACTGGTAGAGATCGTCGATCTCGCCCATGACGGTCGCGGCGTCGCGCGCCTGAACGGCAAGGCGGTGTTCGTCGCCGGTGCGCTGCCCGGCGAGCAGGCACGCATCCGTAGGGTCAAGCAGCGCAAGCGCCTCGACGAGGCCGTGCTGGTGGAACTGGTGAGCACGGCGCCCACCCGTGTGGTACCGCACTGCCCCCACTTTGGCCGCTGTGGCGGCTGCGCGCTGCAGCACATGGATCCGCAGGCGCAGCTCGCGGCGAAGTCACGCGAGCTGCAGCAGCAGCTGGAGCGCATCGGTCACGTCCGCCCGACGACGCTGCTGCCGCCGCTGGCCGGCCCGCTGTACGGATACCGCCGCCGCGCCCGGCTCGGCGTGCGGGTGCTGCCCAGGAGCGGCCGTGCGATCGTCGGCTTTCGCGAGCGCACGACCCCGCTGTTGACCGACGTGCGCGACTGCGCGGTGCTGGCGGCGCCCGTGGGGCCGCTGTGCGAGGCGCTGGGCGAGCTGGTGGGCCTGCTGTCGATCGGCGACAGCATCCCGCAGATCGAAGTCGCCATCGGCGAGCACGCGACCGTGCTCGTGCTGCGCATCCTCGCGCAGCCGACCGAGGCTGACGCGGTGCGATTGCAGGCATTCTCGGTCCAGCACGGCGTGCAGTTCTGGCTGCAGCGCGAAGGTCCCGCCAGTGCCGTGCCGATCGAGGGCGCCGTGCCGGTGCTCGACTACACGCTGCCGGAGTTCGACGTCCGGCTCGAGTTCAGCCCGCTGGATTTCGTGCAGGTCAACGCCGACCTCAACCAGCGCATGGTAGCCGAGGCGATCCGCCTGCTGGCGCCAGCGCCGGGCGATCGCGTGCTCGATCTGTTCTGCGGGCTCGGCAACTTCACGCTGCCGCTCGCCCGTCGCGCCGTCGACGTGCTGGGCGTGGAGGGCGATGCGGGCCTCGTCGCCCGGGGGCGCCACAACGCCGCCCTCAATGGCCTTGGCAATGCCCGCTTCGCCCTCGCCAACCTGTTCGGCCCGCTGGGTGGCGAGCCGTGGGCCCGCGAGCGCTTCCAGCGCGTCCTGCTCGACCCGCCACGCGCCGGCGCCGTCGAGGCGCTGCCGCTGATCGCCGCCAGCGGTGCGAGCCGCGTCGTGTATATTTCCTGCCACCCGGCCAGCCTTGCCCGCGACGCCGGGCTGCTGGTGAATGAACACGGCTTCACGCTGTCCGCCGCCGGAGTGATGGACATGTTTCCCCATACGGCCCATGTCGAGTCGATCGCGCTCTTCGAGCGACCCGCATGACGCTCGGCTGCCTGATGGTGGATGTCGCCGGGCGCTCGCTGCTGCCGGAGGACCGTGCGGTCCTGGAGCATCCCCTGATCGGCGGCGTCATCCTCTTCACGCGCAACTACGACAGCCCCGAGCAGCTGGCGGCGCTGGTAGCCGAGATCCGCGCCGTGCGCAGCCCGCCACTGCTGGTGGCCGTCGATCATGAGGGCGGGCGGGTGCAGCGCTTCCGTCCTGGGTTCACGCTGCTGCCACCGATGCGTCGTTTCGGGCGCGAATACGACATGGACCGCAGCCAGGGCCGGGCGCTGGCGCGCGACGCCGGCTGGCTGATCGGCGCCGAACTGCGCGCGCTGGGCATCGATCTGGCGTTCGCGCCTGTGGTTGACCTTGAATACGGCGTCAGCGAGGTGATCGGCGATCGCGCGCTGCACGCGGATCCCGCCGCCGTGGCCGAGCTCGCCGGCGCGGTCATGGCCGGGATGCGCGAGGCGGGCATGAGCGCGACGGCCAAGCACTTCCCCGGCCACGGCGCCGTCGTGCTCGACTCGCACATCGCGCTGCCGGTGGATCGGCGTGACTACGTGGACCTGGAGGCGGAGCTGACCCCCTACCGCCGGTTGATCGCGAACGGCCTGCCGTCGGTGATGATGGCGCACGTCGTGTTCCAGGCGGTCGACCCAATGCCTGCGAGCCTGTCGCGTCGCTGGGTCGGCGACGTGCTACGCGGCGAGCTCGGCTTCCAGGGGGCCGTATTCACCGACGACCTGAGCATGGCCGGGGCCGCGGCCTTCGGTGGCGTCATCGCGCGCGTCCGGCTCGCGCTCGCGGCGGGATGCGACATGCTGCTGCTGTGCAATGCGCGCGCGGCCGTCCACGAGGTGCTGGATGGCCTGCAGCGCACGCCGGAGCCGGTCTCGTCATTGCGCCTGGCGCGGTTGCACGGTCACGGTGCGACCGGTGCCGGCGTACATCGCGAACTGCGCGCATCGCCGCGCTGGCTGCGCACGAGCGCTGCGCTGGAGCGGGCGCGCGACGCGCGCCCGGTGCTGCGACTGGAAGGGGATGCCTGATCATGTCAATCGCAACACTCAGCCTCGCGCTCCTCGAGCACTGGCCCGGCGCCGTCGCCGTGGTCGACGTGCGCGACGAGACGCTGCCGGTGGTACTGGTCAACCAGTCGCTCGCCGAGCTGCGGGGCAGCACTGCCGGAGAGATCCGTGCAGCGGGTCTGGCGTACCTTCTTGGCGACAATGCCCAGGCGGAGCGCATGGCCGCGCTCAGGCTGCTGTTCGCAGCCGGTGACAGCACCTCGCTGCAGGTCACGCTGACGGACCCGGCGGTGGGGCCGTACTCGGCGGAGCTGCGCTTCGAGCCCCTGCGCGACGCCGACGGCAGCGTGACCCACTACGCGATATTCCATGACCGGGTCGGACTGCTGGCCGCGCAGGGCGACGGCGCGCACCCCCCACGCCCGCCGGTGGCCCGTGACGACCGACTGACGGGGCTGCGGCACGTCGACCTGTTCCACGAGTTCTACCGGCGTGACTTCTCGATCGCCCAGCGCGAGGGACGTGCGCTTGCGCTGTTCGTCTTCGACATCGACTCGCTCGGGGTCTACAACGAGACCTTCGGCCGCCTCGCCGGCGACACCGTGATTCGCCGCGTCGGGCGCGCCCTGCTGACCGGCCTGCGACGCGCCAGCGACCTGGTGGCGCGCGTGGACGGCGGGCGCTTCGTCGGCCTGGCCGCGGGCATGGACGCGGAGCAGGCACTGCGCCATGCGCAGGCTCTGGCGCTGCGGGTGCGCGAGCTGCACCTGCACCATCCGCGCTCGATGGTGGCCAGAGTCGTGACGGTCAGTTTCGGGGTCGCGCAGATGCGCCCCGGGCCTGACGCGTCGCCGGAGCAGTTGCTGCGCGAGGCGCTCGGCTCGCTGGAGGCGGCGCGCGTCGCACGCAGCAGCCCGGCCACGCTCAGCGCGACGCCGGCCGAGGGCGACTAAAGCCGCTTCACTCGCCGCTCGGGGTGTCCCTGGTGGGGCGCACCTGGACGATCAGGCCGAAGGCCGGATGATCGAAGTAATGCCGCTCGCCGAACTTGATGCGGCGCTTGGTGCGGATCCCGTAGCGGTGCTCGCCGCTGCTCCAGTCGACGTTCACGAACAGGAACAGGTATTGGCTGCGCTGCACGGCGATGCCGCCCGCCAGCGGCACGCCATCGCCGAGCACTTCGTCCAGGCCTGCGGTGGTGCGGCCGTTCGGCGGCACGATCGCGCTCCAGGCGGTGTGCGCCAGGATCTGCATGCCACCGCGACGCGCGAGCGCATCCCTCGCGGCGCCCAGCTGCCAGCTGTCCGTAGCCAGCACCTCGACCCGCCCAGTGATGCTCGACACCGGCACCAGTGGCGGCAGCGGCACGGGTTTGGGCAGCACGCCGGTCTGGCGGAAGGCGAGCATCTCGACGATGACCCTGGAGCTGCCGACCGGGATCTCGCCCAGGGCGGGCAGCGCCATGCCCGCGGCGAGGCCGAGCAGCACGGTGCGACGGGTGACGGAAGCGGTCATGGGCCGAGTTTACCCGATGCCCCAACGGCGAGCGCCGTCAGCAGCTGCTCGGCGAACTTGAAGCGCGCTGCCGGCAGCTCTGACTTGTGGGCATGTCGCAGCCGGGTCGGTCCGTCGAGCCGGTAGGACTTGGCCTCCTTCTGCACCAGGCGCAGCACTGTGGCGGGGTCGACCCGGTGCTCGGTGCCGAAGTCGACGACCCCGCCCAGCGGGCCGACATCGAGGCGCTTCAGGCCGAGCGCGCTCGCGACGAGCTTCAGGCGAGTGACCCGGTAGAGGTTGTCGATCGGCGCGGGCAGTGGCCCGAAGCGGTCGACCATCTCGGCGGACAGCTCGTCGAGCGCCTCGGCATCGGGCGCCGCCGCGATGCGCTTGTAAAGCACCAGTCGCAGGTGCACGTCGGGCATGTAGTCCGCCGGAATCAGCGTCGGCACGTGCAGGTCGACCTCCGGACCGGAGTGCAGCGGTGCGTCGAGGTTCGGCTCCTTGCCTGACTTCAGGGCCTTGATGGCGCGGTCGAGCAGGTCCAGGTAGAGGCTGAAGCCGATCTCGGTGATCTGGCCGCTCTGCTCATCGCCGAGCAGTTCGCCGGCGCCGCGGATCTCGAGGTCCTGGGTCGCGAGCGCGAAGCCGGCGCCAAGGTCCTCGAGCGATTCGATCGCCTCGAGCCGCTTGGCCGCGTCGCCCGTGAGCGCCGCCTTCGGTGGCGCCAGCAGGTAGGCGAACGCGCGGTGGTGCGAGCGGCCGACCCGGCCACGCAGCTGGTGCAGCTGGGCGAGTCCGAAGCGGTCGGCGCGGTCGATGATCATCGTGTTCGCGGTCGGCACGTCGATGCCGCTCTCGATGATGGTGGTGCACAGAAGCAGGTTGAAGCGCCGGTGATAGAAGTCGAGCATCAGCCGCTCGAGGTCCCGCTCGCGCATCTGGCCGTGGCCGACGCGCACGTCCGCCTCCGGAACGAGGGCGCGCAGCTCCGCCGCGCGCCGCTCGATCGACTCGACCGCGTTGTGGACGAAGAACACCTGCCCGCCGCGGCGGATCTCGCGCAGGATCGCCTCGCGGATCGTCGCCGCGTTCCACTCCAGTACGAAGGTCTGCACGGCGAGCCGCTCGGACGGTGGCGTCGTGATCAGCGACAGCTCGCGCAGCCCGCCGAGGGCCATGTTCAGCGTGCGCGGGATCGGGGTCGCGGTCAGGGTCAGCATGTCGACGTCAGCGCGCAGCGCCTTCAGGCGCTCCTTGTCGCGCACGCCGAAGCGGTGCTCCTCGTCGATGATCACCAGCCCCAGGCGCGCGAATTTCACGCCCGACTGCAGCAGCTTGTGGGTCGCGACGACGATGTCGATCGCACCACTGGCGAGGCCCTCCATGACCGCCTTCGACTCCTTGGTCGAGCGGAACCGTGACAGGCTCTCCACGCGCACAGGCCAGTCGGCGAAGCGATCTGTGAAGGTCTGGTGGTGCTGCTGCGCGAGCAGCGTCGTGGGCACCAGCACCGCGACCTGCCGGCCGGCCTGTACCGCGGCGAAAGCTGCCCGCATCGCGACCTCGGTCTTGCCGAAGCCGACGTCGCCGCAGACGACCCGATCCATGGGCTTGGGGGTGGCGAGGTCCGTCAGCACCGCCTTGATGGCCTCGCGCTGGTCGTGCGTCTCCTCAAACGGGAACGCGTCCTCGAAGGCCGCGAATTCCTTCGGGTCCGGCAGCATGGCGGTGCCCTCGCGGGCAGCGCGGCGCGCGTACAGGTCGAGCAGCTCCGCGGCGACGTCGCGCACGCGGTCGGCGGCGCGACGGCGCGCCTTTTGCCAATCCGCGCCGCCGAGCTTGTGCAGCGGCGCGCTTTCGGCCGGGGCGCCGGTGTAACGGGTGACCCGCTCGAGCGCGGTGACTGGCACGTACAGCTTGTCGCCGCCGAGGTACTCGATGACCAGAAACTCGTGTGCGAGTCCGTCGACGTCGAGCATCTTCAGCCCGTGGTAGCGGCCGACGCCGTGGTCCTCGTGCACGACCGGCGCGCCGATCGTCAGGTCCTTCAGGTCCCGCAGGATCTGCTCCGGGTCGCGCTCCGCGCGCCGGCGGCGCCGCTCCTGGCGCGCCCGTTCGCCGTACAGCTGTTCCTCGGTGACGATCGCGAGCCGCGCGGACGGCACCAGCAGGCCGCCGACATGGCCGTTGACCGTGATCGAGAGCTGGCCCGGTTCGGCACGGAACTCGCTCCAGCCGCCGACCGCCTTCGGGAAGCAGTCGTTGCGGCGCAGCAGCTCCAGCAGCACCTCGCGCCGGCCGGCGGACTCGGCGGCGAACAGCACGTGGCCGTCGAACGCGCGCACGAACGCCAGCAGCGCGGCGGCCGGCGCCTCCGCGCGCGGGTCCATCTTCAGCAGCGGCGGCGCATCGGTGCCGTAGTTGCGAAAGGGGATCGTCGCGGCCTCGGCCGCCAAAGGCTCCACTTTCAGGGCGGTCACCGTCACGCGTGGCAGTTGGGCGACGCGGTGGCCCAGCTCGTCTGGCGGCAGGAACACCGCGGCGGGATCGAGCAGCGGCCGCTCGATGTCGTGCCTGCGCTGCTCGTGGCGGTGCGCGATGTCGGCCCATGCGCGCTCGAGGACGGTGGCAAGGCCGCAGGCGTCGACCAGCAGCACCGGGCCTGACAGGTAGTCGAACAGCGTCGCGAGCTGGTCGAAGCACAGCGGCAGGTAGTACTCGATGCCGCCGACCGGCAGGCCGTCGCTGAAGCTGCGATAGATCTGCGAGCGATTGACGTCCCCCTCGAACCGCTGCCGGTAGCGGCGGCGAAACTCCTTGATCGCCTCCGGCGTCAGCGAGAACTCCCGCGCCGGCAGCAGGCGGATGCGCTCGAGCTTGTCGCCGGAGCGCTGCGTGTCGGGGTCGAAGGTACGAATGCTGTCGACATCTGCGTCGAACAGGTCGATGCGGTAGGGCGCCTCGGCCCCCATCGGCCACAGGTCGATCAGCGAGCCGCGCTGGGCGTACTCGCCGGGGGCCGCGACCTGCGAGACGGCGGCGTAGCCGGCGGCCGTCAGGCGCTCGCGGAACGCCCCCAGGTCGAGCCGTTCGCCGGCGGCGAGCATCAGCGTGTGGGCGGCGACGAAGCTCGCTGGCGGCAGGCGCATCAGCAGCGCGTCGATGGCGACGACGACGATGCCGCGGCGCAGCCCGGTCAGCGCGGCGAGCGTGGACAGGCGCTGGGAGGTGATGTCCGGGTGGGGCGAGAAGACGTCATACGGCAGCGTCTCGTAGTCCGGCAGGACCAGTACCGGCAGGTCCGCAGGGGCGAAGAAACCGAGTTCCAGGGCGAGGCGCTCGGCTTCCCGGGCGGTCGCCGTGACGGCGAGCACAGGGCCCGCGTGGCGGGCCGCCGCCTCGACCAGGGCCAGCGACAGGGCGGCCCCGTACAGCTCTCCCCAGCGGATCTCGGGGGCCGTGGCGGACGGCAGCAGCGGATCGAACACCGGTGACACTTGAGCGAGGACCCCGTCGGCACGGCCATAGACACCCGCCCGGCGGGCGCCGGCGGGGGGAGGCGGAAGGATACCGGGCGCGGCGCCGGCCGCAATGGCCATCGGCGCCGGCGGGTCGCGCCGCGGCGAGGACGCCGTCCCGGCGGGGTCAGCCGCCCGGCGGGGTCAGGCGGACGGCGTGGATGACGTGGTCGTTCTCGAAGAAGACGATGAAGCCGGGGTAGTCCCAGCGGCTGATCGGCGGGCGGCCGACCGCCGGGTAGCGCTGGCTGGGCGCGCCGTGGGCGGCCTCGACCGCCTGCATGCGCTGGCCGCGCACCGGGGTGGTGGTCGCGGCGGGGTCGGCCGCAGCGGCCGACGGGACCTGGGCGGTGACCGCGCCGAGCAGACAGAACATCATCAGCGCCGGTGCGCGCGAGCGGGGGATCTGGGGCATCGTGCACCTCCGGCACCGACTATAGCACTGCCTACGGGGCTCGCCGCGTGTCGCCCCCAGCGGACCATGACGCGGTTCGCAGTTCCGGGCCGGCATGGTCTAATCGCGGCATGATCCGTCCGTTAGAGTTGTTCGTCGCGCTGCGCTATGTGCGCTCGCGCGAGGCGGGAGTTTTCGTCTCGTTCATCACCTGGGTGTCGCTGCTGGGCGTCGCGCTGGGCGTCACCGCGCTGATCACGATCCTGTCGGTCATGAATGGCTTCGAGGGCGAACTGCGCGGGCGGCTGCTGAGCCTGTCAGCGCACGCGACGATCGTCGCCGCCGACGGCGCCGGCGTCGATGGCGAGGCGTTGGCGGCGGCCGCCCGGCGGGAGCCGGGCGTCGCAGGTGCCGCCCCCTATGCCGAGCAGCAGGCGCTGCTCGCGCACGGCACGGAGATGTCCAGTGCGACGCTGCGCGGCATCGATCCCGCCCGCGAGGGGTCGGTGACGACGATCGCTCGCTCGCTGATCGGCACCCAGCTCGGCGCGCTCGTCCCCGGCGGCAACCGGATCATCCTCGGTCGTGCGCTTGCCTTTCAGTTGCGGGTGGGTCCCGGTGACGAGCTGACCGTGATGGTGCCGGCTGCAGGCGGCGACGGCGAGCTGACGCCGCGCATCCGCGCATTCACGGTGGTCGGCATATTCGAAGTGGGACTGCAGGACCACGACGCGACGCTCGCGCTCGCGCACCTGGACGATGTCGGCGCGCTGATGGCGCGGCGCGGCGCCAGCGGCGTGCGGCTGAAGTTCGACGACGTGCTGCGCGCGCCGCTGGCCGCCCGGGCACTGGCCGCAAAGCTCGGGCGCGGGCTCGAGTCACGTGACTGGACGATCGAGAACGCGAGCTACTTCCGGGCGATCCGTATCGAGAAGACGATGATGACGCTGATCCTGCTGCTGGTCGTCGCGGTCGCGGCATTCAACATCGTCGCGATGCTGGTCATGGTCGTGCGCGCCAAGCGCACCGACATCGCCATCCTGCGCACGCTCGGGCTCGCGCCACGCGGCATCGTCGGCATCTTCCTGTCGCAGGGTGTGCTGATCGGCTGGTCGGGCGCGCTGCTGGGCATCGCCGGAGGGGTGTCGCTGGCGGCGAACGTCGGCGCGGTCGTGCCGCTGCTGGAGCGCACCTTCGGGTTCCGGATCTTCGATGCCGACGTCTACTACGTGACCGAGATCCCGTCGCGCATCGAGGCGGGAGACGTGCTCGTGGTCGCGGCGGTGGCGCTCGGGCTCACGCTCGTCGCGACCCTGTACCCGGCGCTGCGCGCCGCGCGCACGGAGCCGGCCGACGTGCTGCGTTACGAATGAAGTTCGCCAACCCCCTCGAGTGGCGCATCGCGGCCCGCTACCTGCGCGCCCGCAGCGACAACGGCTTCCTGTCGTTCATTGCGGTCGTGGGCGTGCTCGGGGTTGCCATCGGCGTCGCCGTGCTGCTGGTAGTGCTCGGCGTCATGAACGGCTTCGAGCGCGAACTGAAGGACCGCATCCTGTCGGTCGCCGCGCACGCCACGCTCAGCGGCCTGGACGGGCCGCTCCAGGACTGGCAGGCGCTCGCCGCCCGGACCGCTGCCGAGCCCGGCGTACTCGCCGTCGCGCCCTACGTCGAGGAGCGGGCGCTGCTGGCCCACGGCGAGCGCGTCAGCGGCGTGCTGGTGCGTGGCGTGCGAGCCGATGCCGAGACGGCGGTCGGCGGCCTCGCCGCGCACGTGCGCGGCGGCGTGCTTGCGGACCTCGACGGTGGCAGCTACCGGGTCCTGCTCGGCAAGGCGCTCGCGGCCGAGCTGCGCGTGCGGGTCGGCGACAGCGTGGTGCTGGCGGCCCCCCACGGCACGGCGACCCCCGCCGGCGTCGTGCCCCGCGTTCGACGCCTGCGGGTGGTCGGCACGATCGACTCGGGACTGTACGAGTTCGACCGCAACGTCGCGCTCATCGCGCTGGACGACGCGGCGCGGCTGTTTCGCACCGGCAGTGGCGTGACTGGCCTCAGGCTCAAGCTCGACGACCCGTTCGCGGCCGGGCGGATCGTGCACCGCATCGCCGTCGACCTCGGCGGCGGCTTCTACATCAGCGACTGGACGCGCGAGCATGCGAACTTCTTCCGCTCGATCGCGACCACCAAGTCGATCATGTTCGTGCTGCTGCTGCTGGTCATGGGCGTGGCGGCGTTCAACATCGTCGCGACGCTGATGATGATGGTGCGCGAGAAGCAGTCGGACATCGCGATCCTGCGCACGCTCGGCCTGTCGCCTTCGAGCCTGGTCGGAATCTTCGTGCTGCAGGGCACCGCGATCGGGCTACTCGGCACGCTGGCGGGGCTCGGTCTCGGGCTGCTGATCGCCGGCAACCTGCCACTGCTCGTGCATGGCCTCGAGGCCGTGCTTGGCGCGACGCTGGTGGACCCCCGCGTCTACCTGCTCGATGAGCTGCCGGCGGTCGTCACGGTGGCCGATGCGCTGCGAATCTGCGGCACGGCTTTCGTGCTTTCGTGTCTGTCGACGCTCTACCCGGCGATCAAGGCGGCACGCACCCAACCTGCGGAGGCATTGAGGCATGAGTGATCCAGGCACCCCGGTGCTGGTCGCCGAAGGGCTCGTCAAGGAGTTTCGGCAGGGACCTGCGCTGCTGCGCGTCCTCGATGGCGTCGACTTCACCGTCGACAGGGGCGAACGCATCGCGATCGTCGGCTCCTCCGGCTCCGGCAAGACCACGCTGCTGCAGCTGCTCGGCGGGCTGGACCTGCCGACGGCAGGGCAGGTGAGCATCGACGGCGAATCGATGAGCGCGCTTGGCGATGCGGCGCGTGGCTTGCTGCGCAATCGTGCCGTGGGCTTCGTCTACCAGTTCCATCACCTGTTGCCGGAGTTCACGGCGCTGGAGAACGTCGCGATGCCGTTGCTGGTACGGCGTGCGCCGCCGGCCGAGGCGTTCGCCGCCGCGCGCGCACTGCTGGGGAGGGTCGGGCTCGAGGGGCGCCTCGGCCACCGCCCGGCGCAGCTGTCCGGCGGCGAGCGCCAGCGCGCCGCCGTCGCGCGCGCGCTGGTCACCCGCCCGGCGCTGCTGCTCGCCGACGAGCCGACCGGCAACCTCGACGGCGGCAACGCCAGTCAGGTGTTCGAGCTGATGCTGGAACTGAACCGGGAATTCCGCTGCAGCCTTGTGATCGTGACCCACGACGAGCGCCTCGCGGCGCGGCTCGACAGGGTGGTCGTGCTGGAGGCAGGCAGACTGTGCGAACGGGCCTCCCATGGTCCGCACGCCGCGGCGTGATTTTTTGTATGATCAGCAAGTTACGCGACACGAGGACCTGAACGCGCGATGTGGGAAATCATCAAGGCCGGTGGCCCCGTCATGTGGCCGATCATCGCGCTGTCGATCGCCGCTGCGGCGATCGTGCTCGAGCGTTTGTGGAGCCTGCAGGCCGGGCGGGTGACCCCGGTCGACCTGCACGACAAGGTCTGGAAGCTGGTCGCCGCCGGCCAGCTCAGCGACAAGCACGTCGAGGTCATCGCGCAAAACTCGCCGCTGGGGCGGATTCTCGCCGCGGGGCTAGCCAATCGGCATCGGCCACGTGAATGGGTCAAGGAGGCGATCGAGGATACCGGCCGCCATGTCGCGCATGACCTGGAGCGGTTCCTGAATATGCTCGGCACCATCGCCGCGGTATCGCCGTTGATGGGGCTGCTCGGTACCGTGATCGGCATCATCTCGGCCTTCAACGCCATCACCCACGATGGCGTCGGCGATCCGAAGGTGCTCTCCGGTGGCATCGGCCAGGCGTTGATCACGACCGCTGCGGGCCTGATGGTCGCGATCCCGTCGCTGATGGGCTACCGCTACCTGCGCGGGCGTGTCGACGAGCTGGTCATCGCGATGGAGAAGGAGGCGATGCGCCTGGTGCAGGCGCTCGACGCGCAGCGTTCGCACGCCTCCGGCGAGGGCGAGGCGCGTTCGCCGGCCGCCGACGCATGAAGTTCAGTCGCCGCCGCGAGGCCGAGCCCGAGATCAACGTGACCTCGCTGATCGACGTGGTGTTGCTGCTGGTGATGTTTTTCATGGTATCGACCAGCTTCGTGCAGGACGGCCGGCTGCGCATCCAGCTGCCCGAGTCCAGCGCCGCCGCCGAGAACCGCGTCACCGACCCGGTGGTTATCGCGATCGCGGCCGATGGCAGCTACCGCGTCAACAACTCGGCGCTGGTCAACCAGGCCCCCGACACGTTGCGTGCGGCGCTGGTCAAGATCGCCGGCGACAGTGCCCGCGGCTCGATGCTGACCATTCGCGCCGACGCGCGCGCGACGCATCAGTCCGTCGTCACCGCGATGGACGTCGCCGGTCGCCTCGGCTTCGTGCAGGTGAACATCGCGACGGTCAACCAGCAGCCCGGTGGCTGAGGAGTGAGGTGAGCACACCGATCCCAGAGCTGTCGCCGGGCGCCGTCTATCGCCGGCTGCTGGGCTACGCGCGTCCGCACTGGCCCATGTTCCTGCTCGGCGTGCTCGGGATGGCGATGTTCGCCTCGGTGGACGCAGGCTTCGCCTACCTCGTCAAGAATTTCCTCGACGGCGCCTTCGTCGAGCGCAATCGCGCCGTGCTCGTCTACGTGCCGGCCGGCATCATCGTGTTGTTCGCGATCCGCGGCGTCGGCGACTACCTCGCGGTGTACTGCTCGGGCTGGGTTGGCCGGCAGATCGTCAAGCACCTGCGTGGCGAGCTGTTCCGTCACTATCTGGACCTGCCGACGGCGTTCTACGACCGCAATCGCTCGGCCGACCTGATGTCGCGGCTCACCTACAACACCGAGTTGGTCGCGGAGGCCACGACCAACTCGGTGACGGTGCTGATCCGCGACTCGCTGACCATCGTCGCCCTGATCGGCTACCTGCTGTGGCTGGACTGGCAGCTGACCTGCGGGGCGCTGCTGGCTGCGCCGCTGATCGCGACGCTGCTGCAGTCGATCAACCGGGCATTCCGTCGCTACTCGGCGCGCATCCAGAACTCGATGGGCGACGTGCTGCGCGTTGCCAAGGAGGCGATCGACGGCCAGCGGCTGATCAAGGTGTTCAACGCGCAGGACTTCGAGGCGCGCGCCTTCGAGGTGGTCATCGAGTCCAACCGCTTCCAGAACATGAAGCTGATGCGCGCGCGCGCGACCTCCAATCCCATCGTCCAGCTGTGTGCGTCGCTGGCGCTCGCAGGCGTGCTGTACGTCGCGATACAGCGGGTGTTCTCCGCCGGCATGTCGGTGGGCTCGTTCGTCTCCTTCCTCGCGGGCCTGCTCGGGGTCACCGCGCCGTTGCGTCGCCTGGTCGGTGTGTTCGGACCTCTGCAGCAGGGCATCGCGGCGGGCCGCAGCATCTTCGAGCTGCTCGATACGCCGGGCGAGCCCGATCACGGTACCCGGCCGCTGGCCCGGGCGCGCGGCGAGGTGGTGTTCGAGGCCGTGCGCTTCGCCTACCCGGACAAGGCGCCGGCGGTCGACGGCGTGTCGTTTCGTGCCGCGGCCGGCCGCACCGTCGCGATCGTCGGTCGCTCGGGCAGCGGCAAGTCCACGCTGGTCAGCCTCGTGCCGCGGTTCTACGACGTCGCCGAGGGGGCGGTGCGCATCGATGGCGCCGACATTCGCGACTACAGGCTGGCCGAGCTGCGCGCCAACGTCAGTCTGGTCAGCCAGGACGTCGTACTGCTCGATGGCACCATCCGCGACAACATCGTCTTTAGCACCACCGGTGCGAACGAGGAGGCGGTGGAGGCGGCGGCACGCGCCGCCTACGTGCTCGAGTTCACCGAGCAGCTCGAGCGCGGCCTGGACACGCCGGTGGGCGACCGCGGTGTGCAGCTCTCGGGTGGCCAGCGGCAGCGCATCGCGATCGCGCGCGCGCTGCTCAAGAACGCGCCGATCCTGATTCTGGACGAGGCGACCAGCGCACTCGACACGGAGTCCGAGCGCGCGATTCAAGCTGCCCTCGAGCAGCTGATGCACAATCGCACGACGCTCGTGATCGCCCACCGGCTGTCGACCGTCGAGCACGCCGACATGATCGTCGTGATGGATGACGGACGGCTCGTCGAGAGCGGTACCCACGCCGAACTGCTCGCCGCCGCGGGCGTGTACGCGGCGCTGTACCGGATGCAGTTCAACGCCTGACCATGCGCACCTGGCTTGAGCGCGTGTGGTACGGGCAGGCGCATGGCGGCGCCTGGCTGGTACCGTTGTCCTGGCTGTTCGCTGTCTTGGTCCGCGTGCGCAGGCTCGCGTATCGCCGCGGCTGGTTCGCGAGCGGACATCCCGGCCGTCCGGTCGTCGTGATCGGCAACCTCACTGTCGGCGGCAGCGGCAAGACCCCGCTGACGGTGTGGCTGGCGCAGGCGCTCGCCGCGCGTGGCCTGCGGGTCGGGATTGCCAGTCGCGGCTACGGCGGGCGGGTGGACGGCCCGGTCCGGGTCGACGCCGACAGCGATCCGGCCGAGGTCGGCGACGAACCGGTGCTGCTCGCGCGCCGCAGCGGCGCGCGGGTCGCGGTCGCTCGCCGGCGCCTGGCGGCCGCCGAGTTGCTGGCGCCCGACGTCGATCTTATCCTCGCCGACGATGGCCTGCAGCATTACGCGCTGCAGCGTGACTTCGAGATCCTGGTGGTCGACGGTGAGCGGCGCCTTGGCAACGGCCGGCTGCTGCCGGCAGGTCCGCTGCGAGAGCCGGCCGCGCGCGCGCGCGCGGTTGATGCGATCGTTGTCAACGGGCGGCCGCGCGCAGATGACGAAATTGGCATGCAGGTGCTGGCAGGCGAGGTGGTGGCGCTGGCGGACGGGGCCCGCCAGCCGCTGGGCGCCCTGGTTGGGCGGCAGCTGCACGCGGTGGCCGGGATCGGCCATCCGCAGCGGTTCTACGCCACCCTGCGGGCCGCGGGAATCGAGCCGATCGAGCACTCGCTGCCGGACCACGCCACGCTGGCGCCGTCGGACCTGTCGTTCGGCGACGCGCTGCCGGTGCTGATGACCGAGAAGGATGCCGTAAAATGCCGGCACTTCCCGCTGGCACGGCTGGCGTTCCTGGAAGTTTCCGCACGGCTGGCGCCCGATGACGCCGACCGGCTGCTCGATCGCATCGCCGCGTTGATTAGGCGTCCGTAGAGGAACGACATGGATCCGAAGCTGCTGGACATCCTGGCCTGCCCCGTCTGCAAGTCGCCGCTGCAGCTGTATCGGCCGAGCAAGGAGCTCGTCTGTCGCGCCGACCGCCTGGCCTTTCCGGTGCGCGAGGAGATGGCGATGCTGCTGGAGGAGGACGCGCGGCGCCTGGGCAGCGACGATCCGGCGCTGGCGCGCTGATGTTCCGCGTCGTCATACCGGCCCGTTACGCCGCGACGCGACTGCCGGGCAAGCCGCTGCGGCTGATCGCCGGACGTCCGATGATCGAACACGTGCTCGAGCGCGCGGCGGCGGCCGGCGCGCGCGAAGTCGTCGTCGCGACCGACGACGAGAGGATCGCGAGCGCCTGCCGAGCCTGCGGTGCCGACGTCGAGATGACTTCGGCGGCCCACCCGTCCGGCACGGACCGCCTGGCCGAAGTGGTCCAGCGCCGCCGCTGGGCGGACGAGGACGTGGTCGTCAACGTACAGGGCGACGAGCCGCTGCTCGCCGCCGCCAACGTCGCCCAGGTCGCGGCGCTGCTCACGGCGACGCCGCGGGCGGCGCTGGCGACGCTCGCGACCCCGGTACGTTCGCACGAGGAGTTCATCGATCCCAATGCGGTCAAGGTCGTCTGCGACGCGCGCGGACTTGCGCTGTACTTCAGTCGCGCGCCGCTGCCCTGGCCGCGCGACGCGGCGCTCGCCGGTGACTGGGGCGTATCCGCCTGGGGCGGGGCGCTGCGGCACATCGGCATCTACGCCTACCGGGTGGCGACGCTTCGACAGCTCGCCGCCATGGCGCCCACGCCGCTGGAGGGCGCCGAGCGCCTCGAGCAGCTGCGGGCACTGGAGAACGGGCTGTCGATCGCCGTCGCGGTCGCGTGTGAGGTACCCGGACCCGGCGTCGACACCGAGGCGGACCTCGCCCGGGTCGAGGGCCTGCTGGCCGCTGCCGGACGCTGAGCGGCGTCAACGGCCGGCCGGGTCGTGCGTTCTAGCTGGTGACGGCCGCATCCGAGGCGAGCCGCCGCCCGGCGGTTGTGGCGACGGCCGCGACGCGACAAGATGCCGCATGGGATTTCAAGGAGCCGACATGGAAATGCGCAAGTCTGGACGTTGGGCTGCCGTGATGGCGGCGCTGGTCGCGACCGCGATGCTGGCAGGCTGCGCCTCGGGACCGACGGTGCGGGCAACCGCCGATCCGGCGGCGGATTTCGGCACCTACCGTACCTATGGATTCGTCGAGCGCACCGGCACCGATCGCGGCGACTACTCGACCATCGTGTCGCGGGCGCTGAAGGCGGCCGTCGCGGTCGAGATGGAGAAGCGCGGCTACCGCGCGGCCGAGAACCCCGACCTGCTGGTGAACTTCCAGGCCAACGTGCGCCGCAAGCAGGAGCTGTCGTCGGTCCCGGCGGCAGGGATGGGGTTGCGCAGCGGTTATTACGGAATCGAGGGGCCGCTGTTCGGCTACGGCTGCCTTGAGACCGCGCGCGACGTCAACGAAGGCACGCTGAACATCGACATCGTCGACCGCGTTCGCAAGCAGAGCGTCTGGGAGGGCGTCGCGCTCGGCGAGGTCAGCGAGGCGAAGCTGCGCACGCCGGAGGTCTCGCTGCCGCCGCTGGTCGAGCGGATCTTCGCGCACTACCCCTATGCGGCCGGTCGCGGCACGGTGGCGGCGCCTCAGCCCTGAGCCGGACTCCCGCGAGGTCCGCCACCGCCCTCGGCCGATTGATTCAGGCGCCGGCGCGCAGCATGCGCCGGCGCAGGAACGCGATCTGCGTCTGCAGCGGCAGTTCCTTCGGGCACACATCGTGGCAGGCGAGCAGGGTCATGCAGCCGAACACGCCTTCATCGCCGCCGACCAGGTCGTAGAATTCGGCGTCGCTGCGCGTATCGCGTGGATCCAGCCCAAAACGTGCGATCTTGTTGAGCCCCACCGCGCCGACGAAGTCGTGGCGCATCTGCACCGTGCCGCAGGCCGCCACGCAGCAGCCGCACTCGATGCAGCGATCCAGCTCGTAGATCTGGTCCGCAAGGTCCGGATCCATGCGGGCCTCGAGGCGCGACAGGTCCGGCGCCGGATCGGCCGCGTGCAGCCAGGCCTGCAGGCGCTCGGTCATCGCGCGCATCCAGCTGCCGCTGTCCACCGACAGGTCCGCGATCAGCGCGAAAGCGGGCAGCGGCAGCAGCGTGATCTCGGCAGGCAGTTCCTGAGTCAGCGTCCGGCACGCAAGCCGGGGTCGCCCGTTGACGACCATGCCGCAGCTGCCGCAGATGCCGGCGCGACAGACGAAGTCGAATGCCAGTGACGGATCCTGTCGTTCACGCAGCTCGCTCAGCGCGAGGAACAGCGTCATGCCGGGCGCCTCCTCGACGAGGTAGGTCTGCAGGTGCGGCGTGCTCGCCGGGTCCTGCGGGTTGTGCCGGAACACGTTCAGGCGGATCTGGCGGGGGGCGCTCATCGCAGCGGCTCCCCGAGGCGTTCGTTGTCACCCTGCAGCGACGGCGGCAGCAGGTGCCGGTATGCCATGAGCTCGCGCTGCAGGTCGTACCGGTGCAGGCCGGGAATGGCGCGTGCGGCCTCGACCGATGCCGCTCGTGCCGGCGTCTGCGGATGCTCGATGTGATTTCGCTCCCCGTAGCCGCGCCAGCCCGGCGGCAGCTCCATCGACTCCACCTGCAGGGGTTCGTAGGCAAGCGTGGGGCGTGTCGCGGCGGGGTCGGGCCAGGTGGCGAGCGTGCGCTGCAGCCAGTGGGCATCGTCGCGGCGCGGGAAGTCCTCGCGGAAGTGCGCGCCGCGGCTCTCCTCCCGGGCGAGCGCGCCGCAGGCGATGCACAGGGCCACCTTCAGCATCCGTTGCACCCGGTAGGCAGTGACCAGCTCCGGGTTGGGACCGGGAGCGTTGCTGCGCACACCGATGCGGCGGCTGCGCAGCAGCAGCGCCTCCAGTGCCTCGACAGCCAGCGTCAGTGACGCGCCGTCGCGGAAGATACCGACGCGGTCGGTCATGACCTGCTGCATTTCCACCCTGATCGCGTCGGCGCTTTCCGTGCCACCGCCGAGCAGCGCGTCCAGTGCCGCCTGTTGCGCCGCGACCGCATCGCGCACGAGCGCGGTCGGGATGCTGATCTCGCCGCCGGGTCCCTGGCAGAAGTCAGCGACGAATTCGCCGACGATCATGCCGGCGACCACGGTCTCCGCCACCGAATTGCCACCGAGGCGGTTGAACCCGTGCAGGTCCCAGCAGGCCGCTTCGCCGGCACTGAACAGGCCGCGCAGGGTCGGGCTCTCGCCGCTGTGGCGCGTGCGAATTCCGCCCATTGTGTAGTGCTGCGCCGGGTGCACCGGGATCCAGGCCTCGGCGGGATCCACGCCGAGGAAGTAGCGGCAGATCTCCTTGACCTCGCGCAGGTTGCGGTCGATGTGTGCCCGACCGAGCTGGGTGATGTCCAGCCACAGGTGCGGGCCGAACCGGGATGGGGCGCCGTGGCCCTTGCGGATGTGCTCTGCCATGCGACGCGAAACGACGTCGCGCGAGGCGAGTTCCTTCTTCTCCGGCTCGTAGTCGGGCATGAACCGGTGCCCGGCGGCATCGCGCAGCAGGCCGCCGTCGCCGCGGCAGCCTTCGGTGACGAGGATGCCGGCCGGGAAGATGCCGGTCGGGTGGAACTGCACGGCCTCCATGTTGCCGAGGGCGACCACCCCCGTCTCGAGCGCGAGCGCGGCGCCCATCCCCTCGCAGATCACGGCGTTGGTCGTGACCCGGTAGAGCCGGCCCGCGCCGCCGGTCGCGATGACGGTGGCGCGCGACACGTACGCGACCAGCTCGCCGGTGGCGAGGTCGCGCACGACGGCACCGCAGCAACGGTCGGCGTCGCGCAACAGCGCGAGGGCTTCCTTGCGCTCATGCACCGGCACGCCGTGGGCGATCGCCTGATCGCCGACCGCATAGAGCATCGCATGCCCGGTACCGTCGGATACGTAGCAGGTGCGCCACTTGCGCGTACCGCCGAAGTCGCGCTGCGCGAGCAGTCCGTGCGCGGCCTCCGACTCGGTCAGAGTGACGCGCTGACCGTTGATGATGACCTCGCGATCGCCCTTGCGCACGCGGCTCCAGGGCACGCCCCAGGCGGCGAGCTCGCGCACGGCCTTGGGCGCGGTATTGACGAACATGCGCACGACCGGCTGGTCCGCGCCCCAGTCGCTGCCGCGGACGGTGTCCTCGAAATGCACGTCCTCGTTGTCGCCTTCGCCCTTGGTCGTGTTGGCGAGGCTCGCCTGCATGCCGCCCTGGGCAGCCGCCGAGTGCGAGCGCTTCGGCGGCACCAGCGACAGCACCAGCGCGTCGAGTCCGCGGCGGCGCACGCCCACCGCGACCCTGAGGCCTGCCAGCCCACCGCCGACCACCAGCACGTCGGTATAGACGATCTTCACCGCGCGACTCCCGTTAGCCATGCCGGGACGTAATTTTCGCCGTAATGCGGCGCGTGCTGCATGCCGATGCGCATGTAGGCGGCGAGCGAGGCGAGGCCCAGCACGAGGAAGAAGGCGGTCAGCGTCCACTTCGCCAGCCGCAGCCGCCGCCGGGTCGTGGCGGGATGGGCTCCCTCGAGAAAGCCCCACTTCAGAGCGAGCCGATACAGGCCGACGCCACCGTGGATCTCGACGGCGAACAGCATCACAAGGTAGATCGGCCACATCGAGTCGGACCAGACGCGATCCGCCGACTCGAATGGCCCGATCCTGTCCGGACGCAGCAACATCGTGCCCAGGTGCAGCGATGCCAGGAAGAACAGCGCAAAGCCCGTCAGCACCTGCCAGTACCACAGCGTCGTGTCCTCATGGCGCATCGCGTGCAGGTGGTCGCGGAAGGTGCGGTGCGCCGTGTAGCTGGCGGGAAACTTGCGCAGCGCGAGCGCCGCGTGGCACGCGAACAGCGTGAAGACCACCGCGACGATCACCGAGACCAGCCACGGCACGCTGTGGCCGAGGAAGAAGTAGCCCTCGAAGAACCGCGAGATCGCCCACATCGCGTCCCGGCTGACCAGGATCGAGGAGACGAACAGCATGTGACCCCACATGAACAGCCCGAGCGCAAGCCCGCTCAGGCTCTGCAGCAGGTCCAGCCGCGCGGGCCAGCGCGACCGGGAGGGCACGGGTCGCGGGCGATCCGCCCGCGACGGGGTCGTCTGAGCCGTGGTACTGGACATCCGCTTCCTGCTGGCAAGGTCTGGATGGGATTTGGAGCGCTATCGTCGGCGAGCGCGATAAGTGCATTCCACCATTTTCGCGGCCACTACCGTCGTGGGCCACGGCCACATGCGGGCCCGCAGCGGGCGCGTCAGCCGCGCGGCAGGCTGCCGTGGCGCAGGGGCGTGACGTCGACCTGGTCGCCGAGGAAGCCGCCGGTCTGGTGGGCCCAGAGGCGCGCGTACAGGCCCTCGCGGGCGAGCAGGCTGGCATGGTCGCCGGTCTCGACGACGACACCCTGGTCGAGGACCACCAGCCGGTCCATGGCGGCGATCGTCGACAGGCGGTGGGCGATCGCGATCACCGTCTTGCCAGCCATCAGCCGGTACAGGCTCTGCTGGATCGCGGCCTCGACCTCGCTGTCGAGCGCGCTCGTGGCCTCGTCCAGCAGCAGGATCGGCGCGTCCTTGAGCATCACCCGGGCGATCGCGATGCGCTGGCGCTGGCCGCCGCTGAGCTTCACGCCGCGCTCGCCGACATGGGCGTCGTAGCCGGTGCGGCCGCGCGCATCGCGCAGCGTCAAGATGAATTCATGCGCCTCGGCCCGCTTCGCCGCGGCGATCATCTGCTCGTCCGAGGCGTCCGGGCGCCCGTAGAGGATGTTATCGCGTACCGAGCGGTGCAGCAGGGAGGTGTCCTGCGTCACCATGCCGATGCGCGCGCGCAGGCTGTCCTGCGTCACCGCTGCGATGTCCTGGCCGTCGATCAGGATGCGGCCGCAGCGTACGTCATAGAAGCGCAGCAGCAGGTTCACGATCGTGCTCTTGCCAGCACCGGAGCGGCCGACCAGGCCGAGCTTCTCGCCGGAGGCGACCACCAGGTCGAGCCGGTCGATGACCGGGCGGCGTCGGCCGTCGTCGAGTTCGCCGTAGGCGAAGGTGACGCCCTCGAAGCGCACCTCGCCGCGAGCCACGGCGAGTTCCTTCGCGTCGGGCTGGTCGACGATCGTATGCGGGCTGGAGAGCGTGCCGATACCGTCCTGGACCGTGCCGACGTGCTCGAACAGCGAGGCGAACTCCCACATCACCCAGTGGGAGATGCCGTTGAGGCGCAGTGCCATCGCGGTCGCCGCCGCGACACCGCCGATGCCCAGCGAACCTTGGCTCCACAACCAGAGCGTCGTTCCGGCCGTGCCCATGATCAGCACCATGCTCAGGCTGTGATTGACCACCTCGAACGAGGTGACCATGCGCATCTGCCGATAGACCGTGCGCAGGAACTCCGCCATCGCCCCCTGCACGTAGCCGCTCTCGCGCCGCGTGTGCGAGAACAGCTTCACGGTGGCGATGTTGGTATAGGCATCCGTGATCCGCCCGGTCATCAGCGAGCGTGCATCCGCCTGCGCCTTGCCCACCGCTGCAAGGCGCGGCACGTAGTAGCAGACTGACAGCGCGTACAGGCTGAGCCAGCCGACGAAAGGCATCAGCAGCCAGCCACTGAAGTTGCCGACGACCAGCAGGATCGTCGTGAAGTAGATCAGGATGTAGACCAGGATATCGGCGACGATCATCCATGCGTCGCGCACCGCAAGTGCGGTCTGCATGACTTTCGCGGCGACGCGACCGGCGAACTCGTCCTGGTAGAAGCTCAGGCTCTGCGCGAGCATGTTGCGGTGGAAGTCCCAGCGCAGCCGCATCGCGAAGTTGCCGGCGAGGGTCTGGCGCCGCAGCATGCTCTGCAACGTGACCAGCAGCGTGCTGGCGGCGAGAATGGCGGCAAGCAGCAGCAGCTGGTGACGCTGGGTGACCCAGATCTTGGCCGGCGGGACCTTCGACAGCCAGTCGACCACCCGGCCGAGCATGCTAAACAGCAGCGCCTCGAACGCGCCGATCAGCGCGGTCGCCGCGGTCATGATCGCGATGTACTGGCGCGTGCCGCGCGTGCAGGCCCATAGGAAGCCGATCAGGCCGCGTGGCAGCGGCGGCGGCGGGGCGTCCGGGTACGGCGAGACCAGTGATTCGAAGTAGCGCAACAAGGGAGATTCCGGCGGGAGCGGGGGCACGCAGCTTATCGTATCGGGCGCCAGGCGGTGCCGCGGCAAGGCGGCGGCACGGGCAGACGGCGCGCAACGCAAGCAGGATGGTGCGAGAGGCGCTCACGGCAGCCACGACGGGCCGACGGGGATGAAGGCGGCGGCATCGCTGCGGTATAAGGATACATGGTCATAGTCACCCGCCCTGTCTCGGTGCTGTTCGTCTGCATGGGCAATATCTGTCGCTCACCGACCGCGGAGGGCGTGTTCCGTGCGCTGGTGCGACGCGAGGCCGCGGAGCTTGCGATCGAAATCGATTCGGCCGGCACGCACGACTATCACCTGGGTGCGCCACCGGACCTGCGCTCGCAGGCGGCTGCGCGCAGGCGTGGCATCGACCTGAGCGGTCTGCGGGCACGCCAGCTGGTGGCGGCCGACTTCGAACGCTTCGACCACGTGCTCGTGATGGACCAGCGCAACCTGGCCGATGCCGCGGCGATTGCGCCGGCCAGCTATGCGGCCCGGCTGCGTCGATTCATGGAATTCGCGCCGGAGCTGGAGCTCGACGAGGTGCCGGATCCGTACGATGGAGACCAGAGCGGCTTCGAACAGGTACTTGACCTGACCGAAGCCGCGTCACGTGGCCTGCTGCGACGGCTGCGCGCCGAAGGCGCGCGCAGCAGCAGTTCCTAGCCCGTCGAACCGCCGGGCGGTGGCGTCGCTGCCTGCGCTGCGACTACCGCAACCGGTTCAGCGTGCGCCGTGGCGGATGCAGACGGCGTCGCGGTTGCCGCAGCGGCAGCGGCGGCCGCCTCTTCTTCCTCCGTGGAACTGAGGACCACTGGCGCGACCGGCGAGGCCTGCGCGAGCGCCTGAGTGTCGCTCACCCAGTCCCGAGTCGGCTGGGTCATCGACGGCGCAGGTGCCGATATAGCCTCGAGCGAGGCGGGCGCCGCGGGAGCGGCCAGCGGTGCAGGGGCTTCGTCGGCGGCGTGCTGAGGCGCGCTGTGGGTCTGGCTGCGTTCGTAGGCCTCGACGTCGAGAACCGGGAAGCGACCCGAGTCGCCGATATCCGGCACGTTCGCACTGAATTGCTCCTCGGCACCGATACGCGGCTCGCTGCCGGGCGTCGCGCCGTCGCGATTGCCACCGCGACCACGCCGACGCCCGCGCCGACGGCGACGTTCACCGGAGGACCTGCTCTCGGCAGCGCCCTCGGCGCCTTCGGGCCGGTTCAGCGACTCGCCACCCGGCGCCGCGGCGTCATCGTTCGACGGCGCCGGCAGCGGCGGTCTCGACTCGTCACGCGGTGGGTCCGGACGACGCTCCTGACGCGGCGCCCCCTCACGGCTGCCCTCGCGACCACCGTCACGGTTCCTGTCACGTCCGCCGCGCTCGCCGCGCTCCGGACGTTCCTCGCGGCGACCACGTTCACCCTCCGGCCGGGGACGATCACCCTCGGGCCGGCCCTCGGGCCGGCGGCCCTCGGCGTCCGGACGCGGTCGATCCGCGTCGTTGCGGTTGCGCTCGGCATCGGCGCGGTTGCCGTCGCTGCGACTGCGATCACCCTCGCCACGGCCACCACTGCGGCCACGGTCACGTCCACCCCGACTGCCGCGGCCATCGCGACCGCCGTCGCGGCTGCCGTCGCGGCCGCGCGGCGGGCGCTGCTCGTCGCGGTGGCCGCTAGGGCGCCCGCTGCGATTGTTGCGATCGTCACGCTCGCGTTTGGCGCCGGCACTGTGCGACGCGGGCTGCTCATCCGAACCAAACAGCCAGATCCACATCCGGTGGAAGATACCCTCGCGATAGACCGGGCCCGCCGGGGGCGGGGCCGCGGCGGGTGCGGCGGGTGCGGCCACCGGTTCCGGGGTCGCCGACCAGACGTTGGCCGTCGCCGGCGCAGGCGCCGACGGCATGATCGGCTGCACGGCCGCAGGTTCCACGGCCTTCTTCGGTTCGGCGTTGGGGGTCGCGATCTCTACCGCCGGCTGCTCAGCCATCGAGTAGCTGGTGACCGAATTCTCCGCCAGGCCCATCTCGTCGTCGCGCACGCGGCGCAGCGAATAGTTCGGGGTCTGCATGTGCGGGTTGGGCACCAGGATCACTTCGGCGTGATTGCGCTCCTCGACTTCGCGCAGCCAGTCGCGCTTCTCGTTGATCAGGAACGTGGCGACCTCGACCGGCAGCTGTGCAATGACCTTGGAGCTGCGGTCCTTGCGGGCCTCCTCGCCGATCAGTCGCAGAATCGCCAGGGCAAGCGACTCGACGCTGCGGATCGTGCCCAGACCCACGCATCGCGGGCAAGTGATGTGCGTCGATTCGCCCAGCGACGGGCGCAGGCGCTGGCGCGACATCTCCAACAGGCCGAAGCGCGAGATCTTGCCGATCTGGATGCGCGCACGGTCCATCTTGACGGAGTCGCGCAGCCGGTCCTCGACCGAGCGCTGGTTCTTGGTCGACTCCATGTCGATGAAGTCGATGACGATCAGCCCGCCCAGGTCGCGGATGCGCAGCTGGCGCGAGATCTCCTCGGCAGCCTCCAGATTGGTGTTGGTCGCCGTCGTCTCGATGTCGCTGCCACGGGTGGCGCGCGCGGAGTTGATGTCGATCGACACCAGCGCCTCGGTGTGGTCGATCACGAGGCTGCCGCCCGAGGGCAGGTTGACCTTGTGCGAGTACGCCGACTCGATCTGGCTCTCGATCTGGAAGCGCGTGAACAGCGGCACGTCGTCCGTGTACAGCTTCAGCTTGCGCTGTGAGTCCGGCGGCATGAAGCGCGCCATGTAGTCCTGGCCGCGCTGATAGGCGGCCTCGTCGTCACACAGCACCTCGCCGATATCGTCCGACAAGTAGTCGCGCAGGCTGCGCGCCACCGGGTCGCTTTCCTGGTAGACCAGGAATGGCGAGGGGCGATCCTTCGAGGCGGCCTCGATGGCCTCCCAGTTGGTGCGCAGATTGTCGAGGTCCCACTGCAGCTCTTCGGTCGTGCGGCCCACGCCTGCGGTGCGCACGATCGCGCCCATGCCGTCGGGGATGTTCAGCCCGTCCATCGCTTCGCGGGTGAGGTCGCGATCCTCACCCTCGATGCGGCGCGACACGCCGCCGGCACGCGGGTTGTTCGGCATCAGGACCAGGAAGCGGCCGGCCAGGCTGATGAACGTGGTGAGGGCAGCACCCTTGTTGCCGCGCTCCTCCTTCTCCACCTGCACCACGATCTCCTGACCCTCGGTCAGCAGCTCGCGAATGTTCATGCGGCCGCCCTGCGGCTGGCTGCGGAAGTTCTCCTTGGAGACTTCCTTGAGCGGCAGGAAGCCATGGCGCGACGCGCCGTACTCGACGAAAGCGGCCTCTAGGCTGGGCTCGACCCGGGTGATCCGGCCCTTGTAGATGTTGGCTTTCTTCTGTTCCTTGGACGGGATCTCGATCGACAGGTCGTAAAGCTTTTGACCATCAACGAGGGCAACGCGCAGCTCTTCCTGCTGCGTTGCATTGATCAGCATTCTCTTCATGGGCCCCTACTTGGGTACAGGCGGGGGCCGATGCTGGGAGCTTGTCTACGGGAGGGAGCGTCGCGAAAAATGCGTGGACAGAGCGGGTCGTCGATGGAGAGTCTTGAGCCATCTTCTAAACGCGGGCGCGCACGGGGTCTTGAGGACCGATCTGAGCGCGCACCCTGCCTGCATTCCTTCATGAGCCCGTTGACCGGTCGACACCGCGTCCACCCTTAAGGTGGCTTCGTGGCGGGCGGCGAAATAGCCGCGAATCCTAGTCATCGGCCGAACGATGATCCGATCACCCGAGACGGGGGAACACGGACCAACTAATATGCGGTCGCCGCAACGCACTCCGCCGACCGGACCCGGGCCTTTGCAGGATCCCAAGGGTGGGGACGATTCGAGATGCGAGAACCGCGCTGAGGCGACGACCCAGAAACGCTTCGCGTTCGCTGGCGTCAGGCGCCTGACGGAACGATAAGCTACCAGACCATTGCCGGTAAATCAATGTCTTACGACTCGAATCCCGAATCCCCCGCAGCGCCCCCCACCGCGGGCGCCAAGGCCAGCCACGTCAAGGTGCTCGACGACGACGACGGCCAGCGGCTGGACAATTGGCTGTTGCGGGCCTTCAAGGGTATTCCACGCTCACGCGTCTACCGGTTGCTGCGCAAGGGCGAGGTGCGGGTCAACGGCAAGCGCGCCAAACCCGAGCAGCGGGTCGCGGCCGGCGACGACATCCGGCTGCCGCCGGTGCGCCCGGTCGAGGAGGGTGCGCCGGTCATCCGGCGGGCCTCCTCGACGATGGTCGACGCCATCGAGTCGGCGATCATCCATTCGGATGACAACCTGCTGGTCATCGCCAAGCCCTCCGGCATGGCGGTGCATGGCGGCAGCGGCCTGAGTCACGGCGTCATCGAGGCGCTGCGCGCCTCCCGCCCGCAGGAGACCCTCGAACTCGCGCACCGCCTCGACCGGGACACCAGCGGCCTGCTGCTGGTGGCCCGCAACCGGACCGCGCTGCGGATCCTGCACGGCCTGCTGCGCAACGGTCAGGTCGACAAGCGCTACCTCGCGCTGGTGAAGGGATCGTGGGATCTAGGCAAGAAGACCATCAACGCCCCGCTCGACACGCAGGCCCGCCAGGCGGGCGAGCGGGTCGTGCGGGTGCAGGCGAGCGGCAAGGAGTCCACCACGACCTTCACCCCGGTGGATTTCTTCGGCGCGCGCGCGACGCTGCTCGAGGCCGATCTCGGGACCGGCCGCACGCATCAGATTCGCGTGCACGCGGCCCACGCCGGCCATCCCGTGGCCGGTGACGACAAGTACGGCGACCGCGAATACAACGCCCAGATGCAAACCCTCGGCCTCAAGCGCCTGTTCCTCCACGCACAATCGCTGTCGTTCGAGTGGCCGGGGTCGCTCAAGAACTACTTCTTCAGCCAGCCGCTGCCCGAGGATCTGGCCGCGGTGATCGACCAGCTGAACGCCACCAGAACGAAAAAGGGCAGGTCGCGCCGCCGATGAAGACGTTGCCGCACCTTTTCGAGAACAACCGCGCCTGGGCGCAAGCCATCAGCACCCGGGACCCGGATTTCTTCTCGAAGCTGTCGCGCCAGCAGGCGCCGCAGTACCTGTGGATTGGCTGTTCCGACAGCCGCGTGCCCGCCAACGAGATCGTCGGCCTGCTGCCTGGCGAAATGTTCGTGCATCGCAACGTCGCCAACGTCGTCGTGCACACCGACCTCAACTGTCTGTCGGTGATCCAGTACGCGGTCGATGTGTTGAAGATCACCGACATCATGGTGGTGGGGCACTACGGCTGCGGCGGCGTAATCGCGGCGCTGGAGCAGCGGCCGCTCGGGCTGATCGACAACTGGCTGCGCCACGTCCAGGACGTCATGCGCCGCCACGAGACGCTGCTCGGGCCACTGGCGGATCCCGCTTCCCGCTCGCGGCTGCTGTGCGAACTCAACGTCATCGATCAGGTGGCGAACGTCTGTCACACGTCGATCGTTCAGGAGGCGTGGAACCGTGGTCGGCAGTTGACCGTGCACGGCTGGTGCTATGGCCTCGCCAACGGCCTGCTCAAGGACCTGGAGATGCGGGTCGGGCCAGAGGACGAACTGGGTGCGGTCTACCGCCGGGCGGTTGACTGCGCCGCTGCGCGCGAGCGGGGTTAGGCCAGCGCGTCCAGACCGGCGCGCGCCAGCGCCCCGGACAGCCACACCAGCGGCAGTCCCACCAGCGCGGTCGGGTCACAGGTCTCGATCGCCTCGAACAGCGCGATCCCAAGGCCTTCCGAGCGAAAGCTGCCCGCGCAGTCCAGCGGCTGGTCCAGCTCGACGTAGCGGGCGATGGCGGCCTCGCTCAGCGGCCGGAACCGTACCCGGGTCTCGTCCCGGTGCAGTTCCTGGCCAGCGCCCCGCGGGCGGATCACCGCGACGGCGGTGTGGAACGTCACCGTCGTGCCGCTGGCGCGCGCCAGCTGCAGGCGCGCGCGCTCGACGCTGCCGGGCTTGCCCAGGGCCTCGCCGTCCACGGTCGCCACCTGATCGGAGCCGACCACGACGGCGTCCGGATGGCGGGCGGCGATTGCGGCAGCCTTCGCCAGGGCGAGCCGCAGGGCGAGGTCCGGCGGCGCCTCACCGGGCTCGGCGGCCTCGTCGACCGAGGGATTCTCGGTCTGAAAGGGCAGGCGCAGGCGTTCGAGCAGGTCGCGCCGGTAACGGGAGGTCGAGGCCAGGATCAGCGGAGGATTGCGGTGCGGCATCGAGCGGATTCCGGAGGCAGTGCATCAACGCTTTCAAATCAAAGCGTTGCATGTGAATTTGCTTTGACAGGGGACGGGGCGGTCACTATGATACGCGCCCCTATGGCGAGGCCCGTCGAAGATCCGCTGGATGTCGGGCTGCTCGCGGTAGAGCAGGCCACGCTGAACCGCGTCTACGAGGTCACCGGTTTCGAGCGGCTGCGGGACAGTCTGGCGCGGCCGGGCGGTCGCGCGACGGTCCAGCTGCGGTTCCACCACACTGGCCATTGTCCGGCGGTGGAAGGCGAATTGACGGCGACCGTGTGGCTGGTATGCCAGCGGTGCCTGGCGCAGTTCGAGACGGTCATAGAATCGTCGGTGCGAGTGGCCTTCGTGGCCAGCGACGCCGAGGCGACGCAGGTGCCGGACGAGTTCGACGCGGTGACGGCCCCCCACGGCCGTATCCTGCTCGACGAGCTCGTCGAGGATGAGTTGTTGCTGGCGTTGCCGCTCGTGCCCATGCACGCGACGCCCGCGGATTGCGCGCTGCGGATGGCAGCGCAGGTCGAGGACGACGCCGAGGCCGAAAAGGTCGAGGTGGCGGTGTCCGAGGCGAAAGGCCCGGTGCATCGTCCGTTCGGCGACCTGCGCGACCTGCTCAAGCGCTGATCGAAGAATTTGGAATCCGAGGAGTAAAGACCGATGCCCGTTCAGAAAAGCAGAAAGACGCCGTCCAAGCGCGGCATGCACCGTTCGCACGACCACCTGTCGGCGCCCGCGCTGTCGACCGACCCGACCTCCGGTGAGACGCATCTGCGTCACCGCGTCACCCGCGACGGTTACTACCGCGGCAAGAAGGTGATCGACACGCCGGTTGCCGCCACCGAGGAATAGGACCCGCGTCGGTACCTACCCGCTGGCGCCTGCGAGCTTGAGTCGCTTGCCGTTCAGAGTCTCCATCGCCGTCGACGCGATGAGCGGCGATCTGGGGCCCCGGGCCTGTGTGGCCGGGGCCCTTGCCGTTTTGCGGTCCGAGCCCGGGCTCGAGCTGCAACTCGTCGGCATCCCCGACCAGATAGAACCGCTGCTGGCGCAGCTCACGGCCCGTGAGCGCGAGCGCGTGCGCGTGGTCGCGGCATCGCAGGTCGTCGCGATGGACGAATTACCGCGTGACGCGATTCGTCGCAAGAAGGATTCCTCGCTGCGGCGCGCGCTCGACCTCGTCGGCGCAGGGGACGCTGCGGCCTGCGTCAGCGCCGGCAACACCGGCGCGCTGATGGCGAGCGGCCACTTCGTGCTCGGCATGATCGAGGGCATCGAACGGCCCGCGATCCTCGCGGCGATCCCATCCGAACGCGGCCAGACGCTGATGCTCGATCTCGGCGCGAACACCAGTGCGACGCCCGAGCAGCTGGTGCAGTTCGCCGTGATGGGTTCGATCGTCGCTGCCGACCTCGAAGGTGGCGAGCGGCCGCGGGTCGGCCTGCTCAACATCGGCGCCGAAGAGATCAAGGGCCACGAACTGGTCAAGGCCGCGCACCAGCGGCTGCAGGCCACCGCGCTGAACTACGTCGGCTACGTCGAGGGCAACGACATCTGCGGCGGCGCGGTCGAGGTGGTCGTCACGGACGGCTTCACCGGCAACGTCGCGCTCAAGTCGATGGAAGGCCTCGCGCGCATGATGGGCGGGGCGATCAGGGGGGAATTCACCGCAAGCCCGTGGCGCAAGCTGTCGGCGCTGCTCGCCGGCGCTGCCCTCGGCGGACTGAAGCGACGTCTCGACCCGCGGCGCTACAATGGCGCGAGCATGGTCGGGCTCGCGGGTATCGTTATCAAGAGCCACGGCGGTGCCGATGCGGTGGCGTTCGCGCAGGCGGTGCGTGTCGCGGTACTAGAGGCGCGCAACGACGTTCCGGCGCAGATCGCCGCAGAGCTCAAACGACAGGCAGGCTGACATGTATTCACGGATCGCGGGAACCGGCAGCTACCTCCCGGAGAAGGTCGTCACCAATGCCGACCTCGAAAAGCTGGTCGACACCACCGACGAGTGGATTCGCAGTCGGACCGGCATCGAGTCCCGCCACGTGTCCGCGCCGCACGAGACGACCTCGTCGATGTCCACGATCGCCGCGCGCCGCGCGATGGAGGCGGCAGGCGTAGGCCCCGCAGACATCGACTTCGTGATCGTCGGCACGACGACGCCGGATGTCGTGTTCCCGAACGTCGCGACGATCGTGCAGGCGGCTCTGGGCATTCACGATACCGCTGCGCTCAGCCTCGAGACCGCCTGCAGCGGCTTCATGTACGCGCTGTCGATCGCCGACAAGTTCATCCGTCTGGGCGAGGCCAAGTGCGCGCTGGTGATTGGTGCCGAGGCGCTGACCCGGATCCTGGACTGGAACGATCGGACCACCTGCGTGCTGTTCGCCGACGGCGCTGGTGCGGTAGTGCTGAAGGCTTCCGAGGAGCCCGGCATCCTCACCACGATCATCTCCGCCGACGGCCAGTACCGTGACCTGCTGAGCTACCCGTTCGGCGTCTCCAGCGGCTTTGACCGGCTGCGCGCCGGCGAGCCTGCGGCGCTGACGATGAAGGGCAACGAGGTCTTCAAGGTCGCCGTCAACAAGCTCTCGCAGCTGGTCGACCAGACGCTCGCCAAGGCCGGCGTCGACAAGTCCGAGATCGACTGGCTGGTGCCGCACCAGGCGAACCTGCGCATCATCCAGGCGGCTGCGCGCAAGCTCGACATGCCGATGGAGCGGGTGGTCGTGACCGTCACGCACCACGGCAACACGTCGGCCGCCTCCGTGCCGCTCGCGCTGGACACCGCGGTCCGCGACGGGCGCATCCAGCGCGGCCAGATGCTGCTCTTGGAGGCCTTCGGCGGCGGCTTCACCTGGGGTTCGGCGCTGCTGCGCTTCTAGGGGCGGGCGGCATCGGGCCGCGGGTGCGAGTGGCGCGATACGGGGACAGTGCTGACATGATCGACCGCAATGCAATCCGCCTGTCGAGGCTGGCACTGATCAGCCTGCTCGCGCTGATGGTCGGTGCGCCAGCAGGGGCGGCGACCTACGCCCTTTCCGCCGACAGCGACCTGGTCGGCGACTACGCCGAGATCCGCGCGACGCGTGACGACACGCTGATCGATCTCGCGCGACGCGAGGGACTCGGTTACGAGGAAGTGGTCAACGCCAATCCCGGCGTCGATCCGTGGCTGCCGGGCGAGGGCACCGTCGTGCGCCTGCCGTTGCGGCGCGTGCTGCCGGACGCGCCGCGCGAGGGCATCGTCGTCAACCTGCCGGAGCATCGCCTCTACTACTACCCGCCGGCGAAACCCGGCGAGGCGAGAGTGGTCGTGAGCTTTCCGGTCAGTGTCGGCAAGATGGACTGGTCGACGCCGCTCGGACTCACCAAGATCGAGAAGAAGATCAAGGACCCGGCCTGGTATCCGCCGGAGTCGGTGCGCATGGAACACGCTGCGCGCGGCGATATCCTGCCGAAGATGATCCCACCGGGACCGGACAACCCGATGGGTCTGTTCGCGATGCGGCTCGCGATCCCCGGCGGTTCCTACCTGATCCACGGCACGAACAAGCCGGCCGGCGTCGGCATGCAGGTCACGCACGGCTGCATGCGGCTCTACCCGGAGCACATCGAGGAGCTGTTCAAGATGGTCGCGGTCGACACGCCGGTACGGCTCGTCAACCAGCCGCACAAGGTGGGCTGGAGCGACGGACACCTCTACGTCGAGGTGCATCCGCCCCTCGAGGCGACCAACAGCGCCGTGCTCGCACCGGATCGCTCCTCGCTCGCGCGCCTGGTCGCGATGGCGGTGCGCACGCATCCGGCGGGGCCGGTCACCTGGGAACGCGCCGAGAACGCGTTCGAGCAGGCGCAGGGCATTCCGGTGGCGGTCGCCGATGTGCCGAACGCCGGGAGCGGCGGGGCGCTTTGATTCGCGCCCCGGCCGCCGCGAGCGGCCTTTGCTTCCCCGATGTGCCGGCCAAGCCCTGCGCTGCGGTCGATGCCATCTGGCGGTAAGCCACCGGACCGTCGCGCCGAGTGGTCGTGCACGACGGAACGCCGACGGGACGTGATCAGGTCAGGCGCAGGGCCAGCCGTGCCTGCTGTGTTGTGATCTCGCGCCGCAGCGGGCCGAGCCGCTGCGCCTCGGCCGGATGGGCGTCGGCGTAACGCGCCAAAATCCGCAGCATCGTCGAACAGTCCGTCAACGCGCCCAACGCCTGCTGGAGTCGGCGTAGCTGGTCGTACTCGCCCGGCGTGGGGGTCAGCCCCAGAGGCGCGACCAGTTCCAGCAGATACCTGCACTGCTTGAGCGCGATGCGGGCGCGGTGGATCGCGGTCGCCTCTCCGCCGGTTGCGCGCAGGCGTGCCGCGAGCAGGTCATCTTCGGCCTGCTGCACGCAGCGTGAGATCGCGCGCAGGCCGACGGCGCGCGCACGGCGGTCCAGAAGGCGGGTGCCGGCACGGCGCGCGGCCGCGTTCAGCATCGTCGCCACGCGGCGGGGGTGGGCGTTGGCAAGCGCCCGCTCGGTACGTTCCCGAGCCCTGCGTTCACGCCGCTTGACCACCCGTCGCAGGTGACGGCCCGCGGCGGTTTGCGGCGCCAGGGTGTTCAGCCGCTGCGCCATGAGCTGCAGATCGCGCAGGCGACCACAGCGGCGGAACGGCCGCTGCAGGTGCGATTCCAGCCTTTCGTCTGCCGGCGTCGGGTCGATCGCCTGCAACACTTCGCGCAGCGCCAGGACACGGCGCGTCACGATGCGCAGCTGATGGATAGCGCGGCGGCCCGCACGCCTGCGCGCGGCGCGGACCGCGACCAGATATTCCTCGGCAACCTGCGCGCTCAGCGCACGCAGCGCGAGTCGCAATCGCGCGATGGCGTCGGATCGGCGCGCGAGCGCGGCGGGGCGCGCCGTCGCCAGGCGCGAGAGGCGGGTCGTACGCAGAGTGTCCGCAAGGGTCATTGGCAGGCGCGCCGCAACCGGAGTGCGACTCCTAGGATACGCTCGCGCTGCCTGCCAACGCGGGCGGCGCGCGGCTGGGACGGCAGCGATAGCCGTGGGCCGAATAGCGGTAAGACCCATGTCGCGGGTGCCGGCGTGTCGGCCATCGTCTCAGCCGTCGAAGTGAAGGATCTCGAAGCGCTTGCCGGACGGCAGTGCCCGTGTGAGCGCCGTGCTTGGCGTGAAGCCGGCATCACGCGCGAGGGCGTTTAGTGCGGCCGGCTCCTGCAGTCTGATCAGGTGCGCAAGTGTCTGCAGGCTCTTGAACGGGGTCGCCGTCACCGGCGCCTGACCTGCGCTGGCTCCCTGCAGCACCACGACCATCGTGCCGCCAGGCCGACACAGTGTCCGCAGCGTGGCGAGCGCGGCGATGGTGTCGAGGTATTCGAAGACCAGGCCGGCGAAGACCAGTTCGACCGGCGCGCAATCGGCGAGCGGCTGTTCGACGTTGGCGACGTGCAGTTCCAGGCCTTCTATGTCCGCGTGGCGCGCACGGGCGGCGGCGACATACAGCGGGTTGAGGTCAATGCCGACGATGCGCTTGACGCCGGCGAGGGCGAGTTCCTCGAAGCCATTGCCACCGGCGCAGCCGATGATCGCGCAGGAAGCAGGGGTCCGCTGGCGGACGGCGAGCACTAGTTCCCCGGCCAGCATCTGGGCCTGCGCGACCGCGGGCAGCGCCATGTGCGCTTCGTAGTCATCGAGCGGGATCGTCAGCCAGGGATTGGCCACGGTCAGTCGCCGTGTGCGCGCTGGCAGTGGGCGCGTCCGTACCGTGCCCTGCAGGGCACGGGAAGGGATTCGCGTGCAAAGAAAAAGCCGCGGCGGGGCCGCGGCTTTTCTTGAACCGTCGCGCGAGTCCCGAGGGAGTCGCGCGGGGGCGGTTCGTCGGTGCCTTACTTCGAGACCGACTTCTTGAACATGCGATCGATCTTCTCGTTCGTCGCATCACAGCACTGCTGGCTCGCCGTGGCAGCGGAGGCGGCCGCGTCAGCGCGGCTCTGGGCCTGCTGGGCGGCGGTCTGGGCAGCCTGGGCGGCGCGGGCGGCGCTGTCCGCGGCGGCCTTCGCGCTGTCCTGCTGGGACGACAGCTTGCTGACCTGGGTCTTCAGATCATCGATCTGCGACTGGATCGGCTTCAGATCCGTCGCGCAACCGGCGATGAACACGACGCACAGCGCAGCAGCGCCAACCTTGAGAATCTTGGTCATGAAAAACTCCTGAGTCTTCTGGATATCACAGCTAAACAACGCCGCAGCCTCTGGGCCAGTGCGGGGACGCGTCATGCGCGCCACTACGGGTCGCAAATTTACCTGATTACTTAACGTCGCACCATTGGGTTTATGTGTCGTGCAGTTGCGACATTGGCGGCTATTTGTGCTTTTTCCGCCGCGAGGGTGCGGTGGCGCGCTTAGCGGGCGCGTGCCGTGAGTTCAGGAGGCCGTGCGCGGACCGCGGAGGCGACCGTTTGCAGGTCGCGGGCGGGGGATGGGTTGCCAGATCCAAACAACTGGATATAATCACAGTCATCTGTATGTCCATACAGGGGAGCACCATGAGCGACCTGACCCCGCGCCAACGCCAGATCCTCGATTTCATCCGCGACCAGCTCGAGGAGTCCGGCATGCCGCCGACCCGGGCCGAGATCGCCGCTGCCCTCGGCTTCAAGTCGGCCAACGCCGCCGAGGAGCATCTGAAAGCCCTGAAGCGCAAGGGTGTCATCGACCTGATGCCCGGGACCTCGCGCGGCATCCAGCTCAAGGACACGATGCGTGACCAGATGGGCCTGCCGTTGATCGGCCGTGTTGCCGCGGGTCGCCCGATCATGTCCGAGGAGCACATCGAGGGCCGCTTCCAGGTCGACCCCAAGCTGTTCAACCCGCGTCCGCACTACCTGCTCAAGGTACAGGGCATGTCGATGAAGAACATCGGCATCATGGATGGCGATCTGGTCGCTGTGCACCGCACGCCCGAGGTGCGCAACCGCCAGATCGTCGTGGCGCGCCTCGAGAACGAGGTCACCGTGAAGCGCTACCGCCAGGAAGGCTCGGTTGTCTGGCTGCTGCCGGAGAACGTCGACTTCGAACCGATCCGCGTCGACCTCAAGGAGCAGTCGATGCTGATCGAGGGGGTCGTCGTCGGCGTCCTGCGCCGCGGCAATCGCACCGAGTTCCTGCAGTAGCGACCGGCCGTCGTGCCGGCCATCAGGGCGCGTGATGAACCGATCCCTCGAGGCGCTGCTGGCCGGCGCCGATGTGTGGCGCGCCCGCGGTGGTGGCCCCGGCGCGACGGCCTGCCAGCCCAGTGGCTGGCCGCGGCTTGATGCCGAGTTGCCTGGCGGTGGCTGGCCGCTGGGGACGCTGATCGAGCTGCTGCTGCCCGAGCCTGGCATTGGCGAACTCTCCCTGCTGCTGCCGGCGCTGCGCGCCCTGGCCGTCGGGCCGCCGGGCCAGGCGCGGCGCTGGTTCGCCTGGGTTGCGCCTCCCCATGCGCCGTATCCACCAGCCCTCGCGCAGGGTGGCATTGCGGCGGATCGGCTGCTGCTGATCAGTGCCGTGCGCATGGAGGACCGGCTGTGGGCCCTCGAGCAGACGCTGCAGTCCGGTCACTGTGCCGCGGTGCTCGCCTGGCTGGATCGCGCCGATGACCGCTGGTTGCGCCGGCTCAAGCTCGCCGCTGAGAGCGGACAGACGCTGACCGTGCTGTTCCGGCCGCGGCACCAGCAGGCGGGCGGATCGCCCGCGAGCCTGCGGCTCGCGCTGGAGCCTGCGGCCGCCGGGCTGGACCTGATGGTGCTCAAGCGCCGCGGTGGCGGTCCGGTCAGGGTTCACGACGTCCTCGGGGCCTGACGATCATGGCACCGCGCCAGGCCCTGCGCGGCAGGGCGGGCACGCGGCCCGCCGACGATCGCACCGGCGATCTGTTCGGGGTCGTGCCGTCCCCGCCACCGCCACCCGTGGCACCACCACCGCGCACCGCGCCCGCGCCACGCCAGCTGTGGCTGGCCGTGCAGCTGACGGCACTGCCGCTGGTCGTCGTCGCCGCCGACACGCGGCCGCGCGTGGTCGTCGCGGGCGAGGGGGGCGTGCGCACGCTCGTCGCCTGCAATGCCGCGGCGCTGCGCGCAGGCCTTGCCACGGGGCTGGCGCTCAATGCCGCCCGCGTGCGCGTGCCGGACCTGCAGTTCCACGAACGCGACCCGCTGCTCGAGCAGCGGCAGCTGGCACGCCTGGCGCGCTGGGCACAGGGGTTCACGCCGCTGGTCAGCATCGAGGCGCCGGATGCGTTGCTGCTCGAGGTGCAGGGCAGCCTGCGGCTGATGGGTGGGCTGGACGCGCTCGTGCAGCGCGCCACGACCGGGCTGCGGGCGCAGGCGCAGCCGGTGCTGATCGGCATCGCTCCCACCCCACGCGCGGCGCTGTGGCTCGCGCGCGCGGGCGAAGCTCGGCCCGTCGAGTCGCAGGCGAGCCTCGCCGGCGCGCTGGCGCCGTTGCCGCTGACGGTGACGCGCTGGCCGGCGCGCACGTTGCAGGACTGCACGCGCCTGGGCGTGGCGACACTCGGCGAGCTGCGGCGTCTGCCGCGCGAGGGACTCGCGCTGCGTTTCTCGCCTGCGCTGCTGGACGAACTCGACGAGGCCTATGGCCACCGGCCCGCGCCGCGTCGCCGCTACGTCGCGCCGGAGCGCTTCGAGCAGCGGCTGGAGCTGCCCGTGGAACTGGGCTCGGCGAGCGCCCTGCTGCCTTACTGCGCCCGCCTGCTGGCGGCGCTCGAGCAGTACCTGCGCGACCGTGACCGGGCGACCGCGACGCTCATGCTCATGCTGCTGCATCGTGACCTACGACCGACCTGCGTGCGGCTCGGGCGCGTGCTGCCGACCGCCACCGCCGTCGATTGGCAGGGTCTGCTGCGCGAGCGGCTCGGCCGCGCAGTGCTCGCAGCGCCGGTGCGCGCGCTGCTGCTGCGCTCCGGCCCCGCGGTGCCGGCCGCCGGCGCCAGCGGCACGCTCGACGGCTGCGGCAGCGGCGCGGCCCTCGCCGAGGCTGAGGCGTTCGCGCTGCTCGATCGGCTGCGCGCGCGCCTCGGCGAGGAGGCGATCAGCGGCGTCTGTCTCGTGCCCGAGCATCGGCCGGAGGCCGCGTTCCGGCGGCTGCGACCCACGCCGCAGGCATCGCGCGCCCTGCCCGGTGCGCCCACCGCGCTGCCTGCGACGCCGCGGCCGCTGTGGCTGCTCGCGCTGCCCGAGCCGCTCGCCGAGCGCGACGGCCGGCCGCGCCACGCGGGCGAACTGCAGTTCGAGGCGGGGCCCGAGCGCATCGAGAGCGGCTGGTGGGAAGGGGACGAGGCGCTGCGCGACTACTACGTCGCGCGCACGTTGCACGGCGCGCGCCTGTGGATCTTCCGCGTGCGCGCCGGTGCCGACGCGCGCCGCTGGTTCCTGCACGGCGTGTTCGGCTGAACGTCGATGACCGCGCCCGACTACGCGGAGCTGCACGCGCTGTCGAACTTCACGTTCCTGCGCGGCGCTTCGCACCCGGAGGAACTCGTCGAGCGCGCGGATGAGCTCGGCTACCGTGCGCTCGCGCTGACCGATGAATGCTCGCTCGCCGGCGTCGTTCGCGCCCACGTCGCCGCGCGCGGGCGTGCCTGCCGGCTCATCCTGGGCGCGGAGCTTGCGCTCAGCGACGGGCCGCGCCTGGCGCTGCTGGCCACCGACCGGGGCGGTTACGGTGAGCTGTGCCGGTTGCTGACGCGTGGCCGCCGCGCGGCACCCAAGGGCAGCTACCTGCTGACGCGCGCCGACCTCGAAGCCGAGGCCCCGGCGCGCTGCGTGGCGCTATGGCTGCCGGCTGATGTACCGGAGGCAGGCCACGGTCACTGGCTGCGCGAGCGATTCGGGGCGGCGCTGCGGATCGCCGTCGAGTTGCGCGTCGACGGGCGCGACCGCGCCCGGATCCAGACGCTCGGGCGACTCGGCGTGGCGCTCGGGGTGGCGTGCCTCGCCAGCGGCGACGTGCACCTGCACCGCCACCAGCGCCGCCGGCTGCAGGACGTGCTGACCGCGGTGCGCCTGGGCGTGCCGCTGGATACGGCGGGGCTCGCCCTGCAGGCGAACGGCGAGCGCCACCTGCACGAGCGGGCGCTGCTGGCGCGCCGCTATCCACCCGCGCTGCTGGCAGCGACCCTCGAGGTCGCCGAGCGCTGCACGTTCTCGCTGGAGGAACTGCGCTACGAGTATCCCGAGGAGCTGGTGCCGGCCGGCCACACGCCGACCAGCTGGCTTGCGGCGCTGACGCAGCTGGGCCTGTCGCGGCGCTGGCCGCAGGGTGCGCCGGAGGCGGTGCGCTCGCTCATCGCGCGCGAGCTCGGCCTGATCGCGGAGCTTGGCTACGAGCCGTTCTTCCTGACCGTCGAGGACCTGGTGTCCTATGCGCGCGGTCGCGGCATCCTCTGCCAGGGTCGCGGCTCGGCCGCAAACTCGGCGGTGTGCTACTGCCTCGGCATCACCGAGGTCGACCCGACCCGCATGTCGCTGCTGTTCGAGCGCTTCGTGTCCCGCGAGCGCAACGAGCCGCCGGACATCGACGTCGACTTCGAGCACGAGCGGCGCGAGGAGGTGATCCAGTACCTGTACAGCAAGTACGGTCGTCATCGGGCGGCGCTGGTCGCGACCGTGATCTGCTACCGGCCGCGCAGCGCGCTGCGCGACGTCGGCCGCGCGCTCGGGCTCGATCGCCTCACCGTCGAGAGCCTGTCGCGCAGCATGCAGTGGTGGGATGGCAACCGCATCGACGAGGCGCGTGTGCGCGAGGCGGGACTCGACCCTGCCAATCCGCTGGTGGCGCGCACGCTGGAACTCGCCCGCGAGCTGATCGGCTTCCCGCGCCACCTGTCGCAGCACGTCGGCGGGTTCGTGATCGCGCGGCACTCGCTCGCCGAGCTCGTGCCGGTCGAGAACGCCTCGATGCCCGAGCGCACGGTGATCCAGTGGGACAAGGACGACCTCGACGACCTGGGCCTGCTGAAGGTGGACGTGCTCGCGCTGGGCATGCTGACCGCGATCCGCCGCGCACTCGACTTCGTCGGCCGCCTGCGGGGCCGCACGTTGACGATGGCGGACGTGCCGGCCGAGGACCCGCTGACCTACGCGATGATCTCGCGCGCCGACACGATCGGCGTGTTCCAGATCGAGTCGCGGGCGCAGATGGCGATGCTGCCGCGGCTGCGGCCGGCCAACTACTACGACCTGGTCATCGAGGTCGCGATCATCCGGCCGGGGCCGATCCAGGGCGGCATGGTCCACCCCTACCTGCGCCGGCGCAACGGCGAGGAGCGGGTCACCTATCCAAGCCAGGAGGTGCAGGCCGTGCTCGAGCGCACCCTCGGCGTGCCGATCTTCCAGGAGCAGGTGATGCAGCTGGCGGTGGTCGCCGCCGGGTTCACGGCGGGCGAGGCCGACAGCCTGCGCCGCGCGATGGCGGCGTGGAAGCGCCGCGGCGGCCTCGGTCACTTCGAGCAGCGGCTCGTCGGCGGCATGCTCGCGCGCGGCTACAGCGAGCATTTCGCGACCGCGCTCTACAGCCAGATGCTCGGCTTCGGCGAGTACGGCTTCCCGCAATCGCACGCGGCGAGCTTCGCGCTGCTGGTGTACGTCTCGGCGTGGCTGAAGTGCCACGAGCCGGCCGCGTTCACCGCCGCCCTGCTCAACAGCCAGCCGATGGGCTTCTACGCGCCGGCGCAGCTGGTGTGCGACGCCCGCGAGCACGGCGTGCCGGTACGCCCGGTCGATGTCAACCAAAGCGACTGGGACGCGACGCTCGAGGGGGAGGGGGCGCCGGCGCTGCGGCTCGGCCTGCGCCAGGTCAAGGGGCTGGCGCGCGCCGCCGGCGAGCGCATCGAGACGGCACGGCGCGCAGGTCCGTACGCGTGCGTGCCGTCGCTGGCCGAGCGGGCGTGCCTGGCGCGGCGTGAGCTGTGGGCGCTCGCCGCGGCCGGCGCGCTTGCGACGCTCGCGGGGCATCGCCACCTGGCGGCCTGGGAGGCCGGCGGCGTCGAGCAGCCGACGCCGCTGCTGCGCCACGCGCGGCTGCGCGACGCCGTGCCGCTGCTGCGCGCACCCGGGGAGGGGGAGAACATCGTCGCCGACTACCGTGCGCTCGGGCTCACGCTTGGTCGGCATCCGCTTGCACTGCTGCGTGAGCGGCTCGCCACGCGCGGCGTGCTCAGCGCCGCTGAGCTGCGCCTGTGCCCGGGTGGTGCATCGGCGCGCGTCGCGGGGCTGGTGCTCGTGCGCCAGCGTCCGGGGACGGCCTCCGGCGTCACGTTCGTCACGCTCGAGGACGAGACCGGTATCGTCAACCTGATCGTCTGGAAGGCCGTGGCCGAGCGCTGGCGGCGGCCGCTGCTCGACGCGCGGCTGCTGGTCGCCGAAGGGCGCGTGCAGCGCGAGGGCGAGGTGCTGCACCTGATCGCCGGACGGCTCGCGGACCAGTCGCGCCTGCTCGGCGGGCTCCTCTCATCGTCGCGGGACTTCCACTGACCGCAAGCCGGTTGACGAATACGCCCGGTTCGGTGACGCTGCGGGCCAACTCCCTGAACCAAGGAACGGTCATGCATCGCGTGTCACGACTCCTGACGCCGCTCGCCCCTGCAGGCCTGCTGCTGGCGCTACTTTTCGCGGCGGCCGCCGACGCGGTGCCTGCGCCCACCGCCGAGCAGATCGTCGCTCACAACGTCGAGGCCCGCGGCGGGGCCGCCAAGCTGCGGGCACTGAGCATGCTGCGGCGCAGCGGCAAGCTGGTGATCCCGGGCTTCAACATCGAGCTGGCGGTGGTCGAGTGGCAGGGACGTGCCGGCGAGTTCCGCCAGGACGTCACGCTGCAGGGGCTCACCGCGATCCAGTCCTACGACGGTCACCAGGCCTGGCAGGTGCAGCCGTTCGAGGGCCGCAAGGATCCGTCGCTGATGTCCGCGGACGAGGCCCGCGCGATGGCGCTGTCGGCCGACCTCGAGTTCCCGTTCGTCGACGCCAAGGCCAAGGGCCACGAGCTCGAGTACCTCGGCCTCGAGGACATCGACGGCACACCGGCGCACGCGCTGCGCGTGCGCCTCAAGGGCGGCGACGAGGCGACCTACTGGATCGACCCCGACACCTGGATGGTGATCCGCGTGCTGGAGAAGCACACGATCCGCGGCGCGGAGCAGGTGCAGGAGACCGACCTTGGCGAATACCAGCAGGTGGCGGGCGTGTGGGTGCCGATGAGCGAGGAGCAGGGGGCCAAGGACTCCGACTCGACGCAGCGGCAGAAGGTCGTCTTCGACCACGCCGACGCGAACCTCGCCCCGCCCGCCGGCCACTTCGCGTTCCCCGACACGCAACCCAAGGCCGCCGCCGGAGCCCGCCCATGAGCCGCCACGAGCACCTGATCGCAGCAGCCGCCGGCGCCGCCTGCCTGCTGGCCGCGGCGGCGGCCACCGCCGCCGCCAAGCCCACCGTCGCGCCCAGCGCCGACTCCGCGGTGATCTCCGGACTCGGCGCCCGCAACATCGGCTCCGCGACGATGAGCGGACGCATCGCTGCGATCGCCGGTCGCGCCGAGGCCGACGGCACGGTGACGCTGTACGTTGGCGCCGCCTCCGGCGGCCTGTGGCGCTCGCGCGATGGCGGCACGACCTTCAAGCCGTTGTTCGACAAGCAGCCGGTGCAGTCGATCGGCGCGATCGCGCTCGATCCGAACAACCCCGCGACCGTCTGGGTCGGCAGCGGCGAGAGCTGGACGCGCAACTCCGTCTCGGTCGGAGACGGGATCTACCGCTCGAGCGACGGCGGCGATACCTGGCAGAACATGGGACTGCCGCAGTCCGAGCGCGTCACGCGAATCATCGTCAGTCCCAGGGACAGCCAGACCGTGTACGCCTGCGTGCCGGGCCGGCTGTGGTCCGACTCGGCCGATCGCGGCCTGTACCGGACCACCGATGGTGGCAAGCGCTGGTCGCTGGTGCTGACCGGTGTCAACGGCTCGACCGGCTGTTCGAGCGTCGCGCTCGATCCGTCCAATCCAGATCGGCTGTACGCGGGCCTGTGGGACTTCCGTCGCAAGGGCTGGACGTTCCGCTCCGGCGGCGAGGGGCCGGACGCGCCGTCGGGCTCGGGGCTTTACGTCAGCGACGACGCCGGCAAGACCTGGCGACACCTCGATCCTGGCAACTCGCCGGGCCTGCCGAAAGGGCCGCTCGGCCGCATCGAGGTGGCGGTTGCGCCATCGCAGCCGAACATCGTCTACGCGGTCATCGAGGGCGTGCGCTCGGCGCTGTTCCGCTCCGACGACCGCGGCGCGACCTGGCAGGAGCGGGACCGCAGCAACAGCATGGTCTGGCGGCCGTTCTACTTCTCGCGGCTGGTGATCGACCCGACCAACCCCGACCGCCTGTACAAGCCCGACCTGCGGCTGATCGCCTCGGACGACGGCGGCAAGAGCTTCGCGATGGTCTCCGGCGGGACCCACGGGGACCACCATGACCTGTGGATCAACCCGAAGAACCCCAAGTTCGTGGTGACCGGCGACGACGGCGGCCTGTGGCTGAGCCACGACGGCGGCAACAAGTGGTGGAAGGCGGACAACCTGCCGGTGTCGCAGTTCTATCACGTGTCGGCCGACAGCCGCGATCCGTACCAGGTGTACGGCGGCCTGCAGGACAACAGCTCCTGGGTCGGCGACTCGGAGTATCCGGGCGGCATCAGCAACGCCCGCTGGGAGAACCTCTATGGCGGCGACGGCTTCTGGGTATTCGCCGATCCCAGTGATCCGGACTTCGCCTACGCCGAAGCGCAGGGCGGATTCCTCGGCCGGGTCAACCGCAAGACGCTCGAATCGCGCGAGATCCAGCCCAAGGCCGGGTTCAAGGAGAAGCTGCGCTACAACTGGAACACGCCGATCGCATTGTCGCCGACCGACCCGGGCAAGCTCTACATCGGCGCGCAGTTCCTGTTCATGTCGCGCGACCATGGCGACAGCTGGGCGCGGATCTCGCCGGACCTGACCACCGACGATCCAGCCAAGCAGAAGCAGGAGGAGTCGGGCGGCATCACGGTCGACAACTCCGCCGCCGAGATGCACACGACGATCTACTCCATCGCGGAGAGCCCGCGCAACGGCCAGGTCATCTGGGTCGGCACCGACGACGGCAACCTGCAGCTGACGCAGGACGGCGGCAGTCACTGGAAGAACCAGGTCGGCCGCATCACGGGCCTGCCGGCGGCGAGCTGGGTCTCGTACCTGGAGGCCGGCCACCATGCCGACGGCGTCGTCTACGCGAGCTTCGATCGGCACACCTTCGGCGACTTCGATCCGTGGGTGTACGTCAGCCACGACTACGGCGACAGCTGGACGCGCCTCGCCGGCCCCGGCTCCGGCGTGCGCGGATATGCGCACGTCGTGCGCGAGGATCCCACCGATGCGCGCGTGCTGTACCTGGGCACCGAGTTCGGCCTGTGGATCTCACTCGACGCCGGCGCGCACTGGGCGCAGTTCAAGGGCAGCGCCTTCCCCTCGGTGGCGGTGCGCGACCTGATGGTGCAGACGCGCGACCACGACCTTGTGATCGCGACCCACGGCCGCGGCATCTGGATCATCGACGACCTGACGCCGCTGCGCGCGCTGGCCGCGGGCGGCCTCGAGCGCGAGGTCGCGTTCCTGCCGACGCGGCCGATCCAGCAGCGGATCAGTGCCAACGGCGGCTGGCCGGAGGGCGATGCGAAGTACACCGGCCAGAACCCGGCCAGCGGCGCCGAGATCGCCTACTACCAGCGCACCCGCCACGTGTTCGGCAAGCTCAAGCTCGAGGTCCTGGACGCCGGCGGGAAGGTCGTCGACACCCTGCCGGCCGGCAAGCGCAAGGGCATCAACCGTGTCTACTGGTCGATGCAGGTGGCGCCGCCGCGCGTGCCCAGCGCCGCGCAGGCGTCGTTCGCGGGCACGCAGGGCCCGCGCGTGGTGCCGGGGCGCTACACGCTGCGCCTGACCAAGGGCGGGCAGGTGTACGAGCAGCCGATCGACATCGGGCTCGACCGCCGTGCGACGTTCTCCGTGGCGGATCGCGCCGCGCACTACGCGGCCGTGATGAAGGGCCACGCGCTGTTCGGGCGCATGACCGACCTGGTCGACCGGCTCAACGGCCTGCGCGCGCTCACCCAGCAGCGCGCCGGGGCACTCAAGGACAAGCCGGCCGCCGTCGCGGCGCTGGCCAGCTTCGATGCGCGCCTGGAGGCGCTGAAGAAGCAGGTCGTGGCCACCAAGGAAGGCGGTGCGATCACCGGCGAGGAGCGTCTGCGCGAGCATCTGGACCACGCCTACGGCGCCCTGCTGTCGTACGAGGGCCGGCCTGCCGGCTACCAGGTCGAGCGGGTCCTGGTGCTCGAGCGCGAGCTCGCCGAGGTCGAGGCACAGGCCAAGCGGCTGGTCGACACCGACCTGCCGGCGCTGAACGGCCGCCTGAAGGACGCCGGCGGCGAGCCGATCGCGCTCGGCGAGGCGGAGGCTGCCGGCGCACGGCTGGCCGCGCTGCAGGCGCTGGAGCGGGTGCACGACGAGCTGGAGTCCGCGGTCGCGACCCGGGACGCGCGCGACTAGCGTCGCTAGCGTCGGCTCAGCGGCGCGGCCGTTTCGGTCGCGTCGCGCGTGCGGCGGCGGGGCGGGGGGCAGTGTCCTCCTCGCCGATGTCGTAGTCGTCGACGTCGCAGAGCAGTTCGGCGGTGCGCCGGTGCTCGAGGTACTTCTCGAGGCGACGCCACGCGGGCTCGCCACCCTTGGGCCCGGAACGCCGCTTGTGCGCGTCCAGGTCCCGCATCAGATGGTCGAGCTGGACCGAGTCGCCTTCGGCGACCTCGTCTTCCTCGAAATCGTCCGGGTCTGGCTTCTCGCTCATGTCTCTTGGGTTGGAGTCACGAATGCGAACGGCGAGCGGCTTGCGTTATAAGGCAAGCCGTGGCGCTCCCGCAAGGGGTCCGACATGAACTTTGCGTGACCCGCCGGCGCCGGGGTCGGCGCGGGGGTCAGCGGACGAGCTGGTTGAGCTCGAAGATCGGCAGCAGCAGGGCGAGCACGATCAGCAGCACGAAGCCGCCCATGACCAGGATCATCGCAGGTCCCAGCACGTTGACGGCCGTGTTGACGATGCCATCCATGTCCCGTTCCTGATTGGTCGCAGCCCGCTCGAGCATCGCTTCGAGCTCGCCGCTGGACTCGCCACTGGCGATCAGGTGGATCAGCATCGGCGGGAACAGCCGCGAGGCGCCGAGCGAGCGGGCGATCGGGGCGCCCTCGCGCACGCGCACCGCGGCGTCGGAGACCGAGTCGCGCATCGGCAGGTTGGCGACCACCTCGCCGGAGATCCGCAGCGCCTCGAGCACCGGCACGGCGCTCGCGGTCAGGATCGACAGCGTGCGGGCGAAGCGCGCGGCGTTGACGCCGCGCACGACCCGCCCGATCAGCGGCATGCCCAGCTGCGCATGGTGCCAGCGGCGGCGGGCGGCCGGGTCCTCCAGCCAGCGCCGGAAGCCCCAGACGGTGCCGAAGGTGCCGATGCCGAGCAGCCACCACCAGTGGCGAAAGCCATCGCTGAGCGCGATCAGCGCGCGGGTCAGCAGCGGCAGCTGGTGCTTGCCGGCCTTGAACACGTTGACCACCTCGGGCACCACGTAGCCGAGCAGCAGCGAGACGATCACGACGCAGACGACGGTCAGCAGCACCGGGTAGACGAGCGCGTTCCTGATCTTGCTCTGCAGCACCTCGCGACTCTCGGTGTAGTCGGCGAGTCGCTCCAGCACGCCGTCCAGCCGCCCCGCCTGCTCGCCGGCGCTCACCGTCGCCCGGTAGATCTCCGGGAACACCTGCGGGAAGGCGCCGAGGCCATCGGCGAGCGAGCGCCCCTCCAGTACCCGCGCGCGCACGCCGGAGACAATCGCCGCGACGCGCGGCTTCTCGGTCTGCTGCGAGACGGCCAGCAGCGCTTCCTCCAGCGGCAGTCCGGCGCGCGACAGCGTCGCCAGCTGGCGGGTCAGCATCGACAGGTCGGCGGCCGAGATGCCGCGGCGCAGCGAGAAGCGCAGCCCGCTCTGGCGCTTCGCCTCGCGGCCCTCGACCTCGGCGATCGTGACCGGCAGCAGCTGCTGCTCGCGCAGCTGCTGGCGCACCTGCCGGGCGGTGTCGCCCTCCAGCAGACCGCGGCGCTCGCGGCCGGCGCTGTCCAGGGCGGTGTATTCGAAGGCTGGCATGCTGTGCGCGCTTAAGTCCGCGTCAGTCCTCGCGGGTGACGCGCAGCACTTCCTCGAGCGAGGTCGTGCCCTCGAGGATGCGCCGCCGGCCGTCGTCGCGGATGCTCGGCATCGACAGCCGCGCGTGGCGCTCGAGTTCGGCCTCGCCCGCGCCGTCGTGGATCAGCTGGCGCATCGCGTCGTCGACGACGGCGAGTTCGTAGATGCCGGTGCGGCCACGGTAGCCGCTGCCGACGTCGGTGCTCGGCCGGTACAGCGTCGCCGGCTGGTCGGCCGGCAGGTTCAGGAAGCGGTGCTCGTACTCGGCGGCGGGGTAGGCCAGGCGGGTCGCGGGGTCCAGCACCCGAACCAGTCGCTGCGCGAGCACGCCCAGCAGCGTCGAGGACAGCAGGAACGGTTCCACGCCCATGTCGCGCAGGCGGGTGATGGCGCCGACCGCGGTGTTGGTGTGCAGCGTCGACAGCACTAGGTGGCCGGTCAGCGAAGCCTGCACCGCGATCTGCGCGGTCTCGATGTCGCGGATTTCGCCGATCATCACCACGTCCGGGTCCTGGCGCAGGATCGCGCGCAGGCCGCGCGCGAAGGTCATTTCCACCTTGGTATTGACCTGGGTCTGGCCGATGCCGTCGATGTAGTACTCGATCGGGTCCTCGACCGTCATGATGTTGCGCGTGTCGTCGTTGAGCCGCTCCAGCGCCGCATACAGCGTCGTGGTCTTGCCGGAGCCGGTGGGGCCGGTGACCAGGATGATGCCGTACGGCTTGTGGATCAGCTCGTCCATGGAGTCCTGCGTCGCGCGGTCCATGCCCAGCGAGCCGAGGTCCAGTCGCCCGGCCTGCTTGTCCAGCAGTCGCAGCACGACGCGCTCGCCGTGGCCTGCGGGAATGGTCGAGACGCGCACGTCGACGGGGCGGCCGGCGATGCGCAGCGACATGCGGCCGTCCTGCGGCAGGCGTTTTTCGGCGATGTCGAGCTTGGACATCACCTTGATGCGCGAGACGACCACCTGCGCCAGCGCCCGGCGTGACTGCAGCACCTCGCGCAGCACGCCGTCGACGCGAAAGCGGATCACCAGGCGGT
>JANXQL010000194.1 GCA_025356815.1 Pseudomonadota bacterium
CCAGGGACTCGACGCGGCGCTCGAGCCTGAGGGTGTACTCCGGCGTCGGCGTGGGCTCGAGTCCTGCCGGCAGCACGTAGCGGATCGACGGCAAGGACGCGATCAGCTGGTCGATGAACCGCTGCTGCGCGTACTGCCGTACCGCGGTGCACGGGTGCGACTCGTCGACCGCGGCCGGGCCCGGCGGATCCACTTCGGCAGGATCGCAGTCGCCGATCGACAGGATGCTGTGGTGCCGCAGCCAACGGTTGCTCGCAAGCCCCGGATACAGCTGGTTGGCGTAACTGTTGCCGAGCACGACCAGCGTCGGTGCCGCGTCCCTGCTGGCCATGCAGAACCACCACGGATACCGCGTCGCGTCCTCGAACCGGTAGCGCCGCAGGCAGGTCTCGTTGGTCGTGTACGGCCAGAGCTCGCGCATGAACTTCGGCGCCCCGACCACGTATTGCTGCATGTGCGCACGATCCGGCAGTCCGTCGCGCGCGTACACGACGGCCCCGAGGGCGCCGGCGAGCACGACGCCGCCACACAGCAGCAGCACCTTGCGCCGCGCAGCACCACCCTGGCGAAACGGCCGTTCCACGCAGTAGTAGGTCGCTGCGGCCAGCAGGACGGACGCGACGACCGCCGCGCGGCGCACGGAGACGGCCGGCTCGCCGCTGCCGATCAGGGCCAGGAACGACAGGATCGGCCAATGCCACAGGTACAGCGGAAAGCTGATCAGGCCCAGCCATACGGCGGCCGGTCGGCTGAGCAGGTGGCGATTGACCAGTGCCTGCGGCCCGGCGCAGATCAGCAGTGCCGCGCCCCCCACCGGCGCCAGAGCCCACCAGCCCGGAAACGAAGCGGTGCGGGTCAGCAGTCCCGCAGCGGCGGCGATCAGGACCGCGCCGACCGCGGACGCAACGTGCCCCAGCGCCGATGTCTGCCCGCGCGCGAGCTGGCCGCCGGAGGTTCGGTGCGCGAGGATCGCGCCCACCAGCAGCTCCCAGAAGCGCGTCAGCGGCGAGTAGAAGATGCCGACCGGATCGACATGGCGCTGCGCGATGTTGATCGCGAAGGACGCGGCGCCCACCAGCACGCACAGCGCGAGCGCACTCCTGCGCCAACGCCAGGCGGCATACACCAACGCGGGCCAGGCGAGGTAGAACTGCTCCTCGACCCCGAGCGACCACAGGTGCAGGAGTGGCTTGGTCTCGGCGGCGTTGTCGAAATAGCCGCTCTCGCCACGCAACACGAAGTTGGAGACGAACGCGGCGCCGCCGGCCACGTGCTTGCCCAGCTGCTTGAATTCCACGGCCGGAAGCAGCAGCCAGCCGGCGGCGAGACTCGTGGCCAGTACCAGCGCAAGCGCGGGAAATATCCGCCGGACCCGCCGCCGGTAGAACTCGGCGAAACTGAAGGTGCCGCGCTGCAGGTTCTCGTAGAGGATCTTCGAGATCAGAAAACCCGAGATCACGAAGAAGACGTCGACGCCGACGAACCCGCCTGTCAGGACCGTCGGAAACGCGTGGAACAGGACCACGGCCGCGACCGCGACGGCGCGCAGACCGTCTATGTCCGGACGATAGTCCGGATGCTTCAGACTGGATGGTTCCGCCGAACCGGTGTGAGCGTTGCCCAACGTGGATCTCCCTGCCGCATCAATAGCAGAGTTCCCGGCGGAAATTCGAGCGGCCTCGCACCGATCGGTGCGGACAGCGATGTCGGCGCCCCGGTTGGCAGGACTTATCCGCAGCCAGGGCTGCGCCGCCTTGCTCGCACCGGCGGTTGGCGTGGGCACCTGCGCTGGCGTCACGCGACGCTCGAGGAAAGCCACGCTCGCGCCATCGGCGTGCAAGGCGCAGTGCATCGCCGCCCCGGACTGCTGCGGCGGAATCGACGCCAGCCGCGCCGCCGCGACCGCGCTAGCGAATCAACCGCCCCAGCAGCCCCTTCACCCGACCGACGAGGCCGACCGCGGGAGCGCAGGACAAGTCCGGCGGGACACGGCTGCCATCGCCGCCGAGCAGAATGCCGATCTGCTCGACGAGGTCCTTCGGCGCAGCAGCCACCAGCCGACGGACCAGCGATCCAGGCAGCGTCGCGGTACATTGCAACGCGAACGTCGCGAGCCAGCCAGCCACGACCTGCTGCTCGCTCCACCGTGGGCCGACGAGCACGCGCAGCCGCTCCAGAACCTCGCCGCTGACGCCAAGCACGGCCAGTGCTGCGAACGTCGTGGGCGGCCGCTCACCGTTCAGTTCCCGCTCGAGCAGCACAACGTCGATCGACGTTCCCGCCACCGACGGCTGCGGCCTTCTCGGCAAGGAACCACGCGCCATCAAGGAAGGCCTGTCCAGAAGCTCATCACCGTCGAGCAGCGGCGACGAGGGGCGCAGAGCCGCCGCACATATCTCCGAGACTCCCCTGGGAGCGATTGCCGGGGCGGCGTAACAACTGCTCAGGGCGTCGTTCATGCCGGTCCCGCCCCAGCCCGCCGCCAGCATCTGTGGCACCACCCGCAGCGCCGGCATTCCTGCGGCGCGCTCGTCCTCGGCACGCTCGAGCACAACCACGCAGCTGGTGTGCTCGGTGACCAGCTGATACTGCGTCGCGAGCCGGGTTGCCGCGTCAACCCCGAGCCCTGCCAGACGCCGCTCCGCCGCAAGTCTGGCGAGCGAGTCCTGCACCGCCGTGACCGCGGGCAGCGGACACTGCAGCTGCCGCGACGCATCCCCCGCCTGCACGGTTACCTCCACGGCCCCTACCGGCAGGGTGGCGAAGCCGGCGAGCAGGTGCACGGTGGCGCCCGGGAACACCGGCGCCTGCAGCCCGACCGTCCACAGCGGGACCGCCGGCCAGGCAACGGCCGCAAGATGCATCGGCGTTACGGCCCGCTTCGCCAGCAGTCGCGCGACAGCCGCACCGATGTCCTCCATCGGCGTCACGAACTCGCACGCGCCGGCAGTGACGGTGGCGACGCGCTCGGCCAGTTCCTCCACCGGGCTCGTGCCGACCGCCGCGACGAACAGCCGGTGTCGCGCACGCGCGAGTCGCGCGATCAGCGTGTCGATCTCCCAGATCTGCCCGTCGGTGATCAAGAGGACGTCCGCCGCCTCGTCGCCCGAGACGGCGATCTGCAGCGTCGCGTCGATGGCGGCCGCCATCTCGGTGCCGCCCAGATCCGCCTGGATCGCACGGACCTCGCCGTTGAGGCGCGCCAGCACGGCCGGCGACGCCACTTCCAAGCCTCGCGTCAGGTGCTGCAGGCGAGATCCGAAGCGCGTCACGCTGACGCGGTCCGGCGCCGACAGGGTCGCAAGCACCGTCCCCAGCGCGACCCGCGCCTGCGCGATGCTGTCGCCAGCCATCGATCCCGAGCAGTCGACCAGCACTTTCAGCGCGCGGGGCGCACGCGAGGCGTGGGTTGGGGGCGGGACGACCACGCTGGCGAGCGCGACATAGCCCTCGCCGTCGCACGCGACGACACCCTGCGACGGCTGCGCCAGGCCCTCGACCAGCACGATCAGGTCACGGTCGAGCACGCAACCCGGCCCCGACTCCAGCCGCAGCCCGTCCTCCTCGGCACAGACCGCGAGGCGGTGGGTCGGACAGTGCGCGCGGGCGCGCGCCAGTGCGCCGCGCAGGCGCAGCGTCAGTGCGAGCGGGTAACTCGCCGCCAGCTGCACGTCGGGCACCTGGTGCGCCGCGAGCGCGCGACCGGCGTCGCCGTAGCGAGGCGCGACCGCGGTCGGAATCGAAAGCCGCACGCGACCCTGATCGAAGTCGACCAACTGGGCGTAGCGAAAGCGCACCAGCGCGACTTCGCCGGGCAGCAGGTTGCCGACGCTGACGGTGTACAGGCCGGCGCGCCCGCGCTCCAGCAGCGCCGCACCGTCGCCGGCCTCGACCGCACTCTCGTAGCGTTCAGAGGCGTCTTGCTTGGGCTGCACGATCCCCCTGCGCAGGCGCTCGCCGATCTGCAGCTCGAAGCTCAGCAGCACCGCGCGCACCGGCAGCGGGAACGTGTAGACCGCCTCGATCGCGAGGCTCTCGGCGTTGAGGTAGCGCTGCGCGACCGTGACCTCGAACAGGCAGCCGTCGGCGACGCCGTCGATCTGCACGTCCTGCAGCACGATGGCGCCACCTTCCACGTCGCGCAGAATGGCGACTCGTTCAACGGGCATCGTCGTTCTCCCGAGTGATGGTTACATAGAGGGCCAGGGCCTGCTGGAACAGCCGGCGCACCTGCTCGGGTGTCAGCCCCGCACGGCCCGCCTCGACCACCAGCTCGACCCCGTCGGCAAGCGTCAGGTGCGAGCGCACTTCGACCGAGCCTGCCACCCGCGGCACGACCGGCGGCAGCGTCGGCTGCAGCAGCAGCTCGCCGATCCGCTCGAGCGAGAGGCCGGCGTTGGTGAGCCGGGCCACGCTCAGCAGCTGCTCGAGATGCCGGCCGGTGTAGACCGCCGCGCGGGTCTCGCCGATCGGCCGCTCGACCACGCCGCGCTGGATGTAGTAGCGGACGGTGCGCCGCGGCAGACCGGCAAGGCCCGCCAGTTCGTCCAGCGTGTAGGTCGGCGCAGCAGCGGGCGGAGTGGATGGCATGGCGCCAATATAGACACTAGAACTGTCGTTATCAACTGTCTATTATCACAAGCGCCCGTCCGGGCCTGCACCGGCCGCGCTATCTATCTGAATAATTAGTACTTTATTCGGCGAAGTGGCGGTGACTGCAAGGTGTCGCGGCAGTTGTCGCCCACGACCTGCTCGCGTACCGTGCCGCCATGCGTTCATTTGCCTGGTTTCTTGGCGCGATCGTCGTCGCGATCGTGGTCGCCTCGCTCGCGGCCTATCCCACGTACCTCGCGATCCACCCGTTCGTGCCCGAATGGCGGATCGACAAGATCGCAGGCCGGCTGTTCGATCTGGCGCTGTTGCTGGGTCTGATCCACGTCGTCCGCCGCCTGAAGCTGACAACCCGGCGCGACTGGGGCTACGGCGTGCCGCGGCCCCGCTGGCTGCGCCAGTTCGCATTCGGACTCGCCGCGGGCGTCGCCACCATGCTGCCAGTGACGTTGGCGATGCTGCTGCTCGGTGCGCGCGAGCCGGTGCCGGGGTTCTCGGCCGCGCTCTTGCGCCATGCGCTGCTGGTCGGGCTCGGCTCGGGCCTGGTGGTGGGCGTTCTGGAGGAAACCCTGTTCCGCGGACTGCTGCAGGGTGCGGTGATCCGCGACTCGAGGCGGCCGCTCCTGGCGATCGTGCTGGTGGCCGCGCTGTTCGCGGCGCTGCACTTCCTCGCCGACAAGCGCATCCCGCCCGACGCAGTGACGCCGGCAAGCGGCGTCTATCTGCTGACGACCGTCGCCGACAACTTCCTCGCGCCGCACGCGATCCTCGACGGCTTCCTCGCGCTGCTGGCCGTCGGTCTGCTGACCGGCGCGGTCGCCTGGTGGACCGGCAGCATCGCGTTGTCCGCGGGCCTGCACGCGGGCTGGGTATGGATGATGCGCACGGCGCTGATCACGACCCGGATTGACGAGCACGGTGGCGGCGCATGGCTGATCTACCGCCCGCACGGCTACGTGGGGTGGCTGACGTTCGCGTGGACGATGACGCTGCTGGCGGCGCTGCTGCTGACGCGCCGGCGCTGGAAGGGCTGGCGCGCCCGCCTTTGACGCGCGCTAGGCGTCGAGCAGGTCGGTGCCGATCGCCACCAGTGGCGCGAGGTAGCGCAGTCGCTGCAGCGGATCCTCGAGCTCCAACAGGCCCTGCTTGACCGCAGGCTCCAGCGGCGCGAGTTCCGCGAGCCGGTTGCCGACCCAGACGGCGTCCTGCCAGTCGGGCGTGACCCGCTCGTACAACGGCCCCAGTTCCCGGTACAGCCGGCGCAGCGCCTCGGGCAGGTGCGCGCAGTCGTCGGGCACCGGCTGCACCGCGTCCGCCGCGACGTCGGTGACCTCGCCGACGTTGAGGCCGTCCTCCTGGCGCCAGGCGCGCACGATCCGCAGCCGCCCCGCGCCGATGCACGTCAGGCCCAGCAGGCCGTCCTCGAGCCGGTCGAAGTCGACGATGCGTGCCTCGGTGCCGACCGCAGCAGTGGTCAGCGCGCCGGCCCCCGCCTCGGTGCCTTCGACCAGCAGCACCACACCGAAGCCCGTGCCCTCGCGCATGCAGCGGGAGACCATGTCGACGTAGCGCGGCTCGAAGATCCGCAGCGCGAGCGGCCCCGCCGGAAACAGCACCGTGCCGAGCGGGAACAGCGGCAGCGTGCGCGCCATCAGCGCCGCGCCTCCAGCGCCGCGAGCAGCTTGTCGTGCAGGCCACCAAAGCCGCCGTTGCTCATCACCAGCACCTGGTCGCCGTCCCGCGCCTCGGCGACCACCGCCGTGGCCAGCGCGTCGATCGTGCCGATCGCGCAGCCGCGTGCGCCGAGCGCGCGGGCGACCGACGCGACATCCCAACCCAGGTCCGGCGGCTCGTACAGGAACACCCGGTCGGCGGCCGCCAGCGAGCCTGCCAGCGTGTCGCGGTGCACGCCCATCTTCATCGTCGCCGAGCGCGGCTCGAGTACCGCGAGGATGCGCGCGATGCCGACGCGCTCGCGCAGCGCACCGACGGTCGCGGCGATCGCGGTGGGATGGTGCGCGAAGTCGTCATAGACCGCGACGCCACCGACCGTGCCGCGCAACTCCATGCGCCGGCGGGCGTTGCGAAATAGCGGCAGCGCGTCGATCGAGACGGCGCTCGTCACGCCGGCATGGCGCGCCGCGACGAGCGCCGCGAGCGCATTCTCGGCGTTGTGCGCGCCGATCAGATCCCAGTGCACTGCGCCCTCGCAGTGGTCGCCGTGCCAGATCTCGAACGCCGACCAGTCCGGCCGCGTCCGGCGCACCTGCCAGTCGGCGGGCGCGGCGCGACCGAAACTCTGTCGCGGCGTCCAGGCCCCGAGCGCGAGCGCAGCGGCGAGCTGCGGGTCGGCGTCGTTGACGATGAGCTGGCCGTCGCTGGGCACGGTGCGCACCAGCTGGTGGAACATCCGCCGAATGCTGGCGATATCGGGATAGATGTCGGCGTGGTCGTACTCGAGGTTGTTCAGGATCACGGTACGCGGCCGGTAGTGCACGAACTTGGCGCGCTTGTCGAAGAACGCCGTATCGTACTCGTCGGCCTCGACGACGAAGAATGGCGCCGCGCCGAGGCGCGCCGAGGCGCTGAAGTTGCCGGGCACGCCGCCGACCAGGAACCCCGGCGCAAGTCGCGCGTACTCGAGGATCCAGGCGAGGATCGAGCTCGTCGTCGTCTTGCCGTGGGTGCCGGCCACCGCCAGCACCCAGCGGTCGTGCAGCACGTGCTCGGCGAGCCAGGCCGGTCCCGAGGTGTAGCGCAGGCCGCGGTTGAGCACGGCCTCGACCGTCGGGTTGCCGCGCGAGAGCGCGTTGCCGACGATGACCACATCGGGTGCAGGGTCCAGCTGAGCCGGATCCCAGCCCTCGGTCAGTCCTATGCCCAGCGCCTTGAGCTGGCTGCTCATCGGCGGGTAGACGTTCTGGTCGGCGCCCGTGACCTCGTGGCCGGCCTCGCGCGCCAGCGCCGCGATCCCGCCCATGAAGGTGCCGCAGATGCCGAGGATGTGAACGCGCATCAGGCGGCGACCGCGCGCGGCAACTCGACCAGCAGCAGATAGTTGAGCAGCAGGTAGGTCATCGCCACCGCCATGCCGGCCAAGAGCGGCGCGTCGAGCGCAAGCCGCACGATCCGCCCGAGCGCCAGCACGAGCCATACCTGCAGCGGCAGCAACCCGAGCTGGATCGCCAGCGCCAGCGGCCCGTCGGTCCCCAGCGCCCGCGCCGCGAGCAGCACCGCCAGCATCGGCAGTGCGATCACCGTGCCGGTCGCGAGCACGGCGGTCAGCGTCTGCAGCGTGCGATTGCCGCGACGGCACAGCACGAGGCAGCCACCGAACATCAGCGCCGTCAGCGCAAGGTCCGCAAGTCCGCGCTCGAGCGCGAGCTGCGGGCCGAAGACGACCAGCGACTGGGCGACGCTGAGCAGCGCGTAGGCGGCGGACACGCACGCCAGCAGCGTCCACGACGCCGGCAGGTCGCGTGGACTGCGACGCCACAGCGCGATGTCCCAGAATGTCCTCAGTGCCGCCTGCATCCCGACCACCCGGTTTGGGAAGCGCGCTGCGCGCCCCCCATAATGTCGGCCGGATTGTAACCCGTCGCCCAAGGTCCACCGTGAGCCCATTACCGATCACCACCGATGCCGCCCTCGCCGCCGTGGCGCCCGCCCTCGCGGCCGGCCCGCGCCTGGCGCTGGACACGGAGTTCATGCGCGAGCGGACCTACTACGCGGAGCTCGCGCTGGTGCAGCTGGCAGGCCGCGAGGACATCGTGCTGGTCGATCCGTTGGCGAGGATCGACCCGGCGGCGCTCGCCGCGGTGCTGGCGGTGCCCGGCCAGGTGAAGGTGCTGCATGCCGCCCGCCAGGACATCGAGGTCCTGCTGCCGGTCACCGGCGCGCCGCTGGCCCCCGTCTTCGACACGCAGGTTGCCGCCGGTCTGCTCGGCTATCCGCCGCAGGTGGGCTACGGCGAGCTGGTCCTCAAGGAAATGGGGCAGGCGCTGGAGAAGGGCCACGCGCGCACCGACTGGACGCGCCGGCCGCTGTCGGCGGCCCAGCTGGCGTACGCCGCCGACGACGTGCGCTGGCTGCTGCCGATGGCGATGCAGCTGGAGGGCAAGCTCGGCGCGGCGGGGCGGCTCGAGTGGCTCGCCGAGGACCTCGCGAAGATCGCCGACGCGCGCCTTTACCGGGTCGATCCGGCCGACGCCTGGCAGCGCCTGAAGGGCATCGAGTCGCTGCCGGTGGACGAGCAGCTGCGGCTACGCGCACTGGCGGCGTGGCGGGAGACGCGCGCGATGCGCCGCAACCTGCCGCGCGGCTGGGTGCTCACCGATGACGCGGCGCGCGCGATCGCGCGCCGCGCACCGCAGAGCGTCGCGGCGATCAGGGCGCTGGAGGTCATGCCGCCGGGGGCCGCGGACAAGATGGGCGAGGAGATGCTCGGCGCGCTCGAGGCGATCCGCGGCGCCTCCTCCGACGGTGTCCTGCAGCGCCAGGACGCCCGGCCGGATCCGGCCGAACGCGAACTCACCCGCCGCCTCGGCGAGCGGCTGCGCGAGGTCGCAACCTCGCTTTCGCTCGCGCCGGAGGTGGTCGCCACGCAGCGCGACCTGCGCCAGCTGGCGCGCGGCGAACCGCTTCAGACGGTGCTGACGGGCTGGCGCCTGAGCACGCTCGGCCAGGCGCTCGCCGTGGAACTGGCGCGCGGCTAGCGGCCCGCGCCGGCCGTGGCGAGGGCCGCTTCGAGCCGGGCGGTGACGACGTCGATGTCGCCCTCGGCGTCGACACGGGCCAGCAGGCCGCGGCTGGCGTAGTAGTCGACCAGCGGGCGGGTCTGCGCGGCATAGACTTCCAGACGCTTGCCGATCGTCGCCTCGCTGTCGTCCGGGCGCTGGAACAGCTCCGGCGTCTCGCAGCGGCCGCCGCATGGCGGCGGCACCGAGGGCGGGGCGGTGTAGACGTTGAACACCCGTCCACAGGTACGGCAGGTGCGCCGGCCCGTCAGACGGCGGAACAGCTGCTCGGCGTCCACCTCCATCAGCACGACCGCCTGCAGCGGCTGGCCGATCTCGGCCAGCAGCGCGTTCAGACCATCGGCCTGCGGGATGGTGCGCGGGAAGCCGTCGAGGATGTAGCCGTGGGCCGCATCCGGCGACGCGAGGCGGTCGCGGATGATGCCGAGCATCGTCTCGTCGTCGACCAGCCTGCCGGCGTCCATGGTCGCCTTGGCATGCAGGCCGAGCGGCGTGCCGGCGGCCACGGCGGCGCGCAGCAGGTCGCCGGTGGAGATCTGCGGGACCCCGAACTTCTCGATCAGACGTTGGGCCTGGGTGCCTTTCCCGGAGCCGGGAGCACCCAACAGGACGATGCGCATCATGGTTCTTTTCCGTCGTGTGACAGCCGCGATTCCTCCCCAGGAACCGGTCTTGAGTCCGCGGCAGGCCGGTATGCTGCCCACCGCCCGGGGCAGCGTCAAATCCGGGCTGCCCGTCCCCCTTCCGGCAGCCGACCGGTCGCGGCCGGCCGGGGCCGGCGCGACGCGCCTTGCCGGATCGGAGCGAGCGGGTATCCTCAATGCCCTCCCGCGACCCCTCTGGAGCCGATGCCGATGCCCAAGAAGAGCCCCGCGCGCAAGCGCAACGCGTTCTACGCGCAGTCCGGCGGCGTGACCGCCGTCATCAACGCCTCGGCCGCCGGCGTGATCGAGGCCTGCCGCAAGCACTCGCGGCACATCGGCAAGCTGTACGCGGGCCGGCACGGCATCGTCGGCGCGCTGACCGAGGACCTGATCGACACCAGCAAGGAGAGCACCGCCGCGATCCGCGCGCTGCGCCATACCCCGGCCGGGGCGTTCGGCTCCGCCCGCTACAAGCTCAAGGGCATCGAGCAGGACCGGGCAAAGTACGAGCGCCTGATCGACGTGTTCCGGGCACACGACATCGGCTACTTCTTCTACAACGGCGGCAATGACTCGATGGATACGGCGCTGAAGGTGTCGAAGATCGGCGAGGAGCTCGGCTACCCGATCACCTGCGTCGGCGTGCCCAAGACGGTCGACAACGACCTGCCGATCACCGACTGCTGCCCGGGCTTCGGCTCGGTGGCGAAGTACGTCGCCGTCTCGACCCGAGAGGCCGCGCTCGACGTCGAGTCGATGGCCCGGACCTCGACCAAGGTGTTCATCCTCGAGGTGATGGGGCGTCACGCCGGCTGGATCGCCGCCGCCGGCGGACTCGCCGCGCGCAGGCCGGGCGAGGCGCCGCACATCATCCTGTTCCCCGAGGTGACCTTCGACCAGGCGAAGTTCCTGGAGAAGGTGAAGACGACCGTGGCGAAGGTCGGCTACTGCGTCATCGTCGTGTCCGAGGGCGTCAAGGGCCCCGACGGCAAGTTCCTCGCCGAGGCGGGCACCACCGACGCGTTCGGGCATGCACAGCTCGGCGGCGCCGCGCCCGAAGTGGCACGCATCGTCAAGGAAGGCCTGGGCTACAAGTATCACTGGGCGGTCGCCGACTACCTGCAGCGGGCCGCACGCCACATCGCGTCCAAGACCGACGCCGAGCAGGCCTATGCGGTGGGCCGGGCGGCGGTCGAGTTCGCGGTGAAGGGGCTGAACGCGGTGCTGCCGGTGATCAAGCGCACCTCATCCAAGCCCTACCGCTGGAGCATCGAGGTGGCGCCGCTGGAGGCGGTGGCGAATGTCGAGAAGAAGGTGCCGGCGTCGTACATCACGGCGGATGGTTTCGGCATCACCGCGGCCTGCCGGCGCTATCTCGCGCCGCTGATCGCGGGCGAGGACTACCCTCCGTTCAAGGACGGCCTGCCCGACTACGTCACGCTCAAGAAAGCGCCCGTCCGGCGCAAGTTGACGACCGACTTCAAGGTATAATGCGCCGCCCTTTACGGGCAGCGCCCGGAAAAGCCCTTTAAATCAATCGGTTGCCCTGTTTTTGGGGCAATCTGCGGGGCTCGCGCCGGTCACGACAGTCAACCTTGCTTGTTTTTTGGTCCATGACCGGGGAGTTAGACGCATGACGAGCGATCTTGCTATCACACTCGCGATCTGTGCGGGCGTCATAGCCATTCTGTACGGCCTGTTCACCGCCCGCTGGATCGTGGCGCAGTCGCCCGGCAACGAGCGCATGCAGGAAATCGCCGCCGCCATTCAGGCCGGCGCGCAGGCGTATCTAAACCGGCAGTACTCGACGATCGCCATCGCCGGCGCCGCGCTGTTCGTGATTCTCGGCTTCGCGCTCGGCTGGGCGACCGCGCTCGGCTTCTTGGTCGGCGCCATCCTCTCCGGGCTCGCCGGCTACATCGGCATGAACGTGTCGGTGCGCGCCAATGTGCGTACGGCGCATGCCGCCAGCGTCGGCCTGAACCCGGCCCTCAAGGTCGCGTTCCGCGGCGGCGCGATCACCGGCATGCTGGTGGTCGGCCTCGGCCTGATCGGCGTCGCCGGCTACTATGGCGCGATGCTGCACTTCGGCGACCCGACGCAGGCGCTGCACTCGCTCATCGGGCTCGCCTTCGGCGGCTCGCTGATCTCGATCTTCGCGCGCCTCGGCGGCGGCATCTTCACCAAGGGCGCCGACGTCGGCGCCGACCTCGTCGGCAAGGTCGAGGCGGGCATCCCCGAGGACGACCCGCGCAATCCGGCCGTGATCGCCGACAACGTCGGCGACAACGTCGGCGACTGCGCCGGCATGGCCGCGGACCTGTTCGAGACCTACGCCGTCACGCTGGTCGCGACGATGGTGCTGGCGGGCCTGCTGGCCGCGAACCTCGGCCCACAGGCGGTGATCTACCCGCTGGTGCTCGGCGCGGTCTCGATCGTCGCCTCGATCGTTGGCACGTTCTTCGTTAGCGCCCGCGAGGGCGGCAAGATCATGAACGCCCTGTACCGCGGCGTGATGGTCTCCGGCGGAATCGCCGCGGTCGCGTTCTACTTCGTGACCAACTCGATGATGGGCACGCAGGCCATGCCGCTGTTCTACTGCTCGCTGATCGGCCTTGCGCTGACGGCGGCGATGATCGTCATCACCGAGTACTACACCGCAACCGAGTACGGCCCGGTGCGCTATGTCGCCGCCGCCTCGCAGACCGGCCATGGCACCAACGTCATCGCAGGGCTGGCCGTGTCGATGCGCTCGACCGCGCTGCCGGTGCTCGCGGTCTGCATCGCGATCTTCGGCGCCAACGCGCTCGCGGGCCTGTACGGCATCGCGATCGCGGCTACCGCGATGCTGTCGATGACCGGCATGATCGTAGCCCTCGACGCCTATGGCCCGATCACCGACAACGGTGGCGGCATCGCCGAGATGTCTGGCCTGCCGAAGGAAGTTCGCAAGGTCACCGACGCGCTCGACGCGGTCGGCAACACGACCAAGGCCGTCACCAAGGGTTACGCGATCGGCTCGGCGGGCCTCGCCGCGCTGGTGCTGTTCGCCGACTACACCCACAACCTCGAGGCCGCCGGCAAGCTGCAGGCGTTCTCGCTGTCCGACCCCGCGGTCATCATCGGCCTGTTCATCGGCGGCCTCGTGCCGTACCTGTTCGGCGCCATGGCGATGGAAGCGGTCGGCCGCGCCGCAAGCTCGGTGGTGGTCGAGGTGCGGCGCCAGTTCAAGGAGATTCCGGGGATCATGGCGGGCACGGCGAAGCCGGAGTACGGTCGCGCGGTCGACATGCTGACCCGCGCCGCGATCAAGGAGATGGTCGTCCCGTCGCTGCTGCCGATCGCGGTTCCCGTGATCATCGGCTTCGGCATGAACTACCTGATGGGTCCCGGCGCCGGCGTGCGCGCGCTCGGCGGCCTGCTGATCGGCACGATCGTCACGGGCCTGTTCGTCGCGATCTCGATGTGCACCGGTGGCGGTGCCTGGGACAACGCCAAGAAGTACATCGAGGAAGGCAACTTCGGCGGCAAGGGCTCGGAAGCACACAAGGCGGCCGTGACCGGTGATACGGTCGGCGACCCGTACAAGGACACGGCGGGTCCTGCGATCAACCCGCTGATCAAGATCATCAACATCGTCGCGCTGCTGCTGGTGCCCCTGCTCTGAGCACGCAGGCCGCCACGCGGTCTTCGGGAAAGGCGCCTTCGGGGCGCCTTTTTCGTTTGGCGGTCGGCCGCCGACGGGCCGCACGACGGCTCGTCGCGCGAAGCCCACCGTCCGTCGCAGCGGCGGGCTGGCAGGGCGGCGGCGCAGGTTCATACTGGCGCTTTCGCGCGGCCGCCGCCCTGCAGGCCGGCCATCGCAGGCCGCGCGTGTGTCTGATCGAGGGGGACCCGTATGCTCAAGTTTCTCGCCGCCACCATCGCCCTGTCGGCGCTGCTGCTGACCCCGCGTGCGGACGCGGCCGAACTGCCTTGGGTGGCGCGCAGCAATGAAAACGCCGGGCTGCTGCTGCAGCTGCTCGCCAAGTACAGTCCGGAGAGCGCAAGCCAGCTCGGTGTCGACGGCTTCGACGAGGCCATCGTCGACCTGACGCGCGACCAGTACGAGCTGCAGAAGGCGGACCTGGCCAAGGCGATCGCCGAGTACCGTCTGCGGCTTGCCGCCGAGACCGACCCGCAGGTCCGCCAGGACCTGCAGATCCTGATCGGCGCGGCGCAGGACACGATGTCCAGCAACGACCTGAACCAGCACTATTTCTTCCCCTACATCGACGTCACCGCCCTGATCTTCGGCACGGTGCAGCAGACGCTCGACCCGCGCATCCCGCCGGCCCGCCAGCAGACGATCGTTGCCCGGCTGCAGAAGTACGCAGGCCTCGCCAAGGGCTACCAGCCGATCGCGGACCTCGCCCGCCAGCGGACGCTGGAGCGCATGCAGGCCGACGCGACGCTGCTCGGCCCCTACCGCGGCGAGGTCGAACAGAAGCTGAACGACTTTCCGACGCTGCTGGCCGGCATCAAGGACCTGCTGGCCAGGAGCAAGGTCAAGGGCTGGCAGGCGAGCTACGCGAAGCTCGAGCGGCAGCTGACCGACTACAACGCCTGGCTGAAGGACACGATCCTGCCGAAGGCGCGCACGGACCATCGCCTGCCGCCGGCGGTCTACGCCGACAACCTGCACCAGTTCGGCGTCGACATCCCGCCCGAGGAGCTGATCGCCAAGGCGCTGACCTCGTTCGCCGAGATCCGCAACCAGATGAACATCACGGCCGGCCTGATCGCGAAGCAGCGCGACTTCGCCGATGCCGATTACCGCGCCGTGCTGCGCAGGCTCAAGCAGGAGCAGATCCCGGCGGAGCGGGTGATGCCGCTGTACCGCGAGCGGCTCGGCCTGATCGAGGCCGCCGTGCGGGAACACCACCTTGTCACGCTGCCCGGGCGGGCCGCCTCGATCCGGCTCGCGACCCAGGCGGAGAACGCCCAGCAACCGGCTCCGCACATGAGCCCGCCGCGCCTGATCGGCAACACCGGCGAGTACGGCGAGTTCGTGCTCACCACCGGAATGCCGCCGGACGCGAGCGGCAAGCAGCTGGTGTTCGACGATTTCTCGCACCAGGCCGCCACCTGGACGCTGACTGCGCACGAGGCGCGTCCCGGGCACGAGCTGCAGTTCGCCAAGATGATCGAGGCGGGCGTATCGACCGCGCGGGCGGTATTCGCGTTCAACAGCGTCAACGTCGAGGGCTGGGCGCTGTATGCGGAGGCGGAAATGCAGCCGTACGAGCCGCTGGACGGGCAGCTGTTCGCACTGCAGGCGCGTGCGCAACGCGCCGCGCGCGCGTTTCTCGACCCGATGGTCAACCTCGGGCAGGTCACGCCGGAAGACGTCAAGAGCTTCCTGATGGACGAGGTTGGCCTCTCGGCGGGCATGGCGACGCAGGAAATGCAGCGCTACGTGTTCCGCATGCCCGGCCAGGCGACCTCGTACTTCTACGGCTACCAGCGGCTGATGGAGACGCGCGAGGCGGCGGAGCTTGCGCTGCGCGGGAAGTTCGACCGGATGGCCTTCAATGACTTCGTGCTCGCGCAGGGCCTGCTGCCGCCGAAGCTGCTACGCAAGTCGGTGATGGAGGAGTTCGTGCCGGCACGCAAGGCGCCCTGAGGCGTCGTCCCCGCCGCGTCGGACGACAGCGCCGCGCGTCACTTCGGCAACATGATCCTCATCGCCGCGACGCTCGCCTGAGAGCGTCGCGGGCGGTCAGGGTCCGGCCGCCGCGAGGCACTCGACTTCGACCCGTGCGCCGAGCGCAAGCGCGCTGGCGCCGAACGCGCTGCGCGCCGGCAGCGGCTTCTGGAACGCCGCCTGCCAGACCTCGTTGAACGCAGGCCAGTCGGCCATGTCGGCCAGCATGACCGTGCAGCGGATCACGTCCTGCATGCTGCGGCCGTGGGCCTCGAGGATCGTACGGATGTTCGCCAGCGCCTGCGTGGCCTCGGCGCGCATGCCGCCGCTGGCGAGCGTGCGCGTGTGGGGCAGGATGCCGACCTGGCCCGACAGGTAGAGCGTGTCGCCGTGGCGCACGGCTTCCGAGAACGGCAGATCGGCGGCGAGGACCTTGCCCGAGTTCAGGAACTCCGGCGGTGCGGCCCCTGCCAGTGGACTCAGCGCCAGCAACAGGACGATCAGCACGGCGCGGGAAGATGACATCGGCGGACCTCCGGGATGGGGCGTCAACGGCAGTGTGTACCCGGGCGGGGGCGACGCACCAGCCGCGGGCGGCCTCAGGCCGCCGACTGCATCGGCTCGGGGTAACCGATGACGTAGCCCTGGATGTAGTTGATGCCCATGCCGCGGGCGAACTCGAGCGAGGCGGTGTCCTCGACCTGCTCGGCGATGATCTGGAAATCCAGGGTCCGCGCCAGCTTGATCATCGCCGCGACCATCGCCTGGTTGACCGTGTCATTGCCGAGGTCGCGCATGTAGGCACCGTCGATCTTCAGGAAGTCCAGCGGCAGGGTCTTCAGGTTGGTGAACGAGCCGATGCCGCTGCCGAAGTCGTCGAGCGCAAACTGGCAGCCCATGCCGTGCAGCACGCCGATGAAGCGCCGCGCCTGCTCGAGGTTCGCCACCACCGAGGCCTCGGTGACCTCGAAGCACACCTGCGATGGCGCAACGCCGGTACGATCGAGGCAGTCGACCACGAACTCGAGAAACTGCGAATCGGCGAGGGTCTGGCCGGAGATGTTGATCGACAGGCTGCGGCCGGTCGGCAGGCGCAGCGCGCCGCGACCCAGCGCCGCGAGCGCCGTCTGCACGACCCAGCGGTCGACCAGCGACATCAGCCGGTAGCGCTCGGCGGCCTTGAGAAACTCGCCGGGCGCGATCACGGCACCGTCGTCGCCGATCAGGCGCACCAGGATCTCGAGCGCCGGGCCGCGCTGGCCCTGGGCGGGAGCTGCCAGGATCTGCTGCGTGTAGAGCCGGAAGCGGCCGTCCTTGAGCGCGTGCTGCAGCCGCTGCAGCCAGTGGATCTCGCCGCGCTGGCGGGCCATCGCCTCGTCGCGCACCGAATAGACGTGCACCTTGCCCTGCTGCTGGTTCTTGGCAACGTAACAGGCGGAGTCCGCGGCGGACATCACGTCCTCGACGCTCGAGCTCTCCCGGCCGATCTCGACCAGGCCGATGCTGACGCCGACGGTGAAGATCCTGTCCTTCCAGATGAAGCGGAAGTCGCGAATCGCGGTGGTGACGTCCTCGGCGATCTGGATCGCCTTCTCCAGCGGGCAACCCGACAGCAGCAGTGCGAACTCGTCGCCGCCGATGCGCGCCACGGTGTCGGAGTCGCGCACGGCCTCCTTCACCAGGGCCGCGATCTCGCGCAGCATGTTGTCGCCGGCGAGATGGCCGCTGGTGTCGTTCACCGCCTTGAAGCGGTCCAGATCGAGGTAACACATGACGTGGGTCTGCGCGCCGCTGCGGGCGAGCTCCATGCCGTCCTGCAGGCGTCGCTCGAATTCCCGCCGGTTGACGAGGCCCGTCAGCGCGTCGTGGCTCGCCTGATAGCTCATCTGCCGGGCGATGCCACGCAGTTCCGTGACATCGTGCAGCAGCACCACCGCGCCGGACGGCTCCCCGCCCGCGCCCAGCAGCGGTGCCGCCGACAGCTCGATGCTGTGCTCCGAGCCGTCGACGCTGGTCAGCAGCACCGCGCGCCGCCCGATCGATACGCGCACACCCGACGCCAGGCACTGGCGCACCGGGTCGACCAGCGCCTTGCGGTCGGCCTCGTCGATCACCGTGACGACATCGGCGAACGGACGGCCGTCCACCTCTGCCAGGGTATGGCCCAGCAATTGCTCGGCACGCGAGTTGAGGTAGTCGATGCGACCGTTGACGTCGGTCGTCAGCAGGCCGTCACCGAGTGACTCCAGCGTCGCGCGCGCGCGGCTGCGACCGGGATCGGCATGCTCCACCGGCACGATCATCTCGATGGCCGTGACCACGACCGAGGGCGTGCCCCGGTAGCGGACCGGAGTGTTGCTCAGCTCCAGTCGGGTCACCCGGCCGGTTGGATCGGCGACTTCGACCTCGTAGACGGCGGCCGCCGGGTCCCCGGCCAGGTGCCGACGGACGTTGTCGGCGACCAGCTCGGCGTACTCGGGAGCGACCAGTTCGGCAAGGTGGTGGCCGACCAGATCAGCAGGCGCTCGCCCCATCAGGGCCGCGAACCGGTCGTTGGCGAGCACGATGCGCTCGCCGTGGATCACCACCGGCTCGTGAACGGCGTCCAGCAGCTCGTGGAAGGGCCCGTCGCTTGGCGGGACGGTTCGTGTTCGGACCGCCACCAGGGCCTCATCCCGTTCGGCGAGCGCCTCTCGCGCCCGCCCGAAGGCGCGCACGGCCGCGAACACGGCCACGGCGGCGGCGAGCAAGGCGGCGAGTGCGACAGCGTCGACGAGGGCCAATGAGAGCTTCCCCGGGGTGCCGACGGCGCCCCACACCCAGAGCCGGCCTGCGGCGGTTTTGCCGGGCCGGCGATCAATATTGAAAAACGTGCAAGCTTGAGGATACCGGAGGGCTAGCCAGCGATCGGATGGATTCACCATAATCGACAGGCATCGGGGACAATCCGTGTTGTTCCACCAGCCCAAACTCCGTAATCTGCCGGCCTCCCAGGGGCTCGTACCCCGCCACCAGCGCGACGCCTATGGACATCGAAGCCGCCCGACAGCAGATGATCGACCAGCAGGTTCGCTCGTGGGACGTGCTCGACGCGCGGGTGCTCGATGCCCTGCGACGAGTGCAGCGCGAGCTGTTCGTACCGGAGGCCCTGCGCGGCGCGGCGTTCGCCGATGCACCGATCCCACTGCCCTGCGGCCAGACGCTGCTGGCGGCGAAGTTCCACGGCAAGATCCTGCAGGCGCTCGCCGTCGAGCCGGGCGAGACGGCCCTCGAAGTCGGCACCGGTTCCGGCTACATCGCCGCGTGCCTCGCCGCGCTCGGCGCGCACACCACGGCGCTGGAAATGCACCCAGAGCTGGCGGCGCTGGCGCGCGCCAACCTGCGCGCCGCGGGCTTCCCGGGCGTGCAGGTCGTCGAGCAAGACGCCACCCGCTGGCAGCCCACCGAACGCTATGATCTCGTCGTGATCACCGCCTCGCTGCCGCGCTACGACGCCCGCTACCAGCAGTGGCTCAAGGTCGGCGGCCGGCTGTTCGTGATCGTCGGCCAGCGCGAGCCGATGATGGCGCTCCTGGTGACCCGCGCGGCGGACGATCAGTACACCCGCACCGAGCTGTTCGAGACGGCCGTCGCGCCGCTTGAGAACGCGCCGCACGCGTCCAAGTTCGTGTTCTGAGGCGAGCGAGGCATGGTTCGCGAAGTCACGCCGTCCGAATACGTCGCAACGCTTGCCGGGCAACCCGCGACCGTGCTGGTCGACGTGCGAGAGGCCTGGGAACTGGACATCGCCCGTCTGCCGGGCGCGCTGCACGTGCCGATGGGCGAGATCGCGGGGCGGCTGGCTGAACTGGACACAACGCGCGATCTGGTCATCCTGTGCCGCTCAGGCGGCCGCAGCCTGACGGTGGCTCGCTTTCTCGAGGCACAGGGCTACCCGTCGGTCGCGAACCTCAGCGGCGGCATCCTCGCCTGGGCGCGCGACGTCGACCCGACGCTTGCGACATACTGACCGGCCGGCGCGACCAACCGTGGCCACCCCGCGGCCACTTGATCTAGCCTGTTTCGTCTCAAAGCTCTGCTCCGGACTGACGACCCAAAGGGATTAGTCGGCATGAAATCGATCCTGTTTCGCGTTGCGCTCGTGGCAAGTGCCGTGTTTGGACTGGCTGGCGGCGCGGCCGCCGCCGACCTCACGGAGATCTACCACCGCGCTCTGCGCAGCGACCCGCAGCTGCGTGAAGCCGAGGCGACCCGCTCCGCGACCCTCGAGGCCCGGCCGCAGGCCTTCGGTGCGCTGCTGCCGCAGCTCAGCGCCGCCGGCGGCTACGTGCACGATGACGCCAGCGGCGTCTCGCCCTACTTCTCGAGCGGCGGTCTGGTGCCGGCGACGACCCAGTCGAAGAGCAACTCGACCACCTGGTCGGTGCAGCTGCGCCAGACCGTGTTCCGCTGGGACCAGTTCGCGACGCTGCAGCAGGCGGACGCGCAGGCGGCACAGGCCGAGATCGACTTTCGCGCCGCGCAGCAGTCGGTGATCGTGCGCACCGCGCAGGCCTATTTCAACGTCCTCGCCGCGCGCGATACCCTCGATGCCGCCGACGCCTCCCGCGAGGCGATCGCCCGGCAGCTGGAGCAGGCGGACAAGCGCTTCGAGGTCGGCCTGATCGCCATCACCGACGTCGAGGAAGCGCGCGCGGCGAACGATCAGGCGACCGCCACCGTGATCGCCTCCAAGCGCACGCTGGCGACCGCCCGCGACCAGCTGCGCGAGGTCACCGGCGACTCGTTCGACGAGCTTGCCCGCCCCGGCGACGACATGCCGCTGATCGCGCCGGATCCGGCCAGCGAGGAGCAGTGGGTCAAGGCCGCGCTCGACCAGAACCTGTCGCTGTCGTCCGCGCGCATCGGCGCCGACATCGCCCACGAGGCGATCTCGGTCGCCCGCGGCGGCCACTTGCCGACGCTCGACATCGTCGCCAAGCAGTCCGGCGCCCAGACCAGCTCGACGACGACGTTCCTCGATCCCACCGCCGGGGCAACGCTATTCCCCTCGGACTCGAGCAACCGCGACAAGCAGGTCGGCCTGCAGCTGACGGTGCCGATCTACGCCGGCGGCGCCACCAACTCGCGCGTGCGCGAGGCGGTCTACCGGCATCGCGCCGCGCGCGAGCGCCTGGAGCGCACCGCGCGGGCGACCGAGCGCGGCACGCGCGATGCCTACCTCGGCGTGATCAGCGAGATCTCGCGGGTCACCGCGCTGAAGCAGGCGTTGGCGTCGACCCGCACGGCGCTGGCCGCAACCGAGGCCGGCTACGAGGTCGGCACACGCACCGCCGTCGACGTGCTGCTCGCCCGCCAGCGGTTGTTCGACGCACAGACTTCCTACGCGCGCAGCCGCTACGACTACGTGCTCAACGTGCTGATTCTCGAGCAGCAGACCGGCACGCTGGACGAAGCCCGCCTGGCCAGGGTCAATGGCTGGCTCGGCCAGACCGTCTCGGTCCGTTAGACCCGCAAGGCCCTACAGGAACCGCTCAACGCGCTCCAGCAGGCGCGCGAGCGCGCCCTGGTTCGCGACCACTGCGCCGCGGCCGGCCTCGCCCGCGGCCCGCGCCATCGCGGGATCCGCCAACCACCGTTCCACCGCCGTCGCGAGCGCCGCCGGAGCTTCAACGACGGTCAGTGCGCCAGAGGCCTGCAGCAGGCGCGCGACCGCCGGGTCGTTGAAGGTATGCGGGCCTGCCAGCACCGGCCGCGCGAGCGCCGCGGGCTCCAGCAGGTTGTGCCCGCCGATCGGCACCAGGCTGCCGCCGACATAGGCGACGTCGCAGGCAGCATAGAACGCCACCAGCTCGCCCAGCGTGTCCAGCAGCAGCACTTCGGTCGTGGCCGTCACGGCCGCGCCACTGCTGCGGGTCACCGCCGGCACGCCGCGCCGGCGCAGCAGCGTCGCGACCGATTCGAACCGCGGCGGATGGCGCGGTGCGAGCACCAGCAGCGCGTCGGCGCGGCGCCTGCGCAGCGCGGCG
>JANXQL010000003.1 GCA_025356815.1 Pseudomonadota bacterium
CTCGGCGACGCCCTGCCGGGTTGACGGTCAGTCGACTGCGCGCTGCGCGATGCCGTCCTCGAGCGTGTAGTAGTCGAGCTTGTCGGCCACGTGGATGTGCTCGGCGATGGTCAGCCCCGTGACCGGGCCATCCAGCGTTCCCGCCGCGATGCTCGTGCTCTGATCCCGCGGCGGCAGCTGACGCCAGAACAGGTTGCCGCCGCAGCGCGAGCAGAACCCGCGCTCCGCGCTGTCGGAGGAGCGATACCAGCGCAGGGTGGCGGACGCCGTCAGGCGCAAGGCCGAGGTCGGAGCGGCCGTTGCGGCCATGAAGTGCCCGCTGGTCTTTCTGCACTGAGAGCAGTGGCAGGCGACGATGTCGCGCAGCCGGCCTGTGACCTCGTAGCGGACCCCGCCGCACAGGCAACCCCCGGTCGTGATCTTAGCCACGAGTGCTCCCGCGCCGCGCTAGCCGGCGGGCTGCCCCGCCATGTCGAGGTGCAGCAGCTTGTCCGTATACGGGAACCTGGCGATGTAGTCCTCGTTCAGCTCGACGCCGAGGCCCGGCTCGGTCGGCGGGATGATGTAGCCCTCCTCCCAGCGCATCGGCTTCCTGAGGATGTCCGAGTGGAAGCCCTCCCAGCGCTCGATGCTCTCCTGGATCAGGAAGTTCGGGCTGCAGGTCGCCAGTTGCACGTTCGCAGCGCCGACGATCGGGCCGCAGTACAGGTGCGGCGCGATCTGCACGTGGTGCACTTCGGCCATGCCGGCAATCTTCTTGGCCTCGAGCAGGCCGCCGACGCGACCGAGGTTCATCTGCAGGATCGCCGCGGAGCCTGCGTTCAGCAGTCGCGCGAACTCATACTTGGTGGCAGCCGCTCGCCGGTCGCGATCGGGATCGTGGTACCGCGCGCAACCTTCGCCATCTCCTCGGGGGCATCCGGCGGCACGGGCTCCTCGAACCACAGCGGATCGTACTTCTCCAGTCGACGCGCAAGCCGGATCGCGCCGGCGGCCGTCATCTGGCCATGCGTGCCGAACAGCAGGTCCGCCTTCGAGCCCACCGCCTCGCGCAGCAGCTTGCAGAACCGCTCGGACAAGTCGAGCGCCTCGAGCGACAGCTGCCGACCGTCGAACGCCGTATACGGGCCCGCAGGGTCGAACTTGATCGCGGTAAACCCCTGGCTTACGTACTCGGCCGCCCGCTGCGCGGACAGTTCCGGGTCGTGATAGACATCGACCGTGTCGCCAGGACGGGCGTAAATATACGTGTACGAGCGCAGGCGCTCGTGCACCTTGCCACCGAGCAGGTTGTAGACCGGCTGTCCCGCCTCCTTGCCGATGATGTCCCAGCAGGCCATCTCCAGCGCGCTGAGCACTCCCATCATCGTCACGTCGGGACGCTGCGTGAAGCCGGCCGAATACACCCGTCGCCACATCCGCTCGATGTTGTGCGGGTCCTCGCCCGCCATGTAGCGGTGGAACACGTCCTCGATCATCTGCGCGACCAGGTGCGGCGCGAACGGCACGCAATACGCCTCGCCCACCCCCGCGACATTGCCGTCGGTCGTGATCTTCACGAACACGAAGTAGCGACCACCGTAATGCGGCGGCGGGTTGCCCACGACGAACGTCTTGATGTCCCTGAGCTTCATGCGCCGGTCCTCAGGCCTCGTAAAAGCCGTTGATCACCTTGAACTCGGTGAAGTCCAGCAGACCGTAGGTGCCCCACTCGCGGCCGTTGCCCGACTGCTTGAAGCCGCCGAACGGCGAGCTGTAGTCCTGGCCAACGCCGTTGAGGTAGACGCCGCCGGCCCGCAGCCGACGGGCGACCCGGCGCGCCTTGTCCAGATCCGGGGTCTGCACGTAGGCGGCAAGTCCGTAGGGCGAGTCGTTGGCGATATCGATCGCCTCCTCGAGGTCCTTGAACGAGATCATGACCAGCACCGGCCCGAAGATCTCGTCGCGGGCGATCGTCATGTCGTTGTTGACGTCGGCGAACACCGTCGGGCGCACGAAATAGCCCTTGGTGATCCCTTCCGGACGGCCCAGGCCGCCGGCGACGACGCGCGCGCCCTCGGCGATGCCCTTCTCGATGCATTTCTGCACGCGCTCGAACTGGATCTTCGAGGCGAGCGGCCCGAGATGGTTGCCCGGCAGCGTCGGGTCACCGACCTTGACGTTCGCCGCGACCCGGGCGGCGATCTCCACCGCCTTGTCGTAGACGGAGGCCTCGACGAGCATGCGGGTCGGTGCGTTGCACGACTGGCCGGTGTTGCCGAAGCAGTGCAGCACGCCGCGCTTGACGACCTTCTCGAGGTCGTTATCGGCAAAGACGATGTTGGGCGACTTGCCGCCGAGTTCCTGCGCGACGCGCTTGACCGTGTCGGCGGCAGCCTTTGCCACCTGGATGCCGGCACGGGTGGAGCCGGTGAACGAGACCATGTCCACGTCCGGGTGCACCGACAGCGCGCTGCCGACCGCGGGCCCCGTGCCGTGGACCATGTTGAACACGCCGGGGGGGTAGCCGGCCTCGTGCACGAACTCCGCGAACAGCTGCGCTGACAGCGGGCTCTGCTCACTGGGCTTGAGCACGACCGTGCAACCGGACAAGAGCGCGGGGGCGACCTTGGCCGCGACCTGGTTCATCGGCCAGTTCCACGGCGTGATGAGCCCGCAGACGCCGACCGCCTCGCGCACGACGTTGCCGCGCGCGCCGCTTCGGACCTCCCAGTCCAGCGCGCGGGCCGCCTTGAGCGTCTCCTTGATGTGCCCGGTGCCGCACTCGGCCTGCGAGTTGAAGGCGAAGTCCTTCGGTGCGCCCATCTCGGTCGTGATCGCTTCGGCCATCTCGCCGTAGCGGCGCTCGAACACGGCCAGCAGCTTCTCCATGAGCGCGATGCGCTCGTCCAGCGTCGTCGCGCTGTAGGCGGGGAAGGCCTGCGCGGCGGCCTCGATGGCGAGGTTCGCGTCCGCGGCGGTGCCCATCTGGATTTGAGCTACCGTCTGTTCGGTGGCGGGATTGACGACGTCGAACAGGCCGCCATCGGCGACTGGCGCGACGAAGCGGCCATTGATGTAGTGCTGCAGGGTCTTCACGAACTGTCTCCCACTCCGTTGAGGGCAATGAACTTCGATAGGCTCGCCGCGACCTTGCGTAGGGTCGCGGCCGGGTCCCGGCAACGGACCGGCGTTGCCGGCCGCCGCGGATCCAAGGACGACTAGACGGGCACGCCGGTCGCGCGCTCCTGATCCTTCACAATGTCACGCACCGACCAGAAATAGTGGGCGGTCGCCCAGAAACCGGTGGGCGCGAGGCACAGCAGCGCGAGTCGCAGCGAGGCCGCATCGGCGCCCGCCGCGCCGCCGAACCAGTCGCTGAGAAAGCCCACCATGTTCGGCGCGACGATCAGGTTGCCGACGTTCGCGACAAACAGCGTCGAGGCGCAGAACAGCGCGCGCATGCGCGGCTGGGCAAGGTTGTTCAAAAGGCCGAAGCAGGGCCCGATGTAGAAGTAGATGGAGGGAATGAAGATCCAGCACAGCAGCTTTACCGTCGCCAGATCATGCGTGTAGAGGATCGCGATCGAAACGATTGTCGCAAGCCCGACCCACCAGCCGAGCAGTTTCACGACCCGCCGCGGATTGGCCATCGTCGGCCAGACCAGCAGCCAGCCGGTGAACACCGTCGCCCCGACCCCGCCGATCAGGTGAATGGGGCCGAGGATGTCACCGGACGCCCCGGGCGAGAGGCCGAACTCGCGTAACAGGTAAGTCGGCAGCCAGTACATCAGCCCCCAGCCCCACAGTGCCGTCACCGCGCTGCCGGCCATCACATGCACTGCCGAGCGCTGCGACCACAGAAAGCGCATGGCCTCGAGGAACGTTGGCGCCGCGGTCTCGTCCTTGTGGTCGAGCTGGCCGCGCACCGGCTCGCGCACGGTGAAGTACACCAGCAGGCCCGCGATCACACCCGGTACGCCCAGCCACAGGAACACCGAGCGCCAGCCGTGATGGTCGGCGATCTGGCCTGCGATCTGCGCCGCGACCCAGGCGCCGATCGGCGCGCCCAGCGAGAAGATCGTCAGCGCCATCGGCCGTCGGGCCGCCGGGAAGTAGTCGGACAGGATCGAGTTGGCGCCCGGCGTACCGCCGGCCTCGCCGATGCCGACGCCGATGCGCGCGGCGAGAAACGTCCATGTGCCGCGGGCCATGCCCGTCAGGGTCGTCATCAGCGACCAGATGATCAGCGAGATGGAGATGATGTTGCGCCGGCTGCGGCGGTCGATCACATACGAGATCGGAAAGCCGAACAGCACGTAGAACAGCGCAAGTCCGACGCTCGTCAGGAACGCCACGCCCCAGTCGGTGAGGTGCAGCTCGAGCCGGATCGGCTCCAGCACGGTCGAGACGACGTAACGGTCGGCGATGCTGAGCGTGTACACGAGGCACATCATCATCAGCACGTACCAGCGCACGACCGCCGAGGGAGTCGCAGGCGTGGCCGGTGTTTCCAGGGAAACCGCGTTTGCCGACATATGGTCCTACCCCCTCGATGGAATTCTAATTCAGCACGGGCCACGGCGCCGCCTCCGGGGCGGGCCGCAGGCACCCGTCCGGGCGCGGCTCGGCCGGCTTCCATTATTGCCACGATGCGAGCCCGGACGCCGGAAAATTAGGAAATGGCCGCCGCAAAAGACTTTGTCGGATATACGAAAAAATTTGACTTGTTGGCCCTTTTCAAGAGCCGCTAGCCTGACCGGATCGGTGGGCGGTCAGCATGGTCGCCTACCCTCCCCATGGTCTTGCGGCGCCCGGCCGCACCCCCTGCACAGGCCCCCTTGACGTGAAAAACATCCGCATCGGCTTCATCGGTCTTGGCAACGTGGGCGCGAGCCTCGCCGGCAACCTGCTGCGCCACGGCGTCGACCTGACGGTCCGCGACCTGAACCCGGAGCTCGTCGCCAAGTTCGTCGCCGACGGCGCCAAGAGCGCGGCCTCGCCCAAGGCGATGGCGGAACAGGTCGACGTCGTGATCACCTGCCTGCCCTCGCCCGCCGCCACGGCGAGCGTCATAGAGGGGGCCGACGGCATCCTCGAAGGCCTCAGCGCCGGCAAGATTTGGCTGGAGATGAGCACGACCGACGAGGCCGAGGTGAAGCGTCTGGCCCCGCTGGTCGAGGCCAAGGGCGCGACCGCCATGGACTGCCCGGTCTCCGGCGGCTGCCATCGCGCCGCGACCGGCAACATCGCCATCTTCGCAGGCGGCGAGCGCGCCGCCTTCGAGCGGGTACTGCCGATCCTGTCGATGCTCGGCTGCCAGATCCTGCACACCGGCCCGCTGGGTTCGGCCTCGGTGCTCAAGGTGATGACGAATTACCTGTGCACCGTGCACCTCGTGGCACTCGCCGAAGCGCTGACCACGATGAAGGTCGCCGGCATGGACATGAACACGACCTACGAGGCGATCCGGATCTCGTCGGGCAACTCGTTCGTGCACGAGACGGAATCGCAGGTGATCCTGAACGGCAGTCGCGACATCAGCTTCACGATGGACCTCGTGATCAAGGACGTCGGCCTGTTCGACACGATCGCGCGCAACCTGAAGGTGCCGCTGGAACTGTCACCGCTGGTGCTGGGCGTGTTCAAGGACGGCGAGCGGCGCTACGGGCCGCGCGAGCTGTCGCCGAACATCATCCGCAGGCTCGAGGACGCCACCGGCGTCAAGGTCCTCGGCGTGGGCTTTCCGGCGCAGATGACCGACCACAATCCGAAGGAGCCGGGCTACGAGGTCGTGCCGAAGAACCGCACCCAGCCCTCGGTCTGAGCCGACGCCATGCGCCCGGGACGCTGGGTCAGGCGGCGCCCGTGGTGACGATGGTGCTCGCGAACCAGTCCATGAACACGCGTACGCGCGGGTTGTCGCGCAGGTCCTGCCGGCAGATCAGGCCCCAGCCGCCGGGGCAGCGCACCTGATGGCTCATCGGACGCACCAGGCGGCCGTCGGCGAGTTCCTGCTCGGCGAACGGCCCGTTGACCAGCGCAACCCCGGCGCCGTCGAGCGCCATCTGCAGCGCGATCGCAAGCGTATCCACGACCACGCGGCTGTCGGGCACGAAGTTCAGGTTCGCCGACTCGAACCAGATGTCCCAGTTGCGCGTCTCGGAGTAGATCACGATCAACGGCAGCGACTGCAGGTCGCGAGGCTCGGGATGCTCGGGCATGCGTGCGCGCACCGCCGCCGTACAGACCGGGAACAGCGAGTAGTCGAACAGCGGCACCCAGTGGTACTCGGGGCCCGGCGGCGCCGGGCAGTAGACCAGGCCCACGTCTCCCAGCGACTCGTCGAAGTCCCAGTCGGCGGCGCAGGTCGACAGCAGCAGGCGAACGTCCGGATGCGCGGCGAGGAAGCGCGGCAGGCGCGGCGCGAGCCAGCGGATCGAGGCGGTCACGTAGGTCTGTACCCGCAGCGGCCGCTCGGCCTGCGACCGGCGCAGGGTCTCCGAGCCCTCGATCAGCATGTCGAGCGCCTTGCGCACGAACGAGTAGAACAGCTTGCCCTCGGGCGTCGGGACGATGCTGCGCCCCTCGCGCGAGAACAGGGCAACGCCGAGGTCGTTCTCCAGCAGCTGGATCTGGTGGCTCACCGCCGGGTGCGTGACGCACAGCTCGTCGGCCGCCTCGCGTACGCTCTGGCGGCGCGTCGTCGCCTCGAAGCCCTTCAAGGCGTTGAGCGGCGGCAGCTTGCGCAGATCTATCTTGATGGACAAGGAACCTCCTCGCGGACCGCGGCGCCGCGACCGACGGCCTGGAGGCTGGCGGGATGGCAGCCCGGTAGACTAGCAGGACGCCGTCCGATCACCCAGTCGGGCGGCCCGTGACCGGGACGGACGGCAGCAGCTTCAGCTGAGGACCAGACCATGACTGACTACGACTACGTGATCGTCGGCGGCGGCTCCGCCGGCTGCGTGCTGGCCGCCCGCCTGAGCGAGGATGGCCAGTACCGGGTGCTGCTCCTGGAAGCCGGCGGCTCGGACCTGAGCCCGTGGATCCTGATGCCGATCGGCTACGGCAAGACCTTCACGGACCCCACCTTCAACTGGCTGTACGAGACCGAGCCGGACCCGGCGCTGGGCAACCGCGCGGCGCTCGCGCCGCGTGGCAAGGTGCTCGGCGGATCCGGCTCGATCAACGCCATGGTCTACGTGCGCGGCCAGCGCGAGGACTTCGACGACTGGGCCGCTGCCGGCAATCCCGGCTGGGGCTACCGCGACGTGCTGCCGTTCTTCCGCCGCATGGAGGACCACGTGCACGGCGCCACGGAGTACCACGGCGCGGGGGGCCCGCTGCACGTCGCCGACATGAGCCGCGACGTGCACCCGCTGTGCGAGACGTTCCTGCAGACCTGCGACACGCTGGGCATCCCGCGCACGGCGGATTTCAACGGCGAGCGCACCGAGGGCGCCGGCATCTGGGAGATGACGATCAGGAACGGCGTGCGCGTCTCGACCGCCACCGCCTACCTGCGGCCCGCCCGGCGTCGCCACAACCTGCACGTGATCACCCATGCGCAGGCGACCCGCATCGTTCTCGACGGACGCGAGGCCCGCGGCGTCGAGTACCTGCGCCACGGCGTGCGCCACACCGCGAGGGCCCGCCGCGAGGTGATCCTCAGCGCCGGCGCCGTTAACTCGCCACAGCTGCTGCAGCTGTCCGGCATCGGCGATCCGGCATTGCTGCAGTCGCTGGGGCTGCCGGTCGTGCAGGCCGCGCCGCGCGTCGGCCAGGGCCTGCAGGACCACCTGGCCGTGTCCTACTACTACCGCTCCAAGGTGCCGACGCTCAACGACCAGCTCTCGCCGCTGCTGGGCAAGCTGCGCGCCGGCATCCGCTACGTCCTCACGCGCAAGGGCCCGCTGGGCATGAGCGTCAACCAGGCCGGTGCGTTCGTGCGCAGCCGGCCTGGGCTCGAGCGACCCAACCTGCACCTCTACTTCAACCCGCTGAGCTACACCGCAGCGACCAGCAAGCGCCGCAAGCTGACCAACCCCGATCCCTGGTCGGCGTTCCTGCTGTCGTTCAACACCTGCCGACCGACCAGTCGCGGCTCGATCGCGATCCGCACGGCCGATCCGCTCGCGCCCCCTGCAATCCACACGCACTACCTGAGCACCGCGGCGGACGTGGCCGACGTCTGCGACGGCGCGCGCCTGCTGCGGCGGATCGCGGCGGCTGCGCCGCTGAAGGACATCGTCGAGCGCGAGTACCTGCCCGGACCCGGCACCACGGACGACGAGGCGGTGCTGGCGGACTTTCGCGCCCGCGCAGGCTCGGTCTACCACCTTTCCTGCACCTGCGCGATGGGCCCGGACGCGGCCAGCGCCGTCGTCGATCCGCAGCTGCGCGTCCACGGGGTGGGACGTCTGCGCATCGCCGACGCCTCGGTCTTTCCCGCCGTCACCTCCGGCAACACCAACGCGCCGGTGATCATGGTGGCCGAGAAGGCCTCCGCCCTGATTCTCGCCGGCTGAACCTTACGCACCACGGAGCCCCGCATGTCCCCGATCGTCAGCTTCCGCCAGATGAAGGACGGCACCCGCGCCGACTACCAGATGCTCGCCGCGCTCGAAGCCGAGTACGCGCAGGCGCTGCCGGAGCGCATCCTCGCGTCGCTCAGCAAGCTGGACGAGGGCCTGGAGGGGTATCCGGTCACGCGCTACGTCCATTCGCTGCAGACCGCGACGCGGGCACTGCGCGACGGCGCTGACGACGAGATGGTGGTCGCGGCGCTGGTGCATGACATCGGCGACGACCTGTCACCGTACAACCACGCGGCGATCGCGGCCGCGATCGTGCGCCCGTACGTGCGCGCCGAAGTGACCTGGATCGTCGAGCAGCACGCGCTGTTCCAGAGCTACTACTACGCCCACCACCACGACCGTGACCGCAACGGCCGCGAGCGCCTGCGCGATCACCGCTGGTTCGATGCCTGCGCGGACTTCTGCGAACGATGGGACCAGGCCTCGTTCGACCCCGACTACCCGACCGAGCCGCTGGCGCGCTTCGAGCCGCTGGTGCGGGCGATCTTCACGCGCCCGGCCCACGACCAGGTCTTTGTCGGCGCCGAGGGTGTGTGAATCGGCCCGGCTCAGCCCGTTGCGAGCCGGGTCTCGGCAACTCGCTGCCGTTCGCCGCGACGCACGAGATAGCCCGCCGCGAGCACGCAGGTCCCGACCACGCCGATGATGAGGCTCGCCAGCGCGTTGATGTCCGGACTCACGCCGAGCTTCACCTTCGAGTAGATCACCATCGGCAGCGTGCTCGAGCGCGGGCCGGAGACGAAGCTGGAGATCACCAGGTCATCCAGCGACAGCGTGAAGCTCAGCAGCCAGCTCGACAGCAGCGCAGGCGCGATGATCGGCAGCGTGACATCGACGAACGCCTGGAAGGACGTCGCGCCGAGATCCATGGCCGCCTCCTCGAGAGAGCGGTCGGCAGTCTGCAGTCGCGACTGCACGGTCACGGTCACGTAGGCAGTGCAGAAGGCAACGTGGGCGAGCACGACGGTCGTGATGCCGCGGGTCGGCCAGCCGATCAGCTGCAGCATCGACACGAACAGCAGCAGCTGGGTAATGCCGGTGATGATCTCCGGCATCACCAGCGGCGCGTTGACCATGCCGGTCAGCAGCAGCCGGCCGCGGAACTTCGCAAAGCGCACGAGCGCAACGGCTGCGAGCGTGCCCAGCAGCAGCGCCCCGGTCGAGGCCAGCGCGGCGATCTCCAGCGACAGGCGTGCAGCGCTCAGGATCTGGCGGTTGTGCAGCAGCTCGGTGTACCAGTGTGTCGAGAAGCCGCCCCAGACACTGGCGAGCGCCGAGGCGTTGAAGGAGTAGCCGACCAGCACGGCCATCGGCAGGTACAGGAACGCGATCCCAAGGCACAGGACCGAGATCAGAAACGGTGAAGCGCGACTCTCCATCGTCAGTGCTCGAGCTGGCCGACGCGAAAGTGCTGGTGCACCGCGATCGGGCCTGCCAGCAGCACGAGGAAGGCGATCGAGACGGCCGCGGCCACCGGCCAGTCGTGGTTGGCGAAGAACTCGTCCCACAGTACCCGTCCGATCATCAGGCTGTCGGGGCCGCCGAGCAGCGCCGGGATTACGTACTCGCCGATGGCCGGGATGAACACCAGCATGGAGCCGGCGATGACGCCGGGCATCGACAGCGGCAGCGTCACATCCAGGAATGCCCGCCACGGCCTGCTGCCAAGATCGGAGGCGGCCTCCAAGAGCGTGTGGTCGAGCTTCTCGAGCGTCGCGTACAGCGGCAGGATCATGAACGGCAGGTACGAGTAGACGATACCGAGGTAGACCGCGAAGGTCGTGCGCATGATCTTCAGCGGCTCGTGGATCACGCCCAGCCACAGCAGCGTGGCGTTCAACAGCCCGTTGTCGCGAATGATCCCCTCGAGGGCATAGACCCGCAGCAGGAACGACGTCCAGAACGGCAGGATGATTACCAGCATCAGGATGCCCTGCGTGGCCTTGGACGAGCGCGCCATCGCGTAGGCCATCGGGTAGCCGATCATCAGGCACAGCAGGGTCGAGAAGAACGCCGTCCGGATCGAGTAGAGATACGAAACGACATAGACTTCGTCGGTCAGCAGGTACTTGTAGTTCGACAGGCTGAGCACGAGGTGCAGCTTGTGGTCCGGGGTCGCCGAATAGACGTCGCTGAACGGCGGGATCCTGAGAGCCGCCTCGGCGAAGCTGATTTTCAGCGCGAAGCCGAACGGGATCAGGAAGAATACGAACAGGAACAGCAGCGGTGGCAATATGATCAGCCACCGGCCATGCCGGTCCACCCATCCACGCAGGGACCTGCGCTGCCGATGCGTCTTGTCCAACGTTTCCGTCGCCACCACTCGCCCGTCTCCCTGGGTCCGCCGATGCCGTTGCCCGGGGCAGTCTGCACGACCGTCCTGCGCTCGGGAAGAGAGCCCGGTCGCGTGAGCATCGAGGCTGCGGCATGACCACGCCGCGCCGGCGCCGGGCACCCGCCAGCCCCCCGGCCGCGCCGCGCGCCTCGCGGGCGCGCCAGCGCCAGCGCCTGATCGAGGCCTGCATCTCGGCGCTGCACGTCCACGGCCCGTCGAAGACGACGGTCGAGAAGGTGGTCGCGATCGCGCGCATGTCACCCGGGATCGTGCGCTTCTACTTCGATTCCAAGGACGCGATGCTGGTGGCGTCGCTGGAGTTCCTGGCGGCCGAGTTCGAGGCGCGGCTGCTGGAACCGGTGGCAGCCCTGGCCACGGATCCCGTCGCGGCCCTCGAACGACTCATCGAGCTGTATCTGGGCCCGGAACTGGCCAGCGCCCGCAAGGTGTCGGTCTGGTACTCGTTCTGGGGCGAGGCGAGCTCGCGGCAGGAGTACTACGACATCTGTGGCACCCGCGACAGCAAGTTCGAGTCGCTGGTATGCGAGCTCATCGCCGCGCTGATCCAGCGCGACGCCCTGGCCCACGTCGATGCCGATGCGATCGCGCTCGGCCTGATCGGCGTGCTGGAAATGCTCTGGCAGGGCTTCGCCTTCCAGACCGAGTCGACCATCGACCGCGCCACGGCCCGGCGGCGCGCGCTTGCGTACCTGCGCTCGGTGTTCCCGGCGTCGTTCTCCCGCCGGAACAGCGGCGACCTGCCGGCGCCGCTGCCGGCGAGTGCCTACCGCAGTGCCTCGGTGCTCAGCGCCGAACTCGAGGGCCTTTTCCGCGGCGCCTGGCAATTCGCGGGGACCGCTTGCGAACTGACGCTCGCCGGCGACTACGTGGCGCTCGACGGGCCGGTCGACCGTCTGCTGGTCGTGCGCGGCGAGGACGGCGCGCTCAGGGCGCTGTCAAATACCTGCCGGCACCGGCCGCATCTGCTCGCCCCGACGCCCGCCGGGCACCTGACTCAGGACATCGGCTGCCTGCGCCACGGACTGCACTACGACTACGCCGGCGTGCCCAGGCCCGGCACCGCCGGCGACCCGCTGGACGCGCTGCAGCTGGCCGAGGTCGACGGTCTGCTGTGGGTGCGCGCAATCGATGCGGGCGACGCGCCGCCGCCACCGGTGGCACTCGCCGTCGACGTCGCGTCCCTCGGCATCCCGTCGCGGCACGAGGTCGAGGTGGCCGCGGACTGGAAGGTGCTCATCGAGCACTGGCTGGAGATGCCGGCGACGCCAACGCCGAGCGGCGCCCAGTTCGAGCCGACCGACGGCATCACCAGCAGCTACGTACGCCCGCATCAGCTGCTGGTGGCAGGACCCGACGGGCTGCTCGTGCTGCAGGCGGTGCCGGCAGGCGCCGGCAGGACACGGCTGCGGATCCACGACTACCCGCGCCACCCGGTCACGGCCCCTCGCCCGGCCACCGGCGCGCCGCGGTCACCGCTGGCGGCCACACTCGCACTCGCAGAGTCCGTGCAGCGCGGCATAGAATCCCCCGGTTACGTGCCCGAGGCGCTCACCGCGGCGCCGCCGGCACTGGCCGACTTCCGACGCGCGATCGCCCGGCTGCTGCCGGGCGGCAGCCGCCATTCTGGAGACTGATCATGACGACTCCCCTGAGTACCCGCGACTGGCACGAGCGCGCCGGCGCCCTGCGCTACGCCACCGGCCACTTCATCGACGGCGGCCACGAAGAAGCCCGGCCCGGGCAGTGCTTCGTCGTCACCAATCCCGCCACCGGCGAACCACTGTGCGAAGTGGCCGCAGGCACCGCGCTGGACATCGACCGTGCCGTCGCCTCTGGCCGTCGCGCGTTCAAGAGCGGCGTCTGGCGGCGCATGGCGCCGCGCGACCGCATGGCGGTGCTGACCCGCTTCGCGGGCCTGCTGAGCGCGAATGCCGAGCGCCTCGCGCTCCTGGACACGCTGACGATGGGCAAGCCGATCAGCGACATGCTGAACATCGACATCCCCTCGGCGGTACAGACCTTCACCTACTTCGCCGAACTGATCGACAAGATCGACGGCGCCGTGACCTCGACGGCCGCGGATGCGTTTCACTACATCCTGCGCGAGCCGCTGGGCGTGGTCGGCTGCATCGTGCCGTGGAACTACCCGCTGCTGATGGCGTCGTGGAAGGTGGCCCCGGCGCTCGCCGCCGGCAACTCGGTCGTGCTCAAGCCCGCCGAGCAGTCGCCGCTGTCTGCCCTGGTCATGGCAGAGCTGTTCATCGAGGCCGGCGGCCCGCCGGGCGTGTTCAACGTCGTCAATGGTCTGGGCGAGGCGGTGGGCTCGGCGCTCGCGCTGCACATGGACGTCAACAAGATCGCCTTCACCGGCTCCACCGAGGTCGGCAAGCTGATGCTGACCTACGCCGGCCAGTCGAACATGAAGCGCGTCAGCCTCGAATGTGGCGGCAAGTCGCCGCAGATCTTCCTGTCGGACCTCGGCGACCTCGATCGCGCCGTCACCTACGCCATCAACGGCATCTACGGCAACATGGGGGAAGTCTGCAACGCAGGCTCGCGGCTGTTGATCGATCGGGCGATCGCGGATGACTTCATCGCCCGCTTCGTCGAGCGCGGCCGCGATGCCTACCGCGCCGGTGACCCGCTGGATCCCGCGACGAACCTCGGCCCGCTGGTCACCCGCTCGCACTGCGCGCGCGTGGTGAGCTACATCGAGACCGCGCAGCGCGAGGGCGCGAAGCTCGAGTTCGGTGGCAGCCGGCCGGCGCTGCCCGGCAGCTACGTCAACCCGACGCTGTTCTCCGGGGTCAACAGCGGCATGACCATCGCGCGCGAGGAGATCTTCGGGCCCGTCGCGGCCGCGATCGTCGTCGATGGCCTCGAGCATGCGCTGGCCGTCGCCAACGACTCGATCTACGGCCTCGCGGCGTCGGTCTGGACACGGGACCTGAACACCGCGCACAAGGCCGTGCGCGAGCTCGAGGCGGGCGTCATCTGGGTGAACTGCTTCGACCACGGCGACATGACCCAGCCGTTCGGCGGCTACAAGCAGTCGGGCCAGGGCCGGGACAAGTGCCTCGAGAGCCTGCTCGGCTACATGCAGACCAAGTCAGCCTGGATCCACCTGGGCTGAACACCGCCCGCGCTGGGCGTCAGGCCCCGCTCAGCGCGTCGCGGATCCACTCTTGGAACCGCCAGACGTCGTACTCCTCGGGCATCAGCATCCCCTGCACGTGCGCCGCCGCGTGCAGGCCGCGCTGGGTCAGCTCGCAGACCGCGGCATCCTCGCTCATCACCTGGGCCGAGAACGCACAGGCGCGCATGATGTCGACCGCGGGGTCGGCCAGGGTCTCGCGCGGGAACAGCCACTCGATCGACAGCTCCGTCTCCTCCGGCCCCAGCGGCAGCAGCCGCGACGAACGCACGTGGTCGACGTGCAGCACGAGGTAATGCGACGGCAGGCTGGTCATGTAGTGGTAGCCGAGCTGCCGCTCCTGATCGGTCAGATCCGGGAACTCGTGGCCGAGCGACCCGCCGTCGACCGACCAGGTGCGTGCGCCGGGGCGCAGGCCGCCGCGGTACAGCGGCTCGACACTGCCGGCATGCGCCTGCCACGCGGGATCGTCGCGCGACTCCATGATCCCGCGCTTGTAGAGGGGCACGAGGCTCGACAGCGCCGGATGCACGCCCGGGCAGTGCAGGCACTCGTTGTAGTTCTCCCAGAACACCTTCCAGTTGCAGGCCACGCGCTGGGTGAGCCGGTGGCCGACGACGAGGTCCTCGAGCGGCCAGTGGTCGAACTGGCCGGTGTTGGCGTTAAAGTTGTCGCCAAAGCCCTTGCCGGCGTCGGCGAGGTTCACGTACACGAAGCCGCGCCACACCTTCAGCGTCACCGCGTACAGCGACGTCGCGCCCACGTCGACGTGGTGCG
>JANXQL010000028.1 GCA_025356815.1 Pseudomonadota bacterium
CGCGAGGCGTACCCGGGCGACGTGTTCTACCTGCACTCGCGCCTGCTCGAGCGCTCGGCGCGCGTCAGCGCCGAGTACGTCGAGAAGATCACCAACGGCCGCGTCAAGGGCAAGACCGGCTCGCTCACGGGCCTGCCGATCATCGAGACGCAGGCCGGCGACGTCACCGCGTTCGTGCCGACCAACGTGATCTCGATCACCGACGGCCAGATCTTCCTCGAGACCGACCTGTTCAACGCCGGCATCCGCCCGGCGATCAACGCCGGCATCTCGGTTTCGCGCGTCGGTGGCGCCGCGCAGACCGGCATCATCAAGAAGCTCGGCGGCGGCGTGCGACTGGCGCTTGCCCAGTACCGCGAGCTCGCGGCGTTCTCGCAGTTCGCCTCCGACCTCGACGAGGCCACCCGCCGTCAGCTCGAGCGCGGCCAGCGCGTCGTGGAGCTGATGAAGCAGAAGCAATACGCGCCGATGTCGGTCGCCGAGATGGCCCTATCGCTGTACGCCGTCAACGGTGGCTTCTTCGACAAGGTCCCCAAGGAGAAGGTGGTCGACGCCGAGGCGGCCCTGCAGTCGTTCGCGCGCACCAACGCCGGCGCGCTGATGAAGTCCATCGCGGACAAGCCCGAGCTGTCGAAGGACGTGGACGCCGCCCTGAAGAAGGTCTGCGAAGACTTCTTCTCCGCGGCCACGTTCTAAGAAGACAACCATGGCCGGCGCGAAAGAAATCCGCACGAAGATCGCGAGCATCAAGAGCACGCAGAAGATCACCAAGGCCATGGAGATGGTCGCGGCGAGCAAGATGCGGCGCGCCCAGGAGCGTCGTCGCGCCGCGCTGCCGTACGCGCAGAAGATCCGCAACGTCATCGGCCACCTGCGCCTTGCGAACCCCGACTACCGCCACCCGTACCTGACAGATCGCGCCGTGAAGAATGTCGGCCTGATCGTGATGAGCACCGATCGCGGCCTGTGCGGCGCGCTGAACGTCAACGTCTTCAAGCAGACGCTGGCTGAAGTACGCGACTGGCAGGAGAAGGGCGTCGAGAGCCAGCTGTGCGTGATCGGCTCCAAGGCGCAGCAGTTCTTCCGTCGCACCAAGCTTCCCATCGCCGGCAGCGTCACGCACCTCGGCGACCGTCCGCACGTCTCGGCGCTGATCGGCACGGTTAAGGTGATGCTCGACGCCTACGTCGAGGGCCGGATCGACCGCCTGTACGTCGTGCATGCGGAGTTCGTCAACACGATGAGCCAGAAGCCGGTGGTGCGCCAGCTGCTGCCGGCCGAGCCCGTCAAGAGCGCCGAGCTGCAGGACCTGTGGGACTACATCTACGAGCCCTCGGCCGCCGAGCTGCTCGAGGGCTTCATGACCCGTTACGTCGAGGCGCAGGTCTATCAGGGCGCCGTCGAGAACGTCGCCTGCGAGATGGCCGCGCGCATGGTCGCGATGAAGAGCGCGACCGACAACGCCGGCAAGCTGATCGAAGAACTGCAGCTGATCTACAACAAGGCTCGGCAGGCAGCGATCACCAAGGAAATTTCCGAGATCGTCGGCGGCGCAGCCGCCGTTTGAGTAAAGGTTCCCATCCATGACCACCGCAACCGCATCCACCACCGGCAAGATCGTGCAGATCATCGGCGCCGTCATCGACGTCGAGTTCCCGCGCGAGTCGGTCCCGAACGTCTACGAAGCGCTCAAGCTCGATGACAGCGGCCGTGAACTGACGCTCGAGGTGCAGCAGCAGCTGGGCGACGGGGTCGTCCGCTGCATCGCGATGGGCGTGTCGGAGGGCTTGAAGCGCGGCATCACGGTGCGCTCGACGGGCGCGGGCATCTCGGTGCCGGTCGGCACCGGCACGCTCGGCCGCATCATGGACGTGCTCGGCGACCCGCAGGACGAGCGCGGTCCCGTCAAGGCGACCGACCACTGGGAAATCCACCGCCCGGCGCCGTCGTACGACGAGCAGGCCGGCGGCCAGGACCTGCTCGAGACGGGCATCAAGGTCATCGACCTGCTGGTGCCGTTCGCCAAGGGCGGCAAGATCGGCCTGTTCGGCGGCGCCGGCGTCGGCAAGACCGTCAACATGCTCGAGCTGATCAACAACATCGCCAAGGCCCACTCGGGCCTGTCGGTGTTTGCAGGCGTCGGCGAGCGCACCCGCGAGGGCAACGACTTCTACCACGAGATGTGCGACTCGGGCGTCATCGACAAGGAGAACCTCGAGAACTCCAAGGTCGCGATGGTCTACGGCCAGATGAACGAGCCGCCGGGCAACCGCCTGCGCGTCGCGCTCACCGGGCTCACCATGGCCGAGTACTTCCGCGACGAGAAGCAGGCCTCGGGCAAGGGCCGCGACGTGCTGCTGTTCATCGACAACATCTACCGCTACACGCTCGCCGGCACCGAAGTGTCGGCGCTGCTCGGCCGCATGCCGTCGGCGGTGGGTTACCAGCCGACCCTCGCCGAGGAGATGGGCGTGCTGCAGGAGCGCATCACCTCGACCAAGACCGGCTCGATCACTTCGATCCAGGCCGTCTACGTGCCGGCGGACGACCTGACGGACCCGTCGCCCGCCACGACCTTCGCGCACCTCGACGCGACCGTGGTGCTGTCGCGCCAGATCGCATCGCTGGGCATCTACCCTGCGGTCGACCCGCTCGACTCGACCTCGCGCCAGCTGGATCCGCTGGTCATCGGCGAGGACCACTACAACACCGCCCGCGGCGTGCAGGCGATCCTGCAGCGCTACAAGGAGCTGCAGGACATCATCGCGATCCTGGGCATGGACGAGCTGTCGGCCGAGGACAAGCTCACCGTGTACCGCGCCCGCAAGATCCAGCGCTTCCTGTCGCAGCCGTTCCACGTCGCCGAGGTGTTCACGGGCCAGAAGGGCAAGTACGTCTCGCTGAAGGACACGATCCGCGCGTTCAAGGCGATCATTGCCGGCGAGTACGATCACCTGCCCGAGCAGGCGTTCTACATGGTCGGTACGATCGAGGAAGCGGTCGAGAAGGCGAAGACCCTCGCCTGAGGACAAGACCATGGCAAGCACCATCAACGTCGACATCGTCAGCGCCGAAGGCGAGATCTACTCGGGCGTCGCGGCGATGGTGTTCGTGCCGGCGGTCCAGGGCGAGCTCGGCATTGCGCCGCGCCACGCCCCGCTGCTGACCACGCTCAAGGCCGGTGAAGTGCGCGTGCAGACACCGGACGGCGTCGAGCACGCCTTCTACGTCGGCGGCGGCGCGCTCGAGATCCAGCCGCAGCGCGTGACCGTGCTGGCGGACACCGCGCTGCGTGCCAGGGACCTCGACGAGGCCGCGGCGCTCGCCGCCAAGCAGCGCGCCGAGGAAGCCATCCGCGATCGCAGCGACGAGATCACCCTCGCCGAGGCGCAGGCCGAGCTGCTGCGCGCGGTGGCGCAGATCAAGATGCTTGAGCGGATCCGCAAGCTGCGCCAGTAGGCGACCGCGATCGCACCACGGCCGCCCCGCGGTGGTGGACGGCCCCCTGCACCGGCCACCCCCTGTCGGCGAGCGCCTCGCCGCGGCCGACGCGCTGCCATTCGCGGACGCGTGGTGAGATCATTGTCGTCACCGGATCGCCATGTGGCCGGCCGTGCCGCGCGTGACCTGCGGTGACCCGGGACGGAGAGAGAGTGCGATGCGGGTGCTCGGCATCAGCGGCGGATCCGGCAGCGGCAAGACGACGCTGATCGAGGCGCTGTTGCCCGAGCTCATGGCCGCGGGGCTGTCGGTCTCGACGATCAAGCACGCCCACCATGGCTTCGACCTCGACCGGCCGGGCAAGGACAGTCACCGGCATCGCGCGGCCGGCGCCTCCGAGGTGCTCGTCGCCACCGGTGAGCGCTGGGCGCTGCTGCACGAGAACGCCGGCAGCGAGCCGCCCCTGTCGGCGCTGCTGGCGCGGCTCGCGCCGGTCGATCTGGTGCTGGTGGAGGGATACAAGCGCGAGCCGATCCCCAAGCTCGAGGTGCACCGGCCGGCGCTGGGCAAGCCACCGCTGTGGCCGGCCGATGCCTCGATCCTCGCTGTCGCGAGCGACGTTGCCCTTGCCCACTGCGACCGCGCCGTGCTCGCGCTCGCCGACACTGCGGGGATCGCGCGCTGGCTGCTCGCCGCAATGCCGACATGGCCCGGCATTTCTCGCTAGCATTGTCGCCAGGCGCGCCGGACCGCCCGCCCGCCGCGGTCATCCGGCCGACACAGGGAGCCACGATGTCGAACAGGACACCTTACCTCGCGGCCCTGCTGATCGCGGCCGTCGCGGGCCTTTGGCTCCACCCCGTTCCGCACCGATTCCTCGCCGGTCGCCTCTACAACAACGTCGGTGCGCTCTATGCCAGCGGTGTGTTCGGCGAGAACGGCGGCGCGAGCGCGCTGCGCTGGTACCGCGACGCGGCGGCGCTGGGCTGCGCCCCGGCCGCGTTCAACCTCGGCTACGCCTACCAGAACGGCCTCGGGACCGTCGTCGATGAGCGCGAGGCACGCCGCTGGTACGAGCAGGCGGCCGACGGCGGCATCGCGCTCGCCGCCAACAACCTTGCGATCCTGTACGCGAACCCGGCCCACGGCCGGCCGCGGCTCGCGCTCGCGCGCCTGTGGCTGCGGCGCGCCGCGGCGCGCGCCGACGCGGACCTGGCCGGGACGGTCGCCGCGAGCCTCGCCGCGATGGAGCGGGACATGACGCCCGAGCAGCTCGCCGTCGGCGACGATCCCGAGCGCGCCGCGCGCGTCGACCTGCCCGCGGCACCACGCATCGTGGCGCCGTCGGGCGAGGCGGGGGTACGCACGCAGGTGGCCACCGCGCTTGCGGCCGCCGCGCCGCTACGCGAGGCGGCGACGCGCTATATCCGTGAGCATCACCAGCTGCCGCTGCCCGCCGTCGTCGCGAGCGGCGCGGGGTTCGAGCCGGTCGACACCGCCACCGCGCGCGTCGAACTTGGCGCCGGCGCGATGATCCAGATCACGCTGCGCGGCGGGCCCTACGATGGTGCCGACTTCGGCTGGATCCCCCTGTACCAGCACGGCACGCTCAAGTGGATCTGCGCCCACGGCCACGTGCCGACACGTTACTTCGGGCCGCAGTGCCGCTGACGGGCGCGGGCTGCCGTCGGCGTCAGTGCGGGGCCGCGCCGGCCTCCGGCCCAAGGTAGCGCGCAAGCCAGGCGGCGACTTCCGAATAGAAGTAGCGGCTGTCTTCGCCGCGCAGGATCCAGTGGTTCGCCTCGGGGAACACGATCAGCCGGCTCGGCACCTGCTGGCGCTTCAACGCCGTCCACATCTCCAGCGTATTGTTCAGTGGCACGCGGAAGTCGTGCTCGCCGACCGTGAGCAGCATCGGCGTCGCGAACTCGCCGGCGTGCGCGAGCGGACTCTGCTCGCGCCATAGCGGCGAGCCCTGCCAGGGCGGGCCGCCGATCATGACCTCGCGGTGGTAGACCCCGTCGCTGGTCCCCCACTGGGTCTCGAGGGACGCCAGTCCTGCGTGCCCGACCAGGCAACGATAGCGGCGGGTGCTCGCCTGCATCCAGTTCGCCAGGTGTCCGCCGTAGCTTGCGCCGGCTGCGCACTGGCGAGTGCCGTCGATGAAGTCGTAGCGGCGGATCGCCTCGTCGGCCGCCTCGTTGATCTCCTCGGCAGGGCCTGCGAGCGGGTCGTGCTCGATCGCGCGGCTGAACGCCTCGCCGTAGCCCGTGGAGCCGGAATAGTCCGTCAGCACGACGACGTAGCCCGGCGCTGCGAGCAGGTGGTAGTTCCAGCGCAGCCCGAACGCGTCGCGCCACATCGTGTGCGGCCCGCCATGCATCAGCACCAGCAGTGGATAGCGCTTGGCCGGATCGAAGCCCGGTGGCTTGACCAGCATGCTGTGGATGTCGCGGCCGCGGTGGCTCCTGAACCAGAAGTGCTCGACTGGCGGCAGGGCGAGCGCGCGGGCGGCGGTGATGTTGAGCGCGGTCAGCGCGCCGTGCCCGTGGCCCGGCTCGAGGCGCACGATCTCCGCCGGGCGCGTCGCGCTCTCCCAGCGCGCGACCAGCACCGGCCGCGGGCCGTGCGAGACGGCAAGTCCGGTGTAGGTGCCGGCGTCCTGCGTGCCGGCGGGCCGAGCGGGCTTGCCCGCCGGCGCGTCATACAGCTGCTCGAGGCCGGCGTTCTCGGCCAGGAACCAGAGCGTGCCGTCGGCCGCCACGCCCCAGCTGCTCACGCTGCGATCGACCGCCAGGGTCAGGTCCTGCGCCGTGCCGCCGCGCCCGTCCGCGAATGGCATCGAGGCGATCCGCGTCAGCGAGTAGATGTGCCCGTCCTGGCGCGTGTGTTCGGCATACAGCAGCCGCCCGTCCGCCGCGAAGCGCGGCGACGCCCAGCTGTCGCTGCCGGCGGTCAGCGCCACCGGTTCGCCACCGCCGCGTGCGACGTACCACAGCTGCAGGCTCGGGAACGCGCGCGCGGCCTGGTCGAGGTCGATGCTTGCGTTGAACACCAGCCCGCGACCGTCCTGCGTCCAGGCGGCGTCGAGCGTCACGCCCTCGTCCTCGGCGCGACCGGAGTAGCCGGCATGGGCGACGAGCGCGCTGCCCGCCAGCAGGTCGATCGCCTGTGCCTGGGTGCTCAGCGGCTGCACGAACAGGTGCACCTGGCGCTCGTCGAGCCAGTGGTCCCAGCGCCGTACCGGGAACCCGTCGTAGGCGCGAGCCGCGTACTTTCGATCGGCGCGCTCCGTGGCGAGCCGGCGGTTGTCGGCCTCGTCGCGCGCCCCGGGCCAGACATCGGCCTCGAACGCGATCGAGTGGCCGTCCGGCGAGAAGCGCGCCGCGCGCGCGCCCAGCGGCGCGCTCGTCACCCGCAGTGCCTCGCCGCCGCCGGCGAGGTCGAGCACGTAGACCTGCTCCTCCACATCGCCCTCGCGGCGCGCGCTGAACGCGATCCGGCTGCCGTCCGGACTGAACGCGACGCCGGACTCCGGGCCGTGGGTGTAGGTCAGCTGGCGCGGCGGGCTGCGACCGTCGGTGGCCACCAGCCACAGGTCAAAGCTCGCGTCCTTGGCCGCGTAGGCGGGCTCGGCGACGGTGAACACGGCCCGCTGTCCGTCGGGGCTGAGCACCGGTACGCCGACGCGCTTCATCAGCCACAGGTCCGCGTGGTTCAGCGGCGGGGTGGGGTCGGCGGCGGCCGTGGCCACCACCAGGGCAAGGGACCACAGGCCCAGCCGCAGCTCGGTCAGCATCGTCTGGACCCTCGCGGCGGCCGGCTCTGGAGTGCCGACGATACCCGATTGCGCCGATGGAACGGGGGGCGTGCGAGAATGGCGCATCGACCCGAACGGGATGCCCCATGCCCCTTAGCATTGTCATTCTGGCCGCGGGCCAGGGCAAGCGGATGAAGAGCGACCTGCCCAAGGTACTGCAGACACTCGCCCGCCGGCCGCTGCTCGCTCATGTTCTGGACTCGGCCCGGGCACTGCAACCGGCGGCGATCCACATCGTCTACGGCCATGGCGGCGAGCAGGTGCGTGCCGCGTTCCCGGAGTCCGACCTGCAGTGGGCGCTGCAGGCCGAGCAGCTCGGTACCGGACATGCGCTGATGCAGGCGATGCCGTCGATTCCGGACGACCACCGGGTGTTGACGCTGTACGGCGACGTGCCGCTGCTGCGGCCAGCCACGCTCGAGCTGCTGCTCGAGCGCGCCGGTGAAGAGGCGCTCGCGCTGTTGTCGGTGCTGCTGGACGACCCGACCGGATACGGCCGCGTGCTGCGCGACAACGCCGGCAGCGTCTACCGGATCGTCGAGCAGAAGGACGCCAACCGCAAGGAGCTGGCGGTGCGCGAGGCCAACACCGGCGTACTTGCGGCCCCCGCCGCCGCGCTGCGCGGCTGGCTCGCGAGACTGTCGAACGACAACTCGCAGCGCGAGTACTACCTTACCGACGTGATCACGCTCGCGGTACGCGACGGCCGCCGGGTGCTGGCGGTGCAGGCGCCGACGCCGGCCGAGGTGCTCGGCGTCAACGACCGGCTGCAGCTGGCGCAGCTCGAGGCCGAGTACCGCCAGATGCGCGCACGCGCGCTGCTCGCGGACGGCGTCACGATCGTCGACCCCGCGCGGCTGGACGTGCGCGGCGAGGTCGCCTGCGGTCGCGACGTGCAGCTGGACGTGAACGTGGTGCTGGAAGGGCGCGTCGTGCTCGGCGATCGGGTGGTCGTCGGCCCCGGCTGCGTGCTGCGCGACGTGTCGATCGCCGCTGATACGGTGCTGCTTCCGTACAGCGTCCTCCACGGCGCGGTGATCGGCGCGCGTTGCTCCATCGGCCCCTACGCGCGGATGCGGCCGGGAAGCGTGCTCTTGGACGACGCGCATGTCGGCAACTTCGTGGAGCTCAAGAACACGACGCTCGGCGCCGGCAGCAAGGCCAACCACCTGACCTACCTCGGTGATGCGCGCATCGGCAGCCGGGTCAACGTCGGTGCCGGCACGATCACCTGCAACTACGACGGCGCGAACAAGTGGCCGACCGTCATCGAGGACGGCGCGTTCATCGGCTCCGGCGCCATGCTGGTCGCGCCTGTCACGATCGGTCGCGCGGCGACGATCGGCGCCGGCTCGACCATCACCAAGCCCGCGCCCGACGACGCGCTCACCGTCGAGCGCAGCCGGCAGGTGTCGCTCACGGCCTGGCGCCGGCCGGTGAAGGCGACGGCCGAGGAGCGCGAGCATGAGATCGCACGCGCGCGCCTGCCGAAGCCGCCGCCGTCCGAGTGAGCACTACCGCCGGCGCCGGGATCGGCGATACTGCGCCTCCGGCGTGGCAGCGAGGATAGGCATCCATGTGTGGAATAGTCGGTGCGGTGGCCGGTCGCGACGTGCTGCCGATCCTGATCGAAGGCCTGCAGCGGCTCGAGTACCGCGGCTACGACTCCGCCGGCGTCGCGCTGCTGGCGGCCGACGGACACGTACGGCGGCTGCGCACGGTCGGCAAGGTCGCGCGCCTGAAGGAGGCGCTCGCCGACGCCCCCGCCGCGGGCCAGCTGGGCATCGCCCACACCCGCTGGGCCACGCACGGCGTGCCCAGCGAGCGCAACGCGCACCCGCACGTCTCGCGCGACGGCATCGCGATCGTCCACAACGGCATCATCGAGAATCACGAGGAGCTACGCGACGCGCTGCTCGCGCAGGGCTATGCGTTCAGCTCCGAGACCGACACCGAGGTGATCGCGCATCGCATCCACTTCCACTACGCGGCGCAGGGCGACCTGTTCGCGGCAGTGCAGGCGACCGTGCACGAGCTGCATGGCGCATACGCGCTCGCCGTGATCAGCGAGCACGACCCGGACCTCGTGGTCGTCGCACGCATCGGCTGCCCGGTCGTGATCGGCCGTGGCGAAGACGAGAACTTCGTCGCCTCCGACGTCTCGGCACTGCTGCCGGTGACGCGCAGGTTCCAGTTCCTCGAGGAAGGCGACGTCGCCGCGATCCGCCGCGAAGGCGTGCGCATCGTCGACCAGGCCGGCCACGCGGTCGAGCGCCCGCAGCGCGACAGTGAACTGTCGGCGGACGCTGTCGAGAAGGGCGACTACGCCCACTACATGCTCAAGGAGATCCACGAGCAGCCGCGCGCGATCGCGCAGACGCTCGAGGAGCGGGTCGCTGGCGGCAAGCTGCTGGAGGCCGCGTTCGGGCCTGCGGCCGCCGACATGCTGCGCCGCGCCGATGCCGTGCAGATCGTCGCCTGCGGCACGAGCTGGCATGCAGGCTCGGTTGCGCGCTACTGGATCGAGCAGATCTGCCGGTTGCCGTGCTGGGTCGACATCGCCAGCGAGTTCCGCTATCGCAACCCGGTGGTGCCGAAGAACACGCTGTTCGTCTCGATCTCGCAGTCTGGCGAGACCGCCGACACCCTCGCGGCGCTCAGGCAGGCCAAGCAGTCGGGCTACCTGTCGACGCTGTCGATCTGCAACGTGCCGGAGTCCTCGCTGGTACGCGAGTCGGCGCTGGTCATGCTGACGCGCGCGGGGCCGGAGATCGGCGTCGCCTCGACCAAGGCGTTCACGACCCAGCTCGCCGCACTGGGCATGCTGGTGATCGCGCTGGGCAAGCTGCACGGCATGGACCGCGCGACCGAGCGCGAGCTGGTGGGCCTGCTGCTGGAGACTCCGCGGCTGGTCGAGCAGACCCTCGCGCTCGACGCCGAGGTGAAAGCACTGGCCGAGCAGTTCGCAGACAAGCAGCATGCGCTGTTCCTGGGTCGCGGCGCGCTCGCGCCGGTGGCCATGGAGGGCGCTCTGAAGCTCAAGGAAATCTCCTACATCCACGCCGAGGCCTACCCCGCGGGCGAGCTCAAGCACGGACCGCTGGCGCTGGTCGATGCGGACATGCCGGTGATCGCAGTGGCGCCAAACAACGACCTGCTGGAGAAGCTCAAGTCGAACCTGCAGGAAGTGCGGGCGCGCGGCGGCGAACTGTACGTGTTCGCCGATCCCGAGTCCGGCTTCCACGCCTCCGATGGCGTGCACGTGATCACGATGCCGCGCCACGTCCACCCGTTCCAGGCGCCGATCGTCTACACGGTGCCACTGCAGCTGCTGGCGTACCACGTCGCAACGATGCGCGGCACGGATGTCGACCAGCCGCGCAACCTCGCGAAGTCCGTCACGGTCGAGTAGCGCCTGGCTGCGATCGGACGCCACCTCCGTTCGCCCGGTCGACGCCGCGCACCGCGGGCCAACCGGCCTCGTACCAGCCCTTTGATGAATTGACAACCTTCACGACCAGCAGCATCACCGGCACCTCGATCAGCACGCCGACGACGGTCGCGAGCGCCGCCCCGGACTCAAAGCCGAAGATGCCGATGGCCGCGGCGACCGCGAGCTCGAAGAAGTTCGACGCACCGATCAGCGCCGAGGGGCAGGCGATGGAGTGCTTCTCGCCGAGCAGCCGGTTGAGTCCGTACGCCAGTGCGGAATTGAACAGCACCTGGATCAGGATAGGCACCGCGAGCAGCGCGATCACGGTCGGCTGCCCGAGGATCGCCTCGCCCTGGAACGCGAACAGCAGCACCAGCGTCATCAGCAGGGCGCCGATAGACCACGGCCCGATGCTGGCCATCGCGGCGTCGAAACGCGTCGTGCCGCCAGCGAGCAGCCGCCGACGCCAGAGCTGGGCGAGCAGCACCGGGATGACGATGTACAGCACGACCGAGGTCAGGAGCGTCGCCCATGGCACCGTGATCGCCGAGATGCCCAGTAGCCGTCCGACCAGCGGCGCGAACGCGAACACCATGATCGTATCGTTGAGCGCGACCTGCGACAGCGTGAATAGGGGGTCGCCGTTGGTCAGCCGGCTCCAGACGAGCACCATCGCCGTGCACGGTGCCGCTGCGAGCAGGATCAGCCCCGCGATGTAGCTGTCGAGCTGCCCTGCGGGCAGCTACGGCGCGAACAGGTGCCTGATGAACAGCCAGCCGAGGAAGGCCATCGAGAAGGGCTTGACCAGCCAGTTCACGAACAGCGTGACGCCGATGCCGCGCACGTGTTTGGTGACCTCGCGCAGCGCGCCGAAGTCGACCTTCACGAGCATCGGGATGATCATCACCCAGATGAGCGCGCCGACCGGCAGATTGACGTTCGCGACCTCCATCCTGCCCAGGACGTGGACGACGCCCGGCAGGGCATGGCCGACAAGCACGCCCACCGCGATGCACAGCGCGACCCACAGCGACAGGTAGCGCTCGAAGAACCCCATCGCCGGCCTGGCCTCGACGCGGGTAGCAGCGTTCATTTCTTCAGCTGTCCGCGAGCGTTCGTGCGGACTGCTCCAGCACCATCCGCTGCAGCGACGCCGCGGGCAGGTTGACGAAGATCTGCAGTCGACGCCTGATCTGGTGCAGCGTTGTGCGGAACGCGAACCGCTTGACCTCGTCGGCGGCATCGCCGGCGCTGGGATCGTCGTAGCCCCAGTGCGCGGTCGCCGGCCGGCCCGGAAAGACCGGGCAGACTTCGTTGGCGTTGCCACACACGGTGATCACCAGGTCGATCGGGGGAGCGTCGGGCCGCAGGAATTCGTCCCAGCTCTTGCTGCGCAGCGTCGAGGTGTCGATGCCGGCGTCCTCGAGCGTGCGCAGGGCGAGCGGATTGGGCTTGCCGTCCGTACGCGGCGTGCTGCCGGCCGAAGAGGCTATGAACTTGCCCGCGCCCGGCTCGTTCAGCAGCGCTTCCGCCAGCACGCTGCGGGCGGAATTGTGGGTGCACAGCAAGAGGACGGAAATAGGCGCGCTCATGATGCTCCCACTCGCTCGAGGTTGACGGACGGCGCCACCGGCACCACGGCGCAGGGCCTGCCGCCGCAGCAATTGCGGGACAGGAACGCCAGCAGCTCGTTCATCCGCTCGAAATCGGCCCGGTAGATCAATGCCCGCCCGCGCGTCTGGCGGGTGATCAGCTCGGCCGCCATCAGTCCCTTGAGATGGAACGAGAGGCTGTTGGCGGGAATTCCGATCATCTGGGCCAGCGGCGTCGGCTGCAGGCCCTCCGGGCCCGCCTCGACCAGCGCCCGGAAGATGGCCAGTCGCGAGACCTGGGCCAGCGCCGAGAGGGTTGCAACAGCATCTACGGATTCCATGATTCCAGCATGAATAAAATGACGATTCAAAGACACTCGTTCCGCGCGGCAAGCCGCCGCGGCCTCCCGGCGGTAGGGCGACTGCCGGGAAGTCGATCTCCAGCGTCTACAGTGGAGCGAGGCGCTGCGGGAGCTTGCCTACGGCGACCTGCGCAGCGACCCAGTCCCGTGCGACCGGCGCGATTCTCCGACCCCGGAGTGCACTTGCCGGCCTGTGCGCGTCACGGCGCGTATAGCGCAGCGTTGTCGATGTAGATGCGGTAGCAGTCGATCCGGCCACCATCGAGGGTAAAGGTGTTGGCGAACGGCACGGTCACCTGGCGGCTGTCGTGCCGCGTGTACGTCACGGCGCCCTCGCAGGCCACGCTGCCCTCCCCAGATCAGCTGCGGGACAACTCGTGGTGGCAGCCGGCGATCGAATCGAAGAAGCCACCGACCGCGGCCAGGGTCGCCGCGCGACCCCGAACCGGCGGGCTGTTACCGAAGCGAAAGACCCCGTCCGGGGGTCAGCAACGCAGCGAAGCGTTGCGCATCGCGGGCGTCGATGGCCGCAAAAAGCGCCTTCCAGGCACGCCCCGCGGCGGTCCAGTCCGAGGCCATGTACGTATCTGCCGTCACTTGTGCTTCTCCCCGGGACGCCCGCTGAGGCCGCCGCTTCGCGGTAGGCTCTACTGCATTTGGCGGTGAACAGTATCGCCGAACCGCGTCGCGCGGGACATTTCGCATTGCAGCTTCGCTTTTGGTGGCCGGGACGCGCAACCCGCAACGTTCGAGGACCCTCGCATCGGTACAGACCGAAGCTATCGCGCCCGCTTGAGCCGCCGCTGCGCCGAACGCTGACTTGGCCACTAGGAAGTGCTGCAAGTCCGTGAATTCTGACTAGGGATTTTCCGCTACTGCGGAACTTTTCGTTCAAGAGCATCTTTCGCAACCGCCAGAAAAGCGAAATAGCGGTAACGCCTCAAACGTTACCCACTGTCTTTCGGGAGAGAGGACATGAAAGTGAGCAGCAGCTGGGGAACACGGATTCTCGGTTGTGTATGGGCGTTCTTCGCCATCGCAATCCTCGCGGGTTGCTCCGGCGGCAAGGACGGCGCCCCTGGACAGCCTGGCCCCACGGGCCCCGGCGGTTCGACCGGCGGCACCGGCGGCACCGGCCCCATCCTTGCGCTCGACCTCTCGACCGCAAAGAGCATCACCGCCAAGGTCACCAGCGTGACCTCGGGCGCTTCACCGACGGTTACCTTCACGCTGGTCGACGAGACCGGCAATCCGCTGAAGGGCCTGAAGGCCAACCAGATCAGCGTCGCCATCGCGCAACTGCAGCCGACGGTGGGAGGCTACCCCCAGTGGCGCAGCTACGTGACGCAGGTTGAGGCCGCGCAGGCGGGCACCCTCGGCTGGGGCACGGCCGACGCGGTGCAGCCGAAGGCCGAAAGCGCGACCGCCGGGACGTTCGTCGACAATGGCGATGGCTCCTACACCTACCGGTTCAGCAAGGCGCTGGACGCTCTGGCAGTGGACGCGAACGCCGCCTACGCGGTCGCCGGCCGGATCCCGACCGGCGTCACGATTGCGTACGATGGCACGCTGACGCACCGCGTCGCGCTGGAGCTGCGCGCCCCGTTCGGCACCACGGCACTGAACCCTACGAATAACGCGGTTTACGACTACGTCCCGGCCACGGGCTCGACTGCGGTGACGACCACGCGCAAGATCTCCAGCAACAAGCAGTGCGACGCCTGCCACGCGAAGTTCGCGATGCATGGCGGTCCTCGCATCGACGTCGAGTACTGCGTCGTGTGCCACAACTCCGGCAATGCGGATGCGCAGTCCGGCAACTCGCTGGACCTGAAGGTGCTGGCGCACAAGATCCATTCCGGCGCCAAGCTGCCGAGTGTGGTCGCGGACACCGTCAACCACGGCACAGTGCCGGGCGCTGGCATCGGCTACGTCATCTACGGCTACGGTGGCTCCGTCAACAACTTCAACGACGTTGTGTTCCCGCAGGACGTGCGCAACTGCACGACCTGCCACAACCCGGCCGATACCCTGAATACGCCGGATGCGGGTAACTACTCGGCGATCGCCAGCACGGCTGCCTGCGGCGCCTGCCACGACACGATGAACATGGTCACGCACGCCAATGCGGCTGACGTCGCCGCAGCCGACGCGAGCTGCATGAACTCCGGCTGCCACTCGGCAACCAGCCCGGGCGTCGCCGCCGTCGGCGGTGGCAACGTCGATGTCGTCACGGCCCACTCGATTGCCAAGCAGACGCAGATGGCGAAGTACAAGCTCAACATCGTCCGCGTCGAAGCCATCCAGCCCGACGGTATGACGGTCGAGCCTGCCTGTGCCGCCAAGATCGCCGCGGCTGCGGCCGGCGCCACGGTCGTCTGCACGGTCCCGCCGGGCGACTATCCGCGCGTCTCGGTCACGGTCACCGACCCGACCAACGCCAACGCGAAGTACGACCTGCGTGCGGCCCCGTTCAACACCTACGGCACCTCGCTCTCGGCTCGCGCGGGCTGGTCGACGCTCAACTACACCAACCCGGGCACGATCGTCGGCGCCGGCACGACCCAGGCCGAGTCGGTGTCGTTCTTCGCGAACGTCGGCAAGACCTCCGCCGCGCCCGCGCCGGCCACGACCGCGGTCAACGTCACGACGCCGACCGCGTTGGCCGCCGTGTCGGTCATCCCCTCGGTCCCGGCCGTGATCGTCAGCGCCGACGGCACGATGCTCAGCGCGCGCTTCCCGTACTCGGTGCCGCTGGCATCGGAGCGGGTGCTCGCCGGTGGTAGCGGCGCGATCGGTGCCCAGGCGCAGATCAACCTGCTCGGCGTGGCCGACGTCGGGACGACCGCGCCGCTCATCTCGGGCTCGGTGCCGTCGCTGTACGCGACAGCCGTCCCGCTCAAGTCGGCAGACGTGGTCTCCTTCCCGATCACCGACACGACCGCCGTCGCTCGTCGCGTCGTCGTCGACTCGAACAACTGCCTGCGCTGCCACAAGAAGCTGGTGCTGCACGGCAGTCGCGTCGACAACGTGCAGTTCTGCGTGATGTGCCACAACCCCGCCCAGGCGCCGTACGTGCCGACGCGCGCGGCCTCGGGCGTGTACCTGCAGGGCTCGGAGCCGGTGGACTTCAAGTTCTTCGTGCACGCCATTCACTCGGCGCAGTACAAGGCCGGCCAGCTCGATTTCACCGAGGTCGGCTTCCCCGGCCAGCTCGGCAACTGCCTCGGCTGCCACAAGACCGACACCTACTTCCCGGTCGATCCGACCAAGGTGTTCGGCACGACGATCGACCCGGGCACCCAGCCGACCGCCACGCGGTTCGGCGGCTACGACGATCCGACGCAGCACTACGCGATCACCGCGAACGCGGCGGCGTGCGGCTCCTGCCACGCGGATGCGACGGCGCAGAACCACATGAAGCAACAGGGCTCGGTAGTCATCGGCGACCTGATCTCGACCGGCGGCGCGGGCATGAACGGACTTGGCTTCGGCGTCCCGAACACCTTCGTGTCGGGTGCGCCGCACATCAAGGCGCTGGATGGCTCGACGCTGCCGCAGTACCAGACCGAAACGTGCAGCGTCTGCCACGGTCCGGGCGCGACGGCGGACGTGAAGGTCGTCCACGGCGTGGCCTCGTACAAGTACAACTGATCAACGCAACGACGAGCGGCCCGGCGCACCAGCGCCGGGCCACGACGGACCGAACGAGGAGCGAACCATGTTCGCGATGACTAAGGCGATTCGTGGCCAGACGCTGGCCGGTGTTGTGCTCTCGCTCGTGGCGGGGGTGCTGCTGGCGGGCTGTAGCGGGGGAGCGGGGTCCACCGGACCTGCCGGTCCCGCGGGCGGGTCGGGATCCACCGGACCCGGCGGGTCGCCGCTGGCACGCGACATCTCGGTGGCGCAGTCGATCACGGTGCAGATCACCGGGGTCAACGGCGGCGCTTCGCCGAAGATCTTCTTCAACCTCGCCGACCAGAAGGGCCAGCCGCTGTACGGCCTGAAGGCTACGCAGGTCCGCTTCGCGATCGCAAAGCTGGTGCCGGGCAACAACGGTAGCCCGAGCGACTGGGTTTCCTACATCAACACCGTTGACAACCCGGTCGCAGGACAAGGCTGGGGCACCGTCCCGACCCGCCAGCCGACCGCGGAAGTCGCAAGCACCGCTGGCGGCGCCTTCGTCGACAACGGCGACGGCACCTACAGCTACACGCTGTCGAAGAGCCTCGGCGCCTACACGGCCGCCGACGCCATGGGACCTGCGATCGCATACGACCCGAGCGTGCCGCATCGCGTCGGCCTCGAGCTGCGCGGCACCGGCCCCAACAGCAGCAACAACGGCATCAACAACGGCGTGTTCAACTGGCTGCCGCAGACCGGTGCCACCACGAACCTCGCGACTCGCGACATCGTCGGCAACCGCGAGTGCTTCGCCTGCCATGCGCGGCTCGCGCTGCACGGCGGCGCGCGCAACGACATCCAGTACTGCGTGATCTGCCACAACCCCGGCAACAAGGATGCGCAGTCGGGCAATACGCTCGACTTCAAGGTGATGGTCCACCGGATCCACCAGGGCGCGAACCTGCCCACCGTCGTCGATGCCGGCAGCACCGATCCCGCGCAGGGCATCGGCTACACCATCTGGGGCTTTGGCGGCTCGGTGAACAACTTCAATACCGTCGTCTGGCCGCAGGACACGCGCAACTGCACGACCTGCCACAACGCGTCGGATCCGGCGACGCCAGACGCGGACAACTACAAGAACGCCCCCAACGAGGCCGCCTGCACCGGATGCCATGACGACGCGAGCATGACCACCGGCGTCAACCACGGCCCGACCAACCAGCCCTCGACCGACGCCGACTGCGTGACCTGTCACGGCCCGACGGCGAGCGTCGCCGCGGGCGCTTGGCAGGTGGCGGCGTTGCACGTGATCCCCGAAAAGGTCGCGTCCGGCCAGTTCAAGTACAACCTCCTGTCGGTGACCAGCGATACCGATGGCGCCCTCGCCAATGGCGGGCAGATGAAGATCACCTTCTCGGTGACCGACCCGACCCGACCGGGCGCCTGGTACGACATCCGCTCGGACGTCGCGTTCGCAGGCGCCGACGCCGGCGGCGTGGTCTGCCGCGGCGGTGGGCCGGCACGGCTCGCGATCGATGTGGGCTGGAGCACCGGCGACTACACGAACTTCGGCTCCAACGCCAAACCCGCGCAGCCATGGTCGTTCAACCCGATCACCGGCAGCGTTGCCGCGACCGCCGGCGTGACCGGCTGCCCGGCGGATGCCGCGGCCGCGGTCACCGGCCCCGACGCGAACGGCGTGTTCACGCTGGTCACCCACAAGGCCGGCGGCCTGCCTGCCGGGATCGGCTCGCTGACGGTCGTGTTCGAGGGACACCCGGCGGTCGATACGCAAAACGTCGGTACCACCGCCGGCACCGGCTGGCAGCGGATCGCGGTCACCACCGCCGTCAGCAGCGTGAAGGTCAACGACGCCAAGCTCGTTGCACGCCGCAGCGTGGTGGCGATCGCCAAGTGCGACCGCTGCCACAACCAGCTCACGGTGCATGGCAACAACCGTACCGACAATCCGCAGGCCTGCGTCGTCTGCCACAACCCGGGCGCCACCGACGGCGCGCGGCGGGCGGGCATCAAGGACGCTGACGGTACGGTGACGGGCTTCGACCCGGTCGATGGCCTGTACGAGCAGCCGATCGACTTCAAGTTCCTGATCCACGGCATTCACGCCGCGGACTACCGCGCGACCCAGGGCGCGGATCCGCTCGTGGTGTACGGATTCGGCGGCTCCCGCACCGACTTCGGCGACGTGGGCTTCCCCGGTGCGATCAACGACTGCGAGATGTGCCACACCGCCGGCACCTACTTCCCCGTCGATGTGACCCAGGTGCAGGCGACGAGCACGAGCACGGGCACGCTGGTCAACGCGTTGAACCCGAATCCGGTCGCGGCGACATCGCCGAACATGGCGGCCTGCTCGGCCTGCCACACGGCGACGATCGCCCGCACCCACATGCTGCAGAACGGTGGATCGACGTCGATCCAGAAGGACGCCAACGGGCGCTCGCTGGCCGGATCGGTCGCGGAGACCTGCGGGATCTGCCACGGACCGGGTGCGACGGCGGACGTCAAGGTCGTGCACAAGGTGGCGTCCTACCCGTACAACTGATGCAGAGCTCGTGGCGCGACGGGGGAACTCGCTTCCCCCGCCGCCTCTCGAGAGACGAAGCGGACCAGAACAGAACAGAACAGAACAGAAGTAGAGGCTTCCGATGCGCGACCACCAACCGACTGCTCGACTGCGTGACTGGGCGCTTGCTGCGTGCCTGACCGCGTTCAGCCTGTTCGGGTCGACGCCGGCCGGCGCCGCCGAAGGCGCTGCTGGGCCGGCCGCGCCTGCCAAGAGCGCCTACAGCAAGGCTGGCGCCGACACCTGTCTGGACTGCCACGATGAGGCGGCGGTCGCTGGCATCTTCAAGACGGCACACGGCCGGCCCACCAACGATGCCGGCCCCTTCGGCCATGGGCAGCTGCAGTGCGAAGCCTGCCACGGTCCGGGCGACCTGCATTCCAACGGCAAGGGCAAGGCGCGGCCGCACCTGATCCAGTACGGCAAGAACGCGCTGACGTCCAAGACGGCGCAGAACGAGCAGTGCCTGACCTGCCACCGCGACACCGCCGCTCACTGGGGCGGCAATGCGCACGCCGCGAACGACGTGTCCTGCGCCGACTGCCACAAGCTGCACCAGGCGAAGGACCCGGTCCGCGAGGTCGCGACCCAGACGGAGGTCTGCACCAGCTGCCACCAGACGCGCAAGTCGGATGCGATGAAGCCATCGCACCATCCGCTGCGCGAGGGCAAGATGGCCTGCAGCAGCTGTCACGCGCCGCACGGCTCGACGGCGCCTGCGCAGCTGAAGAAGAACTCCGTGAACGAGACGTGCACGAGCTGCCACGCGGAATATCGCGGGCCGTTCCTGTGGGAGCACGCCCCGGTCGCCGAGGACTGCGCCAACTGTCACCAGCCGCACGGCTCGACTCAGCCGGCAATGCTCAAGACGCGGGCGCCGTTCCTGTGCCAGCAGTGCCACGAGGTGCAGGGGCACCCCGCGGTCTCGTACACGCCGGATGGTCTGCCGGGCGGCAGCGGCACTCAGCGCGGCGCGTTCCTGCTCGCCGGTAGCTGCCTCAATTGCCACTCAAAAGTACACGGTTCGAACCATCCCTCCGGCTCGAAACTGATGCGCTGAGCGGGAGTCCAGCATGTCACCCCGTCATATGATCAAGTTCTCCATCGCCGCGGTTCTCGCCGCGGCAGCCAGCCAGGCCCTCGCGGACGACGCGGCCGCGCCACCCGACACGAGCGGGTGGACGTGTTCCGCCTGCCCGTTCGACAAGGGCCAGCAGGCCGACGTGTCGGCCGGGGCGATCTACGCCGACGGCGCCAACGCGGCCTCCGGCAGGTTCACGGGCCTGGATCGTCAGTCGACGTTCATCGACCTGGCGGCGCATGGCACCTACGCCAACGACAAGGGCCAGTTCGCGAACTACGCGCTCGACAACCTCGGGCTCGACTCGCGCAGCGGTTCGGTCAAGTTCGGCCGCTACGGACACTACGACGTCGCGCTGAAGTACGACGGCCAGCCGTTCCGGCGCTACGACACGGCCGTCACGCCGTACAGCGGCGGCTCGGCGCAGACGCTGCCCGCCGACTGGACGGCCGCCGGTACGCCCGCTGGCATGACCGGCCTCGATGCCGCCCTGCACGGGATCGACATCGGCACGCTGCGCAAGACCTACGGCGTCGCCGCGCGCTGGTTCCCCGGCCACGGCCTGCAGCTGTTCGCCTCGTTCGACCGCCAGGACAAGAGCGGCACGCAGCTCGTGGGCGCGAGTTTCCTGACGCAGTCGGTGCAGTTGGCGGCGCCGGTCAACTACAAGACGGACACCCTCGAGGTCGGCGTGGCCTGGTCGGGCCATGGCACGGCCTGGCGCTTTTCCGCGTCGGACTCCAAGTTCCGCAACGACGATCCGCTGCTGACCTTCCAAAGCCCGTACCTTTCGTTCTTCGAGGGCGTTCCCACCGGCACAATTGGTGGCCTGTCGCGGCCGCCGGAAAACGAGGCGCGCAGCTGGAACTTCACGGCCAGCGCCGCGCTGCCGATGAATACCTCCGCCTCTATGGTGATGGGCTCGAGCACCCTGCTGCAGTCGGCGGCGCTGCTGCCGGTGACCGCGCAGCCGGACGCGCTGCCGCCGAGCGAGGCGTTCGATGGCAACGTGCGACTGACGCATTTCGCGGCGACCGTCGGCTCGCGCCCCTGGTCGCGACTGCACCTGCACGGCCGGGCCGCCTACGACGAACGTTCCGATCACGGCACCACGTTGGCCCTGACGCAGTACCTGACAGATCTGGTCGCAGGTCCCACCGTCACGACGCCGCGCTTCGACTTCCAGCGCATTCGCCTGGACGGCGGCGCGGATGTGCGCGTGTCGTCCTCGACGACCATCGGCATCGCCGCTGATCGGGTCGAGATCGACCGCACGCAGCAGCTGGTCGCGCACACCGAGGATGGGCGGACCTACGGCCGGGTGAAGTGGACGCCGGGCGGCGGCTTTGCAGTCACGCTCAAGGGTGGCGCGGCGCATCGCGACGCGCGCGGAGTGAACCTGAGCTACCTACCGGTGGGACAGAACCCGCTTTTGAGCATGTTCAACCTGTCCAACCGGGATCGTGAGTTCGGCGACATCGACGTCGTCTGGAGCCCGGGCGAGAAGCTGTCGATCACGCTGCAGGCGTCGGCCAACAACGACCACTACGGCCGCTCGGTGCTCGGCCTGCTCGACGGCAAGGAGCGCCGCGGCGCGGCGAACATCAGCTGGACGCCGAACGAGAAGGTGTCGTTCTACGTCGATGCCGGCTACCAGACCCGCAACACGCTGCAGGCCGGCGCCTACAGCCCGTCGTCGGCCACTTGGCAGGCGGAGATCCGGGACCGGTTCCGCAACCTCGGTGCGGGCCTGAAGTACACCAACGAGAAGTGGAACTACGCGATCGACGTCGCGCACGCGACTTCGGTCGGCGAGACCAGCTCGGGCCTCGTCAATGGGCTCGCGCAGTTCCCGGACCTGAACGCAACCTATGACAACGCGCGCGTGTCGGTGGGCTACGCCGCGACCGAGCGGCTGGCCGTGAGGGTGCGGTACGTGTACCAGAACTACTCATCGCTGGACTGGGCGCTGGACGGCGTCGGCCCCGCCACGGCCAACAACCTGCTGGCGATGGGCGTGGGTCCGGACCACTACAACGCCAGCATTTTCGGTTTAAGCTTCACCTACAGGTACGGCACGCCCGCATCGCCCTGAACGGAACTCAGCTATGGATAGCGCTGCCCGGGTTTCAGATGGACCTACATCGGCGGAACTCGGGGGGCCCGGCCTGCCAGCCGCGCTCAGGCGGGCGTTCCTTGCGTCCCGCCCCAAGTTCTTCACCGCCTCGGTGCTGCCCGTGCTGGTCGGCACCGCCTGGGCGGGCGCGGCCGATCATGCATTCAACGGGCTGACGTTCGCGCTCGCGTTGCTCGCGACGGTGCTCGCGCATGCCGCGACCAACGTCTACAACGACGTCGGCGACGACCTCAACGGCACGGACCCTGCCAACGTCGGCCGCATCCATCCCTATACCGGCGGTTCGCGCTTTATCCAGAACGGGATCTTCAGCCGCGCGCAGATGCTGCGGCTCGCCGTCGTGCTGACGCTGCTCGCGCTCGCGGTGGGGGCGTGGCTGACGCTGCTGCGCGGGCCGGGCGTGCTGATGCTGGGACTCGCCGGGCTCGGGCTCGGACTGTTCTACTCGCAGCCTGGCGTGCAGCTGTCCGGACGCGGCAGCGGTGAGCTTGCCTGCGCCATCGGCCTCGGGGTCCTGCCGGTCGCGGGCGCCGCCTGGCTGCAGTCCGGCGTCGTCGATCCCGGTGCGTGGCTGCTCGGCACGATCGTCGCCGTCTGGGTTTGCCTGATCCTGCTGATCAACGAGGTGCCGGACTCCGTCGCTGACGCCGCCGCCGGCAAGCGCACGCTCGCGGTGCGCCTGGGCGAAGCGGGTACGGTGGTGCTCTATCGAGCGCTGACACTGTGCGCGCTCGGCGCGGGCGTTGCGCTCGTCGTGCGCCGCGACGTGCCGATCTGGGCGGCGCTGCCGCTGCTGCTGCTGGCGGCGGCGGGGCTCAAGGCGGCGGGCGGGATCTCGCTCGCGCCAGCGCATCGCGCAGGCCTGACCCGGTCGATCGAGATGACCCTCGGCATCCACGCCGTCGGCAGCCTGGTGCTGGTCGCGGCTGCGCTGCTGCGCTAGCGTGCGTTGCTAGTCCAGCGCACGGGCGACGGCGGCGAAGAACGCGGTGTCCTCGACCACGTGCGCGTCGGAGGGCTTGGGTCGCGCGCACAGCGCGACGATCGCGAGGCGCCTCGCCGGATGCAGGTAGATCCGCTGGCCGAAGATCCCCATCGCGAGGAACGCACCCTCGTGCAGCGGATCGCTCGACGCCGGCAGCCACCACTGGTAGCCATAGTCGCGTCGCACGCCGTGGCGCGCGACGCGTGAGGTCGACTCCGCGAACCAGCCCTCGCGCACGACGCGGGTGGTGCCGACGCAGCCGTCGTCGAGGACGAACTGTGCGAAGCGCGCGTAGTCGCGCAGCGTGGCCGACAGCCCGCTGCCGCCGATCGTCGCGCCGCCCGCCGACTCGAGCCACCAGGCCGCGTCGGCGTTCATGCCCGCCGGCGACCACAGCCGCTCGCTCAGGAAGCGCCAGAGCGGTGCACCGACGGCCGCCTCCAATGCGGCACCGGCGAGATAGGTCTCGCCGGTGTTGTAGTTGAAGACGCTGCCCGGCGCATGCGCGCGCGGCCTCTCGCCCATCATGCGCAGCAGGCTGCCGGGCTCGCCTGCGATCTGCAGCTTGAGGAAGCGCCGGCGCTCCGAAGCGGGGTTGGTGTAGGTCTCGTCCCACGCGACGCCCGAGGCCATCTCCAGGACCTGGCGCAGCGATACGTCGCGGTAGGCGCTGGCGGCGAGCGCCGGCAGATAGCGTGCGATTGGGTCATCGAGGCGGCCCAGCAGGCCGTCGTGCAGGGCCGCGCCGTACAGCGTCGAGCAGACCGATTTTGCGAGCGAGAACGACGCGAAGCGATCGCCCGGTGCAAGTCCCAGCTCGTAGTCCTCGCGGACGATCGCGCCGTCCTTGAGCACCAGCAGGCCTGCGACACGGTTGTAGGCGAGGTAGTCGGCCAGGTCATAGCGGCGGCCGTCGCTTGCGATCTCGACCGAGTCGAGCCGGTGTGACGAGGTGCTCAGGCGCTCTGGCGTCGCGCCGCAGGCGACGATCGCGACCGGGAACAGCGTATCGAGGCGCTTGAGCGTCGCCACCAGCCGGTCGGGCGTGAGCGTGCCGGCGTAGAGGCTGCGGATCAGGGCGGCACGCGCCGTGGCAGCGGACTCTTGCATGGAACGCGATGTTACCCGAGCCGCCGCGCCATCGGCGGCCAGCGCTGGGCGCGACCCGCCCGTGTGGCATGCTGGCACCGCCCGCTCACCGCGGGTGACCCGACCGGATGCTCCATGGCCCGCGCGCCCACCGATTTCGACGAAGCGTTCTTCGAGCGCTATTACGGCGATCCCGCCACGCGCGTGGCCGATCGCGGCGACGCCGAACGACTCGCCGGCCTGATCGCGGGGGTGCTGCATTATCTGGAACTGCCGGTGCGTCGCATCCTCGACGCCGGCTGTGGCACGGGGTTGCTGCGCGAGCCGCTCGAGCGCCTTTTCCCGAAGGCGCGCTACGAGGGACTCGAGGTCAGCCCGTACCTGTGTCGGCGCCACGGCTGGCTGCAGGGCTCGCTCGCCGATCACGTGGCCCGCCAGCCGTACGACCTGGTCGTCTGCCACGACGTGCTGCAGTACCTGGACGACGCCTCGGCCGCGCGGGCGATCAAGAACCTCGCCCGCCTGAGCCGCGGGGCGCTGTACCTGAGCGTGCTGACCCGGCGCGACTGGCGCCACGCCGCCGACCAGTCGCGGACCGACCGCGGCGTCCACCTGCGGGACGTCGACTGGTACCGCCGCCGGCTGCGGCGCGGCTTTCACCACGTCGCCGCCGGCGTGCACCTGTCACGGACGCTGGAGCCGATCCTGTGGGAGCTCGAGACGCCCTGGAAATAGGGCGATGTCACGCCGCACTCCCTGCCCCGGCCACTAGACGCTACAATCGCCCGGCGCCACCACCGTACCTGTCCACAATGTGCTCACCCAGGGGGATCCGCATGCTCTTCTCCTCGAACCTCGCAGGCCGCAAGGCCGGCCTCGTCCTCGTCACGGCCGTCGTCGTCACCCTCGCCGGCTGCAGCGGAGGTGAAGAGTCGGTGCCGCTGATCAAGACCTCGATCAAGGTCCAGTCGATCACCCAGCAGGGCAACTGCGAGGATGTGAACGTCAAGGTCACGCCGGTCGCGATTCTGCCGGGTGCGCCGAAGATGTCGAACTCCAAGGAGTTCGTGACCCCGGTGAAGCTGACCAAGGGCGCCGACGGCGTCTCCTGCACCGGCGACGCCTCCACCATCCCAATGGCGCCGGGCAAGTGGAAGTTCACGGCGAACCTGCCGTCGGAGAACGCGAGCTGCGAGCGCGACGTCGCCGCGGCCGGCCAGTCCACGGTTGCGTTCAAGGACGCCGAGACGGGCTGCTCCTGATCCTGGTTTTCGGGGCGGGCCGGCCCTTGGCGGCCGGCCCGGTTTCGTTGGCCGGCCCTCGCTCGGTGACAGAGCGATAAATCAACGACCGATCGTGCTAAAATCGCCCTCATGGCCAAGGGAGCACGGACGCGCGCGACGATTCTGAGGGTGGCCGCCGAGACCGCGAGCCTCGGTGGCGTCGCCCGCCTCAACCTGCAGCCGCTCGCCGACCGCGTCGGCATGACCAAGAGCGGCCTGTACGCCCACTTCGGTTCGAAGCAGGCGCTGCAGCTGGCAACCCTCGAATACGCCACCGAACTCTTCCAGGCGATCGTCGTGGCACCCGCCAAAACCGAGGCGGCCGGCCTCCCGCGGCTTGCCGGCATCTACGAACGATGGTTGGGATGGCCGGCCAACGCGGGCCTACCCGGGCAGTGCCCGTTCCTCGCTGCGGCGGTGGAGTTCGACGAGGGCGAGGGCCCGCTGCGCGAGCGCCTGACGCGGCTGTTCCGCGATTTCCGCGGCGTCATCGAGCAACTGGCGGCGTCGGCCGTGCGCCACGGCCATCTGCCGGCCAGCACCGACGCGGCGCAGTTCGCGCACGAGCTGCTCGCGCTGCGCTACGCGCACCAGTGGGCGGCGGGATTCATGCGCGACCCCGCCGCGCTGGAGCGTGCGCGCGCCGGCTTCGCCCGGCTGGCCTCGAGGGCGCCGCCTCAGCGGCCGTAGTAGACGGTGAAGCTCGCCCGCTCGAGCTTGTTCGCGTTGAGCATGAAGCCGACCATCGCCGCGGTGGACGCCGGCTCGGCGCCGAGCTTGTCGAGCTTGAGCGCATACAGCGTGAACACGTAGCGATGGGGCTTGTCGCCGGCCGGCGGGCACGGCCCGCCGAAGCCTGCCTTGCCGAAATCCGTGTTGGTCTGCACGGCGCCCTTGGGCGCCTTGCCGCTGGCCGGGTCGCCCGCCCCCGCCGGCAGTGCGCTGGTTGTCGCCGGGATGTCGAACATGACCCAGTGCCACCAGCCGCTGCCGGTCGGCGCGTCCGGATCGTACACGGTCAGTGCGAAGCTCTTGGTGCCGGCCGGCGCGCCGCTCCAGGCGAGCGCAGGCGAGGTGTTGCCACCGCTGCAGCCGAAGCCGTTGAACACGTGGCGAGCCTCGAAACGGCCGCCGGGCGTGAGCTCGGTGCTGGATAGCGAGAAGTCGGCGGCGCCGGCGATGGCGGGCAGCGCGCCGAGCATTATCAGGGCGAGGCGGGGCAGGTGCGTCATCGGTGTCTCCCTGGCCATCACGGCAACGACACCGAGTCTAGCAGTGGCGTCGCGCGAGCGGGCGTCACGCGATTGAGCGATAATGGCGGACTGTCAGGGGGCTCTGTCGACGTGCATTTTTCCGCCAGGTTGCTGCCGTTGATCGCGCTCGCGACGCTGCTTGCTGGCTGTGGCGAGCGACGCTGGTCCGTTCCCCATGCCCCCACGCTCGGCTGGCGGCGTGCCGACGAGCCGCGTCTGCCGATGCGCATCGCGTCGGACCTCGTGCTCAAGCGCATCCAGTTCGGCGTGCTCCAGACCAGCGCCGACGGCGAGGAACACTTCAGCGCCGCGCAGGAACTGCCCGCCGAAGACGGCCAGGTCTTCGGCTGGGTGCTCGAGGTCGATACGACCCGGCCTTCGGTCCGTTGGCAGGAGCACCTGCGCCTGCCGCGCGCACCGACCGACTGGGGCGAGGTCGCGACCGACCCGGACGTGCTGCTGTCACGCGATGGTGCGAGCGCCATGGCGCAGGGCGAGGAGCTGGTCGAGGACGGCTCGCTGTCACGGTTCTACTGGTCGCTGGCAGCCGGCGACCCGGCGGGCGACTACGAGATCGACCTCGCAGTCGAGGGGCACCCGGTCGCGCACTTTGTGTTCAAGGTGCCCTCGCCGGTGCAGGAGAAGGCGATCCTGGTGAAGAACGGCGGCGCGCGCCACGAGCGCCTGTTCGCCCACATGATGCCGGCGCTGTCCGGCGGTGGAGCCACGCGATGGAGATGAAGCGGGTCAGTGCCGGCAGCCTGCGGGCGATCGGCTACGACGAGTCGAACCGGCTGCTGCGCGTCGAACTGGGCAACGGCACCCTGGTGGAGTACTCGGGCGTGTCGTCGGACACCTGGCGGCGGTTCTCGTCCTCGTCCTCGATGTGGAGTTTCTTCCGCGACAACATCGAGGAAAACTACTCCGAGCGCCAGGTTCGCTGAGGCGCCGCAGTGCGAAGAAGCCTTCTCTCGCCGCGGCGACTCCTGCCGATCGCCGTCTCCGCGGTGATCGTCGTGCTGGCGCTGCGCTTCCTGACCAGCGCCACCCACGGCCTGCACGTCGCCGACGTGCTGCGTGCACTGCACGAGATCCCGCTGACCGAGGTCGTCACCGGCGCGATCCTGGTGGTGGTGCTGTACTCGGCGCTCGCCACCTACGAGGCGATCGTCGCCCGCTACCTCGGCGGTCCGGTGAGCAGCCGCCGGGCGGCGATGGGCGGCGTGCTCGCCGCCTCCATCGGCCACGCGCTCGGCCTGGGCACCGTGTCGGGCGGCGCGATCCGCTATCGCATCTATGCCGCCGCCGGCATGCGGCCGCTCGCGGTGGGCAAAATGATCCTGCTCGCCGCGATCCCGTATCCGGGTGGTCTGGGTCTGCTGCTGGCGATATCGCTCCTGGTGCAGAGCGAGGCGGCCGCGCCGATCCTGCACACCAGCAGCGAACTTGCGCGCGGCATCGGCCTTGCGCTCGTCGTGCTGCACATCGCCTACGTGACGCTGGTGCTCAGGCGCCGCCAACCGCTCATGTTCGGTCGCTACCTCGTGACGCTGCCGCCGCCGCGGCTGACCGCGGTGCAGTACTGCGTCGGCGTTATCGAGGTGTGCTCGGCCGCGAGCATCCTGTACGTGCTGCTGCCGACCGAGGCCGGCCTGCCCTTCAGCGTCTTCATCGGCGTGTACGTGCTCAGCATCCTCGCGGGCCTCGCCAGCAGCGTGCCGGCCGGGTTCGGCGTGTTCGATGCAACGCTGATCGGGCTGTTGCCGCATGCGCCGCAGGCGGAGCTGTGGGCCGCCGTGATCGTCTACCGCATGCTGCTCGAGCTTGCGCCGCTCGTGTGTGCCTCGCTCGTGTTCGCGGCTTACGAGGTCTGGTGGCGGCTGCCGGCCCAGCGGGCGCGGGTCGCGGCGCTGCGCGCCGCCGCGCGAGACGCAGACGACTGACCTCGATCAGGGCGTCGACGCCTCGGCCCGCGTGCCGACGGTCGGCAGCACCGTGATGCGCAGCCGACCGTTCGCGGCAGCACCCAGCCACGCGCTGCGCGCGGCCTGCGCGGCCGCCTCGGCCGTGTCGGCGGGCGGCATCTGCCGCGGCGCGGCCAGCTCGGCGGGCGTGTACACGACCAGGTAACGCTCGTGCGCCTGGGCGGGATCCACAGCGACCGTCAGCCGATATGCAGGCGCCTGCGTGTCCTCGAACACCGGCAGGTCGAAGCGCAGCATCTCAAGCTCGGTCTGGCGCGACACCAGGAAGTCGTCGGTCAACAGCGCCGCGACCGGGTACAGCGCGCGCGCAGGGTCGGTGCCGCCCTGCAGCAGGCTGCGGATTTCGATGAGGTAGGGCGTGCCCGCGTCCGGCAGCCTAAATGCCCGGTAGCCGCTCATGCCGGTCTTGAACTCGAAGCGCGGGCTGGTCGGGGTGATCGACGCCTCGACGCTGCCCTGCACCGGCAGCGGCTGGTAGAGAAACTGCGCCGGATCCGCGGGCGGGGACGCCGCCACCGCCAGCGGCAGCGCCCCCAGCAGTGCCGCAAGGGCGTGCGGGCGGGGACGGGGATGAACTGGCATGGCGCAAGGCTAGCATGGACAGGGCGCCGCGCCCGCCGTCGCGTACCATGGGAGTCCGCCTCCCTGGGGCCCCAGATCCCTCCCGCCCATGACCGACGACGCTCCCCGCGCCGCGCTTCGCAACTTCGACGTGCTCTCGCCGTGGGGCGCACGCGCCGATCCCTACTACTGGCTGCGGGACGACGAGCGCGAAGACCCGGACGTGCTCGACTACCTGCACGCCGAGAATGACTATCGCAGCCGCACGCTGGGCCGGCTGCGACCGCTGGAGGAGCGGCTCTTCGTCGAGATGACCGGCCGTCTGCGCCAGGACGACGCGACGGTGCCGGTGCTGTCGAACGGCTACTGGTACTGGAGCCGCTACGAGCCCGGCCGGGAGTACGCGCTGCACGTGCGCAGACGCGCACCCGGAGCCTCCGAGGAGCTGCTGGTCGACGGCAATGCCGAGGCGGTCGGGCGGGAGTTCTACGAGCTGGGCAACCTCGAGGTGAGTCCCGACAACCGCACGCTCGCGCTGGCCGAGGACACGCGCGGCCGGCGCCAGTACACATTGCGCTTTCGCGACCTCGCCACCGGCCAGGACTACCCCGAGCGCATCGACAACGCCGAGCCGGATCTTGCCTGGGCGGACGACGGCCGCGCGCTGCTGTACGTCGCGAAGGACCCGGAGACGCTGCTCGGCTACCGCGTGTTCCGGCACCTGCTGGGCACGCCTGCCGACGCCGACACGCTGGTCTACGAGGAGGCGGACAGGGCGTTCTACATGGGCGTCGAGCGCAGCAAGAGCGGTCGCTACGTGTACATCGTGCTGCAGAGCACGGTGTCGAGCGAGTACCGCTACGCGCGCACCGACGATCCGACGCTTGCGTTCGAGCTTGCGTTGCCGCGCGAGCGCGACCACGAGTACCAGCTCGAGGATCTCGACGACCGGTTCGTGATCCGCAGCAATCACCGGGCGCCCAACTTCCGCATCGCCTCCGCCCCGATCGCGACCATCGCCGACCGCGGCGCGTGGCGCGACGAGGTCGCGCACCGGACGGACGCGTTCATCGGCGGCTTCGAGGTGTTTGGCGAGTTCCTCGTGGTGGCCGAGCGTGCCGGCGGCCTGCGCCGGATCCGGGTGCGCGCCTGGGACGGCTCGCGCGACTTCCTGCTGGCCGCGGACGAGGCCGCCTACACGATGTCGCTCGGCGACAACGAAGAGCTCGACAGTCACGTGCTGCGCTACGTGTACTCGTCGCTGACGACGCCGCGCACCACCTATGACTACGACATGCGCAGCGGCGAGCGCGTGCTGCTCAAGCGCGACCCGGTCGAGGGCGACTTCGACCCGGCCCGTTACGTCACCGAGTTCGTGCAGGCGCCGGCACGCGACGGGAGCCGCGTGCCGGTATCGCTGCTGTTCCGGCGCGGCTGCCCGCGCGACGGCACTGCGCCGCTCTACCAGTATGCCTACGGCGCCTACGGCCACTCGATCGACCCGTCGTTCCGCGCGACGGTTCTGTCGCTGGTGGACCGCGGCTTCGTGTTCGCGCTCGCGCACGTGCGCGGCGGCCAGGAGCTGGGTCGGCGCTGGTACGACGACGGTCGCACGCTCGCCAAGCGGCACACCTTCGAGGACTTCGTCGACGTCACGCGCCACCTGGTGGGCGAGCGCTACGTCGACCCGGCGCGGGTCTGCGCCGCCGGCGGCAGCGCGGGCGGACTGCTGATCGGCGCGGTCGCCAACCTTGCGCCGACCGAATATCGCGCGCTGGTCGCGCACGTGCCGTTCGTCGACATCGTCACGACCATGCTCGACGACGACATCCCGCTGACGACCAATGAGTACGACGAGTGGGGCAACCCCGCGGCCGACCGCGTCGTGCACGACTACATGCTATCGTACAGCCCTTACGACAACGTCACCGCCCAGGCGTATCCAGCGATGCTGGTGACCACCGGCCTGCACGACAGCCAGGTGCAGTACTGGGAGCCCGCCAAGTGGGTCGCGCGACTGCGTGCGCGGCGTACCAACGATGCGCTGGTCGTGCTGCACACCAATTTCGACACCGGCCACGGCGGTAAGTCCGGGCGTTTCGAGCGCTACCGCGAGATCGCCGAGGAATACGCGTTCCTGCTCGACCAGACCGGGCTCGCGGCCGCCGAGCCCGTCCGAGGAGACTCACCATGAAGCTCTACTACGCCCCCGGCGCCTGCTCGCTCGCTGCGCACATCGTGCTGCGCGAACTCGAGCTGCCGTTCCAGCTGGTCGCGGTCAGCCTGTCGCGCAAGACCACCAGCAGCGGCGCCGATTTCAACGCCATCAACCCGAAGGGCTACGTGCCGGTGCTGCAGCTCGACGACGGCAGGTTGCTGACCGAGGGCACCGCCGTGCTGCAGTATCTGGCGGATCTGGCGCCGGGCAAGGCGCTGGCGCCCGCCAACGGCACGTTCGAGCGCTACCGGCTGCAGGAGTGGCTGGGGTTCATCAACTCCGAGCTGCACAAGACCTTCGGGCCGCTGTTCGATGCGACGGCGCCGGCGGAGGCGAAGGCGCGCGCCCGCGCGCTGCTGGGCCGGCGCCTGGGCTACCTCGACGGCGTGCTGCACGGGCCGTACCTGATGGGCGCGACATTCACGGTGGCCGACGCGTACCTGTACACGGTGCTCAGCTGGGCCAGCCACGTCGGCGTGGACCTCGACGACTGGCCGGCCGTGAAGGGCTACTTCGAACGGCTGGTGACGCGGCCGACGATCCAGGCCGCGCACGCCGCCGAGCGCGCACGCTAGCGGCTCAGGCCGGTGCCTTGACGAACTCGGTGTGTGCAAGCGGCAGTCGCCGCGCGCGCACGCCGGTCAGCGCGTACAGCGCGTTCGCGACCGCAGGTGCGAGCGGCGGCGTGCCCGGCTCGCCGACGCCGGTCGGCGCGTCGGTCGAAGGCACGATGTGCACCTCGACGCGCGGCATCTCGGTGAGGCGCAGCGGCGGGTAGTCGCCGAAGTTCGACTGCTGGACGCGGCCCTGCGCGAGCGTGATCTCGCCGTGCAGCGCTGCGGACAGCGCGTAGCAGACCGCGCTCTCCACCTGGTACGCGACCTGGCCCGGGTTCACCGCGAGCCCGCAGTGGATCGCCGCGACCACGCGGTGCACGCGCGGCCGCCCGTCGATGAGCGACACCTCGGCGACCTCGGCGACCACGCTGCCGAACGAGGCGTGCACCGCGAGGCCGCGGGCATGGCCGGCCGGCAGTGGCGTGCCCCAGCCGGCCTTCTCGGTCGCAAGCTTGAGCACGGCGAGGTGGCGCGGCTGGTCGGCGAGCAGCGCGAGGCGATAGGCGAGCGGGTCCTGGCCTGCGGCCGTGGCGCACTCGTCGATGAAGCTCTCGACCGCGAAGCCCGTCTGGGCGTGGCCGACCGATCGCCACCACAGCACCGGTACCGCCTGGCGTGCGTCGTGCACGGCGACGTGCACGTTCGGCACGGCGTACGGCTGGTGCGAGGCGCCCTCGTGCTGGGTCTCCTCGATGCCGGTCCTGGGGTCGGCCATCATCTTCTCGAACGGCGTGCCGCGCGTGATCGACTGCACCACCTGCGTGTGGCTCCAGCGCGTCGGCCGGCCGTCGACGCCGAGCATGGCGGTCAGGCGGTTGTGTGCCTGCGGCCGGTAGTAGCCGCCGTGGATGTCGTCCTCGCGCGTCCACACCGTCATCACCGGCGCCGGGTAGCCCTTCGCGACCGCGACCGCCTCGCGCACGAAATCGCTGGCGGGATTGGCGCGGCGCCCGAAGCCGCCGCCGAGCAGCATCGTGTGGATGCGCACCTGCTCCGGCGCCAGCCCCGCCACGGCAGCTGCGGCGGCCCGGTCGACGGTCTGGAACTGGGTGCCGGTGTGGATGTCGCAGCCATCGGCGGAAAACGCGACGGCGCAGTTGAGCGGCTCCATCGGCGCGTGCGCGAGGTACGGGGTCGCGTAGTCGGCCTCGAGCGCCCGTCCGCTGCCGGTCGCGGCCATGTCGCCGCGCTCGTAGATCGTGACGCCCGGCGTGCGTGCACGCGCGGCGTAGTCGGCCGCGATGGCCTCGCTCGAGACGGCGGCGCCGGCACCGGCTACCCACTCGACCTTGAGCGCGGCGCGCCCCTGGATCGCCGCCCAGGTGTTGGTCGCGATCACCGCGATGCCGCTGGGCACCTCGCGCACGGCCAGCACGCCCTGCACCTCGCGCGCGGCCGTCGCGTCGTAGTGGCTCACCGTCGCGCCGAAGGTCGGCGCGCGGGCGACGACCGCGTAGGCCATGCCGGGCAGCCGCACGTCGCAGCCGAAGCGGGCGCTGCCGTCGACCTTGCCGCGGGTGTCGATCCGCGGCACGGCCTTGCCGATCAGTTGCCACTCGCTGGCGGGCTTGGGCTGCGGGTCGGAGGGCGCCGGCAGGGTCGCGGCGCGCGCGGCGAGGGCGCCGTACGGCAGGTGCCGGCCGCTGGCGGCGTGCACCACCGCGCCATTCACCGCGCGCAGCTCGGTGGCGTCGACGCCGAACTCGGCCGCCGCGGCGCCCAGCAGCAGGCTGCGCGCGCTGGCGCCGGCCTTGCGCAGCACCTCGAAGCTGCCCGCGATGCTCGAGCTGCCGCCGGTGAACTGGATCGGCGCGAAGGCGGCGTTGTAGACGGCGGCGACCGGCGCCGCCTCGATGCTGACGTGCTCGAGGCCGACCTCGAGCTCGTCGGCGAGGATCTGCGCAAATCCGGTGTAGATGCCCTGACCCATCTCCGATTTCGGCACCAGCAGCGTGACCCGGCCGTCGCTCGCGATGCGCACGTAGGCGTTGACGCTCGAGTCGACGACCGTCGCCGCGCCCGCGCCCGCGGCGCGGCCGCGCTGCGGCAGGGCGATGCCAATCAGCAGGCCACCGGCGGCGATGCCGGCGGTCTTCAGAAACGTCCGGCGGGAGGCGTGCATGGCGGGACCTTCAGGCGTCGGCGGCGCGGTGGATCGCCTGGCGGATGCGGTTGTAGGTGCCGCAGCGGCACAGATTGCCGTTCATCGCCGAGTCGATGTCCGCATCGCTCGGCCGCGGATGGCTCCTGAGCAGCGCGACCGCCGACATGATCTGGCCCGACTGGCAGTAGCCGCACTGCGGCACGTCCTCGGCGATCCACGCGGCCTGCACCTTCTTGCCGAGCGCGCTCTGGGCGATGCCCTCGATGGTCGTGATCTTGCGGCCCGCGACCGCCGACAGCGGCGTCACGCAGGCTCGTGCCGCCTCGCCGTCCAGGTGCACCGTGCAGGCGCCGCACAGCGCAGCACCGCAGCCGAACTTCGTGCCGGTCAGGCCGACGAGGTCACGCAGCGCCCACAGCAGCGGCATGTCGGGGGCGGCATCCAGTTCGTGGAGATGGCCGTTGATGTCGAGTTGCATGACAGCGCTCCGGGATCGGGGAGCCGAGGGTAGCGCGCCCGGCGCCCGGCGTCATGCATCGTTCGTCGTCAGCGCAGGCGGAACAGCAGCCGTTCGTGGACTTCGGCCGGCGCGCCCGTGTCGCTGTAGCGGAAGCGCTGCACGGCCGCGAGCGCGGCGGCCTCGAATGTGCCGCGCGGCTCCGCTGCGGTCACCGTCGCGCCTGCGACGCTGCCGTCGGCGGCGACCGTGACGGCAAGGGCGACCCAGCCCTCGACGCCGTTGCGGCGGGCTGCGAGCGGGTACTCGGGGGCCGGCGCCGCCAGGCGGCGCGGCGGCGCCGCTTCCACATCGACCGTGACCGGCGGCTGGGCGAGCACGTCGGGCGTGTACGCGAGTACGGGCGGGGGTGTCTCAAGGGCAGGCGTCTGCCGCTCGGCCAGCGCCTCGGCCGGCGCGTCGGCGACCGTTGGCCTGGCCGCGGCGGCAGGTTCGGTGGCGGCGGCGAGGGCGGCCTGCGCCGGGCGCGGGACCGCCCCCGCGGTCGCCGCCGTCGTTGCCGTCGGCCGGCTCGCCGGGCTGACCTTGACCGGCCGGGTGGCGATCGCGAGGGGTGGGGCGACCGGCGGCCAGAGCAGGCGTGCCAGCAGCAGCACGAGCAACGCCACCAGCGCCAGGGCCGCCGCCCAGCTGGCCGGCGACGCCGGCGGCACGGCAGCGCGCCGGTGGGCCGACTGCAGGCCGGCCTGGCGTCGCAGCGCGGCATCGACGAACGTGCGGGCCCGCTCGATCGATACCGGGCGGTGCAGGAAGCGATGGACGTGTCCGGCCGACAGCTGCGCACTGAGCGCGGCCTCGTCGTCGCGCGAGCCGACCGCGATCAGCGACAGCTCCGGGAACTGCTCGGCCAGCCGATCGACGAGCAGCACCGAGCTGCTGCCGAGCGAGGCGCAGTCCACCACCAGCACGGCGGTGCTTTCCTGCAGCAGCAGGTCCGCGAGCGCGAGCGGGGTCGCGATGATCATCACGGTGCGATCCGGCGTGGCCCTACGCAGCGCCTCGCCGAGCGCAGCGTCCTCGGTGACGACCGCGATCGTCAGGCGCGCGGCCGCGATCGGGGCGAGCGCAGGCACCGGGCCCGATGCCCGGTGCCGGACCGCCGCTGCAGCGCGACGCATGTGCATGGTCCGAACGTCCTTGCGGCGCGGGCCTTGGGGGCCCGTCCGGCTAGCTCGTGGGGCGGGCGACTCTGACGGCCACCCTGCCACCACCCCAGCGGACATCGTTCTGCAATGCCGCCGTTGCGGGCGGGAGACAGTTAACGGTTGGCCGCAAGCCCCCTGTGACGGGCGTCAAAAAAACCAACCCTGACGCTGGCTTATGTCACCCGACGCGCTCCCCGGGGGCCATGACTGTCGCGTTCGCGCGTCACGCAACTAATTGATATTGATTAATTTTGTCGAGCCCAGGAGGCATTTTGACGCTCGACACGGACGCCTCCCCGGAGCAGGATGTCCGCCGACGGGAGTCTGGCTGCGAAAAGGCGGCCGGGCGACAGAACAAAAAAATCGGATGGGGGTTGAGAGCATGGCCTACCAGATCCTGGTGAAGTCGCGCCTGCCGGCGACGATGCGTGGACAACTCGAGGCGCTGCTGTTCTTCAACGCGCGCCAGCACCGGATGCGCGAGAAGATCGCAGCGACCATCGAGCGATATGGCGTGCCCGAGCTGGTCGACGACCGCGGCTGGCTGCGCGTGCAGGTCGCGGGCAGGCCGGAGGTGCAGACGCTGTACGCCGTGCACGAGGAGGATGACCGCGCCCGCCCCGTCGGCGTGATCGTCTACCTGCGCGACAGCTTCGAGCACATCACCGTGCTGCACGTCGGCGTCGCCGACGACTACGCGGTCGGCGGGCGCTACGCCTCCGAGCGCGTGCTGCAGCGACTGATGCAGCACATCCGCCAGGTGGCGCGGCGCACCTGCGGCGTGCGCCACGTGGCGCTTGCCTACCGCGTGACGCGGCTGCGGGCGGCCACCGCCTGAGCGCGGTCCGAAATCCCCCGGCCGCGGGTAGAATGGGGGTCCCCATCGTCCAGCCGGAGCCCCCCATGACCCTGTCCCGCCTATACGCGCTGCTCGTGCTGTGCGTCCTCGGCCTGTCGCCCGTGGCAAGCCACGCGGCCTCCAAGGAAGTCCTCGACGCCAAGGTCCGCGAGGCGGTGCAGGAGCTGTACAAGACGTCCTCGGCCGCCAAGGAGCTCGCCGGCCACGCGCAGGCGATGCTGGTGTTCCCGGAGATCTACAAGGCGGGCCTGGTCGTCGGCGGCGAGTTCGGCGAGGGCGCGCTGCTGGAGGGCGGGCATACGGCCGCCTACTACAACCTCGGCTCCGCTTCGATCGGCTTCCAGGCCGGCGTGCAGCGCAAGAGCGTGGTCATCCTGTTCATGACGGCCGAGGCGCTCAAGCGCTTCCAGAGCGTCCGCGGCTGGAAGGCCGGGGTCGACGGCTCGGTCGCGATCGCCACCCTCGGCGCGGGCGGGCAGCTGGACACCGAGACGGTACAGAAGCCGATCGTCGGCTTCGTCTACTCGAACCAGGGCCTGATGTACAACCTGACCCTGGAAGGCTCGAAGATCACGCGCATCCGCAAGTGACGCGCGTCGCGGCGACGGTCAGCGCCGCGGCGGGGTGTTGCCGTGCTGCGGCGAGGCGCTGGCCATGCCGCCGGTGAGCGCCAGGCGCATCGCGGCCTCCACCGGCATGTCCACCGGTTCGACGGCATTCTTCGGCAGGTACAGCGTCACGCCGCCGAGCATGTAGCTGAGCGGGAAGTAGACCGCCACGAGGTCGACGCCGCCGGCCTGCTTCTCCAGCTCCGGCAGGTCGTCGCGCGTCACGAACCCCAGCATGCGGGCCTCGCCCACGCGATAGACCACGACGCTCTGCAGGTCGCGCTTGTTCTCGCCCGAGGGCAGCAGGCGCGTCACGTCGCGCACCGCCCCGTAGACGGTCTTCACCAGCGGGATGCGACCGAGGAACTCCTCCCATACCGAGATCGCGCGCCGCACGATGTAGGCGTTGACCAGAGAGCCGACCACGAACAACGCCAGCAGGCCCGCGAGAATCCCCATGCCCGGCCGGTACTGGTCCGCCGGGACGAAGCCGCGGATGAAGCCGCGCATCAGCGACTCGGCGGCATTCGCCAGCCACCAGACGGCGTAGATCGTCAGCCCGATCGGCAGGACGGCCGCGAGGCCTTTCATCAGAATATTGGTCAGCGCTTTCATGGTGTGCTCGCGCGGCGGCGAGGGGCCGGGCAACGCTAGTGTGACACGCGCCGCGCGCAACGGCGTAACCGGTGGACGACGACCCGGGTCAGCGCGCCGTGGCGCAACGCTCACCCAGGGCGCTGGCGAGCGCCGCGACCTGCCGGAGCGTGCCGGCGTCCGTGTCCCAGACGTAGTAGTGCGTCACCAGCTCGTTGTGCTCGCGGCCGGTGACGGTCAGCAGCCGGCTGTCGCGCCGGAACACGAGCGGACCGCGTGCGCTGCAGGCGGTGCCGGCCGGCAGCTCCGCCAGCGCCGGCGGGTACGACACCCGGCCGGTGGCGAGGTCGACGAGCGCTATGCCCACGCAGCCCGCGCCACAGCCGAGCCGCTGCAGCTGCATGCGGCCGGCGAAGTTCGCCGGCTGCGACAGCACCGACCCCGGCAGCAGTTCGCGGCCGCCGCCGGGGTCGGCACCCGCCTGCAGCGCGCCGGCAAGCGGACCTGCGAACGGCGCGGCCGGGTATTCGGAGAACTTGGGCGCGGCCAGCTCCGCCTCGTCGATGACCTCGCCGTCGGCCCGGCCGAGGAGGTGGTCGAGCTCGGAGGTGGCGGCGTCGTCCAGATGCCAGTCCGTCAGGTCGATGCCGCCGACTGCCTTGCGGCCGGCCGCGACCGCGCGCAGCGCGTGCGTCACGCACTCGCCCGGCTCGCGCGTCGCGCGGGCGCACGGCACGAACTGCGTGTGGGCGCCGTACACCTGCGGCGCGCCGGGTTCGGCGGGCGCGGCGAACAGCCAGTAGCGGCCGGGCGGAACCTCGATGGTGTAGCCGGCCTGGCCGGCGGCGGTGCTCACCCAGTAGAGCCGAGCCCGCGTCAGCGACCAGGCGTACACCGTCAGCGCCGGTGCCGCCCCCGCCGGGGTCGCGAGCCTGCCTGACAGCGGCGCCGCGCTCGACGGCGGCGTCAGACACAGCGACACGAGCAGGGCGGCGGCGAGGTGCGCAAGCGGCAGCGGGGCGGTCATCGGCAAGTCCGGGCGTCGGGGCCACAGGACTATGGCAGCGTCGCCGGAGAGGTCAAGCTTCATGCCGCGAAAATCGCGTAACATCGCCGTCGTTCCCGCGCTGGAGATTCCCTTGCCCCTGACCCTCGATGCCGCGACCCCGGCCGACATCCCGACCCTGCTGACGCTGATCGGCGAGCTGGCGGAGTTCGAGCGGCTCGCGCACGAGGTCGTGGTCACCGAGGCGAGCCTGGCGGAATCCCTGTTCTGCGCGACGCCGATCGTTCAGACCGTGATGGCGCGCGTCGACGGCGAGGTCGCCGGCTTCGCGCTGTATTTCCACAACTTCTCCACCTTCCTCGGCCGGCCCGGCTTGTACCTCGAGGACCTGTACGTTCGGCCCGCGTTCCGCGGTCAGGGCGTGGGTCGCGGCCTGCTGGTGCACATCGCGGGCGTCGCCGCGGCCCGCGGCTGCGGGCGCATGGAATGGTCGGTGCTGAACTGGAACCGCCGCGCGATCGGCTTCTACGAGTCGCTGGGCGCCCGCCCGGTCAACGACTGGATGGTGTACCGGCTCGATCGCGCGGCGCTGGAGGCCCTGCAGGCGCCGCCCGGCGGCGGCTAACCCCGACTTGCCTGTGCCGCATTGATGCGGCCCCAGCGGAGAATCGACATGTCGCGAACCTTGCCGCTACTGCTGACCTGCGCGCTGCTGTGCGCCGCCCTGCCGGTACTGGCGGAGCCTGCCGCAGCGGAACTCGCTGCCGACGCGCTGGTGGCCCGCCAGGCCACCGGCGACGCCGCGCTGATCGTGCTGGACGTGCGCAGCGCCGAGGAGTTCGCGGCCGGCCACGTGCCCGGTGCGATCAACGTGCCGCACGACGCACTCGAGGGGCAGCTGTCGGCGCTGCCGCAGCTGAAGGACCACGACGTGGTGGTCTACTGCAAGTCGGGTCGCCGCGCGGGACTCGCACTCGAGGTGCTGGCGCGCCACGGCTACACGCGTCTGCAGCACCTCAGCGGTGACATGGAGGGCTGGCGCGCGGCGTCACGCCCGGTCGAGCTCACGCCGCCACCGACCGCGCCGCCTGCGCCGCGCTGACGCGGCGCACTGCCGAGGGTAGAGCGCCTTGGGAATGCGCCCGGGCGTACCCCCCGCGCGCGGCGGTCAGTCGCCGACGCTGAGCATGATCTTGCCGATGTGCGCGCTCGACTCCATCAGTCGATGGGCCGCGGCCGCCTCGGCCAGCGGGAACGTCGCGTGCACGACCGGCGCACAGCGACCGCTGCCCAGCACGGGCCACACCTGCTCGCGCAGCGCCTGGGCGATCGCGCCCTTCTGGCTCGCCGTGCGCGGCCGCATCGTCGAGCCGGTGATCACCAGCCGGCGCTGCATCACGCGCGACAGGTCGAACTGCTCCACCTTCGCGCCGTGCATGACCGCCACCTGCACCAGCCGGCCGTCCATCGCCAGGCAGCGCAGGTTCTGCTCGAAGTAGGGCGCGCCGACGATGTCGAGCACGACGTTGACGCCGGTACCGCCGGTGAGTTCGGCGATGCTCGCGGCGAAGTCCGCGCTGCGGTAGTTGATCGCGCCGTCCGCGCCGAGCGCGAGACAGGCGGCGCATTTCTCGTCCGAGCCGGCGGTGGCGTACACGCGTGCACCGAACTCACGCGCCAGCTGGATGGCGGTGACGCCGATGCCGCTGGTGCCGCCGTGTACCAGCACCGACTCGCCGCGCGCCATGCGACCGTGCACGAACAGGTTCGCCCACACGGTGAAGTAGTTCTCGGGCAGCGCCGCCGCGCGCAGCGCGTCGTAGCCAGCCGGCCACGGCAGGCACTGCACGGCCGGCGCGACGCAGTACTCGGCGTAGCCGCCGCCGTTGGTCAGCGCGGTGACCCGATCGCCCACGTGCAGCTGCGTCACCTCGGCGCCGACGGACACGACGGTGCCTGCGACCTCGAGGCCGATCAGCGGGCTCGCGTCCGCCGGCGGCGGGTACTTGCCTTCGCGCTGCAGCACGTCGGGCCGGTTGACGCCGGCGGCGGCGACGCGGATCAACACCTCGTGCACCTTCGCCACCGGCACCGGGCCGGTCGTGATCCGCAGCACCTCCGGGGCGCCGGCGGTGACAGCCTCGATGTGGCGCATCTGTGCGGGGACAGCAATGGCGGGGGGCACGGGCGTCTCCAGTGACGGGGCGAACGGGCGCGATCCTACGCCGGAACGCGCCGTCCGGGGCGCCCGTCCTGTGGCGGCACGAGCCCCCGCCGCCATGCGGCAAGCTTCGCCGCGGCCGTCAGCGCGGCATGGGCGGGACTGGTGGACGGCAGCTCGATTCGCTCCAGCGCCTGCAGGCCGGCGTCGAGCGAGGGCAGGACGTGGCGTCGATACAGCGACGCTGCGGTCCGGCCGTTGAAGCACACGCGCCGCAGCCGGGGGTGGTGTGCGTAGAACGCGGCAAAATCGTTCACCTCGACGCTGTCGCGCTCGATCGCGGCGTCCAGGCTGCCCGCGCGTCGCGCGGCGGCGCACACATCCCACAGCGCGATGCCTGCGGCCTGCAGTCGTGCGGTCCGCAGCGGGTACGGTTGCTCCGGCCCCGCGCCCGCGAGCACGCCGAGGATCCACCAGAATGCGTTGCGCGGCTGCGCATAGTACTGGCCGCGGCGCAGCGATTCGGCGCCGGGCAGCGAGCCGAGCACGAGCACGCTAGCGTCGGCATCGGCGAGCGGCGGGAAGCCGCGCAGGATCATGGCGCGCGCCTCAGCGCAGACTCGACGGCAGTGCCGTGAACGTGTCGGTACGGCCGAGGCCCTCGAGCGCCGCGGCGAGTTCCGCAACCGGCGCCATCAGCCGGCGCGCGTCGAGGTCGAGCCAGCCGCCCGTGCTGTCGATACGCGCCGCGAGCGCGCCGTCAGGCCGGAAGAACTCGTTGCGCAGGCGGAACCGGCTGCCGTCCGGGGCGAGGCCCGACAGCGCAAGCGTCGCGCGCAGGTGCTCGAGCAGGCCGACCTCGCGGTAATAGCAAACCTCGTCGCTCATGATCACCGGGCCGAAGCGGCGGCGGCTGAACTCGGCCGCCGGGAAGCCGCGCGTGGCGAAGTACGACAGCCGCACATCCACCGCCTTCTCGAGATAGGCGGTGTTGCGCATGTGGCCGTTCATGTCCATGTCCTGCCAGCCGGTCAGCAGATCGATCTCGTAGCTCACAGCGCTCAGCCCTCGTACACCCAGCGGCCGTCGACCATCGTGCGCTCGGCGTGGATCTCGGTCAGGCGCTCCGGCGCCATGCTCAGCGGATCGCCACTCCAGGCGACAAGGTCGGCGAGCTGACCTGGCGCGAGTACGCCCTTGACGCCTTCCTCGAACGAGGCGAAGGCGCCGTTGGCGGTGCCGCAGGTCAGCGCCTCCGCCGCGCTGATGCGCTGGTTTGCCCCCCACAGGTGGCCGTCCATGCCGGTCCGCGATACCTGCGAGCGCATCCACAGCATCGGCTCGTGGGGACTGGCCGTGTAGTCCGACGACGAGGGCGGGCGCAGCCCCGCATCGATGAAGTCGCGCATCGCGAACATGCGCGCGAGGCGCGCGTCGCCGTAGAAGTGCAGCTTCTCCGAATGAAAGGTCACATAGCCCGCAAACGGCACCGGGATCGCACCGATCGCACGCATGCGCCGCACGAGCTCCGGCGTGATCACCGTGCAGTGCTCGATCCGGAAGCGCGGATCGCGCCGCGGCGACTCGCGCTGCAGCTGCTCGAATACCGTCAGCGCGGAGTCGATCGCGAGTTCGCCGTTGGCGTGGATGCCGACCTGCCAGCCGGCCAGGTGCGCCTTGCGCGCCTGCTCGTGGAGCACCTCTGGCGTGGTGACGCGGATGCCACGGTAGTCGCCGAGTCCGAGATAGGGCTCGGCGAGCAGCGCCGTACGCTCCGAGATCGACCCGTCAGCGAACAGCTTGACCGCGCCGATGCGCACCCAGTCGTCGCCGAAGCCGCTATGGATACCCGCTGCGATGAAGCGGTCGAGCTCCGCCACCTCGATGTGCTCGTAGAAGCGGGTGCGCAGCTCGCCCGCGTCGCGCGCGTCCTGGCAGCCCTGCAGCAGCGCCGCCGAGCCCTGCGCCTCGCAGGTGGAGGTGACGCCCGAGCGCGCCAGCCGTGCCGAGATCAGCGCCGTGCCGCAGCGGTACTCGTCGCGCGTCGGCGTCGTGATCGCCAGCTCCCCGATCGCGCCCGCGGCGGCGTCCGCCACCCGCCCGTCAAGGCGGCCGGACGCGTCGTGGAAGTACTCGCCACCGGCCGGATTGGGCGTCGCATCCTCGACGTGGGCGAGCGCGAACGCCCTGGAATTCACGAACGCGGTGTGCCCGCCACGATGCTGCACCAGCACCGGGTGCTCGGGAGCAGCGGCGTCGAGGTCCGCGCGTGTCAGCGGCCGCGGCGTCTTGGTGTCGTCGTACACCGCGCCGACGATCCACCGGCCCGGCGGGGTGCTTGCCGCGCGGGCCCGGATCGCCTGCTGGATCGCCTCGATCGAGGTCAGGTCGCATTGCACCTGCAGCAGCAGCGCGACGCCGCCCGCGCCGGGGTGGGCATGCGCGTCGTTGAACCCGGGCGTTACTCGCCGCCGGCCCAGGTCGATGCGTTGCGTGCCGTGTGCGGCGAGGGCCAGCATGTCGGCGTCCGAGCCGGTCGCGAGCACTCGACCGCCGGAGAGCGCGAGTGCGGTGACGTCGCGCTGGCCGGGGACGCCCGTCCAGACCAGACCGTTGTGCAGAACGGTATCGGGCCGCGGCTGCCAGCGGGCGAAGGCCGCTGCGCTCGCCCCGAGGCCCGCCACCATGAAGCCACGCCGTGTCAGCTGTCGCATATCCGAGCCTCCGAGCAAGGCCGTGCGCTCCGCGCGCGCGGCGAATGGGTCCTACCGCGCGGCTGGCGCCACGGGCGGGGCGTACTCCTGCAGTCCGACGACGAGAAAGCCCGGTCCGCCGTGCACGCCGAGTGCCGCGCCGCAGGGCACAAGCCAGCCGCGCTCGATCGAGGGATGCGTGCCCAGCAGCGCGTCCAGCAGCGCCTGGCCTGCGACCGGCGCGGCGCCGTGGCCGACGATCAGCCGGTAGCGCCGGTCGGCGCGCACGCGCCGGCCGACGAAGCGGATGAACTTCTGCAGTCGGCGGGAGTTACCGTACAGCACGCCGCCGATCCCGAGGCGTCCGTCGGGGAACGTCGCCAGGAGCGGCGACAGCCGCAGCAGGTTCGCGAGCGTGCGCGCGATCGCAGGCACCCGGCCGCCGCGCACGCCGTAGTCCAGGCTCGGAAGGTACGCCCAGGTGCGCGTGCGCGGCAGTATCGCGCGCACTGCGGCGACCACTGCGGTCGCGTCCATGCCGGTGTCGGCGCACTCGGCCGCGTACATCGCGATCAGCCCCTGTCCGGCCGAGGCGTTCGCCGAGTCGACCACCGTCACCCGCTCCCGCGCCGACACGCGGCTGGCGGCGGAGTCCGCCGCCTGGCGCGTGCCGCTGGCCCGACCGGTGAGGTTCACCGACACGACCGCGTCGTGGTGCGAGGCGAGGAACTCGAATACCCGCCGGAAATCGCCTGCCGGGGGCTGCGAGGTCTTCGGCTGCAGCGGGTGGCTCGCCAGCATGCGGTAGAACTCCTCGGGGCCGAGACTGACCTTGTCGAGGTAGCCCTGTTCGCCGAAGTGCAGCCGCACCGGCACCAGATGGATGTCGAGCCGCTCCAACGCCTCCTCCGGGATGTCCGCGGCCGAGTCGGTGACGATCGCCACGCGCCGTCGCCTGGCGTGCAGGGTCGACTCCTGCTGGCGCTGCATGTCGTCGGCCTTCTGCGCAGAGACCGCGCCGAAGGTCGCGGCCAGACGAAACACTTCGCCGGGATCGGAGGTGTGCACGTGGACGCGGATCTTGCGCTGGGTGCCGGCCACGACCAGGCTCGAGCCGAGCGTCGAGAGTCGTTCGCGCAACGCGCGGCGGTCGACGTCGGTGCCGCTGACCATGCACTCGGTGCACCAGCGGTGCTCGAGGCAGGCCTCGCCGCCCGACGACTCCGGTTCCAGCGACGCGGCATCGAAGGTGACCTCGGTCTCGTCCAGCTGACCGGTCGCGAGGTAGTCGCAGAAGCCCTCCAGCAGCGTCACGAAGCCCGCCGCCCCGGCGTCGACGACGCCGGCCTTGCGCAGGACGTCCAGCTGATCGCGCGTCCCCTCCAACGATACCTGCGCGCGTGCCAGCGCATGCCCGAGCAGCGCGCCGAAGTCGGCGACCCCGGAGGCGACGCAGGTCTTCAGGTCCACGGCGACGTCCTGCAGCACGGTCAGGATCGTGCCGTCGCGGGGATCGGACAGCGCCTCGCGCGCGCAGCGGGCGCCGCCTTGCATCGCGTCGGCGAAGTCGGACGGCGTCAGCGCCTCGAGGTGACCTGCGCCGTCGCCCAGTCCCAGCAGGAACTGCGCGAGGATCGCGCCGGAGTTGCCGCGTGCGCCGTCGAGCGCGGCGTCGGCGACTGCGGTCAGCAGGCGGCCGGCATGGTCGAAGGTCGTGCGCTTGAGCACGACCAGCACCGCACCCATCGTCAGCGCGAGGTTGGTGCCCGTGTCGCCGTCCGGCACCGGAAACACGTTGATGCGGTCCAGGTGTTCCTGTCGCAGCAGTAGCCGGTGGATGCCGGCGCGCAGCGCGCGCTCCAGCGCCACGGCGTCCAGCCGTGCGATCACGGCGGTAGACATTGTTCTCGAACCCCCTCGTCGACCGGCCGTGCCCTCACTCGCGTGTCAGCACGAACCTCGTTCCCTGGTGATTGAGCAGCGCGCCCTCCGGCGTGATCTGCTCGACCAGCAGTCCCTCATGCAGTTGCCCGCCCTCGCGCACGCGCTGGCCGTTGATGATCACGAACCGCTGCGAGGCGACGCTGCTGTAGACATGCAGGTCCAGATTCAGCGGCGGCAGTGCGGTGGCGACCGCCGCCGGCAACTGGCGCAGCGTCGGCCAGACCGCACCGTTGAGCGGCGTGCGCACGGGCGCGACCGCGGGCTGCGGCATCGCGAGGTGCGTGACCGGTGGTGGCTCCGGCACGTCCAGCGTCGGCTCCGCCGCTTCGATCTCGCCCGCCAGCGGGCGGATGCGGCCTGGCTCCGCCGGCGCCGCGGCGAGGCGCGCGCCGCCGGTCGATGTCGCAGGCGGTGGCGCCACGGCGCTCGCCGTCGGCGCTGCGGGCGCGACCGCAGGCGTCGGCCGCAGCAGCACGTAGAGCAGAATCGCGGCATTGAGCGCCAGCAGCACGGCGAAGCCGCCGACCACCCAGGCCAGCCTCGCGGGCGCCTCGCGCGCGGCCGGCGACTCGATCAGACCCGGCAGGGCGCGCCGTTCACGCTCGTGCTCGGACTTGCGCAGGGCATCGAGGATGAACGACATCAGCCGCCGCTCCTGCCGAGGGTCGGCGTGCCCGGCGCACCGACCAGCGCATCGAGCACGACCTGCGTCTGTTCGCCTGCGATGCCGTCGACGGTCAGCCGGTGGCCGCGCTGGAACTCCTCGACGCGCCGCGCGAGATCCTGGTCGTAGAGATCGGAGCCGGTCGGCGACGGCTCGCCATGGGCAGACGCGAGGCCCTGGCGCAACCAGCGTACCTCCGGTCCGCGCATGCCGGGCCGCAACAGCTTCGCCAGTGGCAGTGGCGGGCGCCACAGCAGCAGGAAGTCGCCGAGCCAGTAGCGTTCGAGGTCCAGCAGGTCCGCATCGAGCACGGCGCTGCCCGCCTCGAGGCGCGCGTGGCGCTCGTCCAGGGCCGCGACCACGACCTGGTGCTCGACGCCGTCCGGCGTCGTCAGTGACACGATCGCCGGGCGGTTGAACAGCTTCAGCTGCGCGAGGCTGCCCTTGTCGGCCAGGCACTCCAGCCCCTGTGCAGCCGCCTGCTCGCAGGGGCGCGCGCCGCCGGCCTGGAACGCGCCACTCCACAGCGCGAACAGGCGCCCGAACGCAGCGTCGGTGCCGGTCTGGTTCGCGTGCGCGGCGAGGAAGGTCGCGACCGCCTCGCTCGCCGGCGGCGCGACCGGCGCCGCCGCCGGCGGGCCGGGCCGGGTGCTGGCCGTCGATGCCGGCGCGGGGCGCCCTGCGGCGGACTCGACCCGGTAAAGCGCGTGTAGGGCGAACGCGACCAGCAGCGCCGCGGCGAGCGCCGCGCCGCCGACGAGCCAGGGCACGCCGCGCCGCGTCGCGTCGCGGCCGTCCACCTCGCGCGCCGCGCTGCGCACCAGCGGCGGGGTCACCCGGTGCTGCTCGCGCGTGTAGGCGCCCAGCAGCGCGCGGTCGGCGATCACGTTGATCAGCCGCGGCACGCCGCGCGCGAGCCGGTGCAGTTCGGCGAGCGCGCGGCCGCTGAAGATCTCGCCGCTCGCTCCGGCCACCTTGAGGCGATGGCGCACGTAGGCGGCCGATTCCTGGCGCGACAGCGGGTCGAGGTGGTAGCGCCCGGTAATGCGCTGCGCCAGTTGGCGCAGATCGTTGCGCGCGAGTACCTCGCGCAGCTCCGGTTGCCCCACCAGGATGATCTGCAGCAGCTTCTGCGTCGCGGTCTCGAGGTTGGTCAGCAGGCGCACCTGCTCCAGCACGTCCGCGGACAGCTGCTGCGCCTCGTCAACGATCAGCACCACGCGTCGGCCGCGCGCGTGCGCGTCCAGCAGGAACACGTTCAGCCGGTCGACGATGGCCTTGATGCTAACGCGCTCCGCCGGCTCGAGCGCGACGTGCAGCTCGTCGCAGATCGCCAGCAGGAACTCCTCGGGTGTCACGCGCGGGTTCAGGATCAGCGCCACATCGGCGTGCGCCGGCAGCTCGGCCAGCAGGCTGCGCACGGTGGTGGTCTTGCCGGTGCCGACTTCGCCGGTGAGCTGGACGAAGCCGCCGGCGTTGTCGATGCCGTACAGCAGATGCGCGAGCGCCTCGGCGTGCCGCTCGCTCAGGTAGAGGTAGCGTGGGTCCGGGGTGATCGCGAAGGGCTTCTCGGCGAGCCCAAAGAAGCTCATGTACATCGTGGCTGCATCATAGCGAGTCGGCCGCAGCCGTGGCGCCAAGCCGGCAGGGGGCGCCGCAGCTCCGTCTTAAATATCTGATTTTATGCAGTATATCTGCGCGCACCCGGAGTATCAGCGGCGCCGCCGCACGTCGCTGAAGCCGTCTTCCTTCGCCGGCCGCTCCAGCGCGCTGGCGCGGGTGACCGCCGCCGCGCCGAACCGGTCGCGGATCTGGTCCAGGGTCGGATCCAGCCGTGCGCTGGCCCGCGGCGGCGGGCGGATGGGCAGGGCGTCCCCCGGTTGCGCCTGCGGGGGCGCGAACAGGTCCAGCTGGACGGCCGGCGACAGGGTGCTGACGCCCACCCCCAGCAGTCGCACAGCGGCCCGCGGCTGCTCGCCGAGCCAGCCATCGAGCAGCTCGCGGGCGATCTGAAGCACCGTGCCGGTGTCCTGGGTCGGCGGCCTGAAGCTGCGGCTGCGGGTGTAGGTCGTGAAGTCCCGGCGCCGTACCTTGATCGTGACGGTGGCCGCGAGCAGCGCCTTGGCGCGCAGCCGCACGCCGACCTTGTCGGTGAGCCGCGCAAGCTCGCTGCGCAGCGTATCGCGCTGGCGCAGGTCGGTCTCGAACGTCTCCTCGGCGCTGATCTGCTTCTCCTGCCAGTCGGCAACGACCGGGCGCTCGTCGATGCCGGAGGCGCGCTCGCGGATGCGCTTCGTGTACCGGCCGAACAGCGGCCAGAGCACGGTCTCCGGGGCCTGACGCAGCTGGCCGAAGGTATGCAGCGCGCATTCCTCGAGTCTGGCTGCGGTCTTCGCACCGATGCCCGACAGGCGCTGGATTGGCAGCGGATCGAGGATCCGCTGCACCTCGTCCGGCGCGATCGTGCACAGACCGTCGGGCTTCTCGAGGTCGGAGGCGATCTTCGCGAGCAGCTTGTTATGCGACACGCCGACGGATGCCGCAAGCCCGGTGCGCTCGCGCACTCGTGCCTTGATGGACGCGGCGATCACCGCCGGCGCGCCGAACAGCCCGATGCTGCCGGTGACGTCGAGAAAGGCCTCGTCCAGCGACAGGCCCTCGACCAGCGGCGTCACCTCGTGGAACAGCGCGAATACCTGTTCGGACACCTCGCGATAGCGGGACATCCGGGGCGTCACGACGATCGCCTGCGGGCAGCGTTCCAGCGCTATCCGTGTCGGCATCGCCGAGTGCACGCCGAAGGCGCGCACCTCGTAGCTGGCGGCGGCGACCACGCCGCGGCCCGAGCCGCCGCCGACGATGACCGGCAGGCCGCGCAGCTCGGGGCGATCGTGCTGCTCGACCGATGCGTAGAACGCATCCATGTCGACGTGCAGGATCGCGCGCACCGCGGCCTAGGTCGTCAGCACGCTGACGATCAGCGTGAGCAGCAGGGTGATCATCAGGAAGGTGACGTAGGCGAGCGACACGAAGACGATCTTCAGCAGCGTCAGCAGGCGGCCCTGGCCGTACACGACGCGCACGGAGCGGTAGACGTACCAGGGGGCGTAGAGCGCGACGACGGCGACGCTCGCGGTCTCGAGTCTGGCCATCGCCGGCACGGCACCGGCGAGCAGCGACAGCAGCATCGGCAGGGTCATGGCGAGGAAGAGCGCGGCATGGTTGTGCAGGAAGAACACCAGGTGCTCGACGTAGAAGCGTCGCGGGAACCAGTACAGCAGCAGCATCACCGCCGCCATCAGCGGCAGGAACACGAACATCATCCGTGGCAGGTTGGCGCGCGCCGCGTGCAGCACCTCCTTGCCGCCGCTCTCCACGTTGCGCTCGCAGCTGGCGCGCAACGCCTGCTGCAGCCACGGCCAGCTCGACATGAGCTTGCTGCAGTCCTTGGGCGTGATGCCCATCTGGCGCAGGTCCAGGTCGACCGCGTGCGCGGGCGTCGAAGGGCCGCCCGGGCGCAGCGTACTCGACTGCACGTGCGCGGTCAGCGAGGCGAGCGCGAACACCAGCAGGCTCAGGACGAGGTACAGCCGGACCGGTGGCACATAGCGGGCCCGCCGCTCGGCGAAGTACTCCCGGGTCAGCTGCCCGGGCCGCAGCAGCAGCAGGTGCATGGTCGACCAGAACCGGCCATCGAGGTGGGTGACGACATGCCAGCCGTCGTGCAGCAGCGCGCCGAGCGAACGGGCACTGTCGTGTGCGTGCTGGCCGCACTGCGCGCAGTACCGGCCGAACAGCGGGGAGTCACAGTTGCCGCAGGTGGGGGCGTTCAAGGGGGTGCCAGTAGGGCCGTGCAGGCGTCTAAGGTGCCAGAATGGCAGCGGCGCGGCGAGTCCGGCGCGCGCTGCCAAAATCCTCGTCGCGTCGGCCGCGCAACGAGGCAGAATCAGCACCCGTCCAGCCTGGAGTCCGTCCTTGAGCCCCACCAAGCGCATGGCGATGCTGTCGATCGCGACCTCGATCGCGACCCTCGGCCTAAAGTTCGCCGCCTATGCGATGACGGACTCGATGGGTCTGCTGTCGGACGCCCTCGAGGCGCTGGTCAACCTCGCCGCCGGCCTCATCGCGCTGGGCGTGCTGACGGTGGCCGAGCGGCCCGCCGACGAGGACCACGCTTACGGGCACGAGAAGGCGGAATACTTCTCCAGCGGCGTCGAGGGGGTGCTGATCCTGGTGGCCGCCGTCGGCATCGTCTACGCCGCCGTCGGTCGGCTCATCCACCCGGCGGAACTGTCGCACCTGGGTCCGGGCCTGGTCGTGGCGGCGCTCGCGGGCGCCATGAACTTCGTCACTGCACGATTGATGCTGCGCGTCGCCAGGCAGCACGACAGCATCACGGTGGAGGCCGACGCACACCACCTGATGACCGACGTGGCGACCTCGATCGGCGTGATCGCGGGCCTGCTGGTCGTGATGGCGCTGCCGAGCGCCCGCATCCTCGACCCGCTGATCGCGATCGCGGTCGCCGTGAACATCGTCTGGACCGGCGTGTCGCTGCTGCGCCGCTCAGTGGACGGCCTGATGGACCGCTCACTGCCGCCGGCGGAGCTCGCGATCGTCGATGCGACGCTGCGCGCCTCGCTGCGTGCCGGCGATCGCATCGCCGAGCTGCGCACGCGCAAGGCGGGCTCGCGACGCTTCATCGAGTTCAAGCTGTACCTGCCCGACGCGGCGACGGTCGCGGCGGCGCACGACGACTGCGACAAGCTCGAGGCTGCCCTCGGTCAGGCGCTGGCGAAGACCATCGTCACCATCCACGTCGAGCCGATCAGCTGCGCCCCGCGCGATAGCCGGGACTGAGTTCGTGACCGTCTCGCAGGTCCGCGCCGAGATCCTCGGACAGCCACTGCGGCTGGTGCTCGACGGGCGCGATGACGACCTGCTGACCGCAGGGCTCGGCCTTGCCGGCCTGCGCGGCGATCCGCCGGGCTTCGCGGATCCGCTTGCGCCGACGCGCCGCGAGCTGCGCCGACGCGCGGTCCACGCGGCCTACCGGGGCCTGGTCGATGTCAGCGATCCGGGCGGCTTCGGCCGCCTGTACGGCCCGATCGGCGACCGGCGGGTCGCGGGCGTCGAGTACCTGGTCGCCGTGCGCACGCCGGACGGTGCGGGCTGCACGACGGTGCTGCTGCAGATCCCGGCCGAGTTCGATCCCGCCGCGCCGCGCCTGGTCGCGGTCGCCTCGTCCGGCTCGCGCGGCGTCTACGGCGCGCTGCCGACCGCCGCCGAATGGGCGCTGCAGCGCGGCTACGCGGTCGTGCACACCGACAAGGGCACCGGCATCGGCGTGTGGGACCTCGATCGCGCTCGCGGCTACCGCATCGACGGCACGCTGAGCGCCGATCCCGACGACCCCGCGATCGGCTACGCGCCGCGGCTGGACGCCGAGCTTTCGGTGTACACGGCGCGCGAGCCGCACACGCTGCTGTTCAAGCACGCGCAGTCGGGCCTGAACCCGGAGGCCGACTGGGGCAGCTACCTGCTGCAGGCGATCGACGCGGCGTTCCAGCTGTTGAACCTCGAGTACGCTGCCCGCGAGCGCCGCGCGCTGTCGCCGGCGCAGTCGGTCGTGCTCGCGGTCGGCATCTCCAACGGCGGCGCCACCGTGCTGCGCGCCCTGGAGCGCGACCGCGCCGGCTGGATCAGCGGCGCGCTCGCAGTCGAACCGAGCGCAATGGTCTCTGGCCGCACGCTTGGGCTGCAGATCCACTACGGCGCGTCGCGCCTTGCCGATGCCGGCATCGCGCTGTACGACTACACCAGCCTGCACTACCTGTATCAGGGCGCTGCCGTGCTCGCCGACCTCGACGCGACGGCGCCGCTGCATGGCGCGACGCAGGCCGCGCGTCCGTGGCTCGAACGCTGGTGCCGGGCGCTGCAGGATGCGGGGCTCCTGGTCGGCGGGCCGATCGCCGCCGCCGCTGTCGACGCGCGCGAGCGGCTGCTCGCCGCCGGCATCCTCGCCGACGCGCTGCCGATGGGGCATTTCAACCTGGTCGCGAGCCTGTGGCCGGCGCTGACGGCCTCCTACGCGTGGGCCTACGCGCGCCGGCTCCCGTGGCAGGCCTACGCCGGCATCCGCTTCGCCGCGACCGACGCCGCCGGCCTGCCGCGTGCGCTTGGCGACGCCGAAGCCGCGCGACTGTGGGCGGACGGAACGGGCATTGCGCCGACCGCGGGGGTCTCGCTGGTCGCCCGCGACGACAGCGGCGTGGCGCGGGCGATGAACGGCGGCAGCGTGGAGCTTGCGCTCGCGTTCGCTCCCGACCGGCTGCTGGACACCGCCTCCGTACCGCGCAGCGGCCTGCCGGCGGACCGCGACGAGATGCTTGCGGCGGTGCGCCGCGGCCAGGAAGAAGTCGTGATGAATGCCCGACCCGGCCACCGACCGGTCATCCTGCTGCACGGTCGCTGCGACGGGCTGATCCCGGTCAATCACTCCTCGCGCGCCTATTACGCGGTCAACCAGCGCGAGCGTGGCGCCCGCGACGAGCTGCGCTACTACGAGCTCGCGCACGGCCAGCACTTCGACGGCTACCTGGGCCTGCCTGGCTTCGCCGAGCGCTACGTGCCGATGCAGGCATGGACCACCCGCTGCCTCGCACTCCTGGAGGCGCGGGTGCAGCGCGGCGAGGCGCTGCCGCCGAGCCAGGTGATCCGCTCGCGGCCGCGCGGTGCCGGCGCGCCGCCGTTGGCCGCGGAGCACCTGGGCACGCTCGAGAGGGCGCCCGGCACCGACCTGATCCAGGGCACCGACAGCGCACTGACGGTCCCCGACTAGAATGCGGCGACGGGCGGCGCGTGCTCGTGCCAGTCGCTGTCGCGCTGGTAGGCGGCCGCGACGCGCAGCAGCAACGCCTCGGCGAAGGGCCGGCCGACCAGCTGCAGGCCGACCGGCAGACCGTTCGCATCCGGACCCACCGGCACGGACAGCGCCGGCACGCCCAGGTAGTTGAACGGCGCGACGCAGCGCACCAGCGCCGCGATCACCGCCCACATCGCCTCGCCGCCGCCGACGTCGGTCGCGGCCAGCGTGGGCACCCGCAGCGCAAGCGTCGGCGTCGCCAGCACGTCGCAGCGCGCGTAGACCGAGTCGACGAACCCGGCCAAGAGCCGCGGACGCAGCTGCAAGGCCTCCAGGTACAGCGGCGCCGGGATCGCAACGCCGCTCGCGAGGCGCGCGTGCACCTGCGGCGAGTAGTCGCCGGGTCGGCTGCGCAGCCAGTGCGCGTGTGCCGCGGCCGCCTCCGGGTAGACGATCGCGCGACTGAGCTCGCCCAGCGACTTAGGATCGGGCACCTCGACCGGCACCAGCACGGCGCCTGCGGCCGCGAGGGTGGCGAGCGCGGCATCGAGTCGCCTCTGCACGTCGGCATCGACGCCGTCGAAGTAGAAATTGCCGGGGATACCGATGCGCAGCCCGACGACACCTGTGTCCAGCGCCGCCTCGTAGTCGGGCACCGGCCGGCGGCTGGCGGTAGGGTCGGCCGGGTCCTGGCCTGCGATGACGCCGAGCAGGCGCGCGAGGTCCGCCGCGGTGCGCGCCAGCGGGCCGATGTGGTCGCACGACCACGACAGCGGCATGGCGCCCGCACGCGACACTCGGCCGTAGGTGGGCTTCAGGCCAAGCACGCCGTTCACCGCCGCGGGCCCGCGGATCGAGCCGCCGGTATCGGAGCCGAGCGTGCCGTAGGCGAGCCGCGCCGCGACGGCGGCGCCGGCGCCGCTGGAGGAGCCGCCTGCGATGTAGTCGGGGTTCCAGGGATTGCGGCAGGCGCCGTGATGGACGTTGTGGCCGGTCGGCCCGAGCGCGAACTCGGTCATGTTCAGTGCGCCGAGGTTCACCGCGCCTGCCGCCGCCAGCCGTGCCGACACGGTCGCGACGCGCATGCCATGGAAGCCGGCGCGGACCTGGGAGCCGGAGCCTGTCTCGCGTGCCGGGTCGTAGAACATGTCCTTGAGCGCGATCGGCACGCCGTGCAGCGGCCCGAGGCGGCGGCCGGCGGCGCGAGCGGCGTCCGCCGCGGCGGCCGCGGCGAGTGCGGCCTCCTCCTCGACGCGCAGGAAGCAGTTGAGCGTGCCGTTCAGGCGCGCCACCCGCTCGAGGCAGTCGCGCGTCAGCTCGATGCTCGAAACGCGCCCCGCGGCGAGCGCCGCGGCGGCGCTAACAAGCGTGTCCGGCGCGTCGTTCATGCCGGCGGCTCTGCGAGTCGCTCGAGCTCGGCGAGGAACGAGGCGGGCTCGACGTCGAACAGCGACCCCGCGGCGCTCGCGCGCACGGCTGCGGCGGCGCGCGCAGCGCCTTCGGCGATCCGCGCCAGTGTCGGAGCATCCAGCGGCGGCAGGCCCGCGAGCCCGGCGAGTGCCGCGACGGTGGCGGTCGAAAGTGGCTGCAAGGGGTCGCGATCCTGCACGAGCGTCGCCTCGGGACGAAGGCCCCGGCGCCAGCATTGCAGTCTGTGTTCGAACGGTCAAAATGTCTGTGCCCCGCCGGGGCCCCGGTGGAGCCTCAGCAGGAGTCGACGATGCGCATCCATGTGTCCGAAACCGCTGAAATGGCGGCGGCGCACGCGGCCGAGTGGCTGCGTGCCGAGATCAGTCGCGCCAGCGCGCAGCGCGGCCGCTGCGCCATCGCCCTGTCGGGCGGACGCACGCCATGGCGGATGCTGCATGACCTGAAGCGGCTGCACGTGCACTGGCACGACGTGCAGCTGTTCCAGGTCGACGAACGGCTGGTGCCCGCGTCCGACGAGCGCCGCAATGCCCGCCAGATCGCCGACCTGATGATCGCGCCGGACGCGCTGCAGCTGAACCAGTTCCACCCGATGCCGGTCGAGCGCCAGCCGATCGCGGCGGGCGTGGCCGACTACACCGCGCTGCTTGCCAGCCTCGCCGGCTCCCCGCCGGTGCTCGACGTCGTGCAGCTGGGCCTCGGCGCGGACGGGCATACCGCGTCGCTTGTGCCGGGCGATGCGCTGCTGGACGTGCACGACCAGGACGTCGGCGTGTCGGCACCGTACCAGGGCGTGCCACGCATGACGCTCACCTACCGCGCGCTCAATGCCGCCCGCCACCGTCTATGGCTGGTGACCGGCGCCGACAAGGTCGATGCGCTGCGCGCGTTGTGGAACGGGGATGCCGCAGTGCCCGCGGGGCGCGTCGCACGCGAATCCTCGATCGTGTTCGCAGATGCCGCCGCGGCGGCCGACCTGCCGGCGGAGCTGCGCGCGCCGCACTAGCGACGGCGCGCCCGCGCGACAAGTTCGGGCTTCACGCGCGCGTGGTGAGCACGCCTGCGATCGCGTCACAGACCGAGGCGATCGCGGCCCCGCGTGTGCTGCTCTTGCGCCAGACGCCACCGAGCGTGCGATGTGGCACCGGCTTTGCGAACGGCCGCACGACCAGGTTGCGGGCGTTGGCGAACGGGCCGCGGGTCGCAAGCTCGGGCAGCAGCGTGATGCCGTAGCCTGCGGCGACCATCTGGCGCAGCGTCTCGAGGCTCGTCGCGCGGAAGTCCTGCGTTTCGTGCACCGGGATGCGGCTGCAGACCTCGAGCGCCTGATCGCGCAGGCAGTGGCCGTCCTCGAGCAGCAGCAGCGTCTCCTCGGCGAGATCGTCGGCCCGTACGCTGGCCTTCTTCGCCAGCGCGTGGCTGCCCGGCATCGCGACGGTGAACGCCTCGTCGGCGAGTGCCCGCGTCTCAAGTCCTTCGGTGTCGACCCCCAGTGCCAGCACACCGAGGTCGATGTCGCCCGCGCGCAGGTGCTCGAGCAGCGGCCCGGTCTGGTATTCGTACAGCATCAGCTGCAGCTTCGGTAGGCGCTTGCGCAACAGCGGCATGACCAGCGGCAGCAGGTACGGCCCCAGCGTCGGGATGAACGCCACCTTGAGGATGCCGGCGAGCGGGTCACGCGAGCCGCGGGCCATCGCGACGATGTCGTCGCTGTCCTGCAGCACGCGCCGGGCGCGCGCCACGACCCGCTCGCCGACCTCGGTGAGCGCGACGTTGCGCGGCTGGCGCTCGACGAGCGTGACGCCGAGGAAGTCCTCGAGTTTCTTGAGCTGTGCCGACAACGTCGGCTGGGTCACGTTGCAGCGCTCGGCCGCACGCCCGAAGTGGCGGGTGTCGGCGAGGGTGACCAGATAACGCAGGTCGCGAAGGTTCACGGCTGGCCTCCTTGGCTATGTGGAGATGCTATCAGACGTTCCGAACTGATTGTCGTGATCTATCGGTGCACAGGTCCCTGAGCTGCATCACAGCGCGCCCGACGGCCGCCGCCTATAATTGACAGATGCATAGCCGGGGAACGAAGCGGGCGGCCGGAGTGGTGGTGGTTCGGGACACCGCCGACGGGCCCCGCTTCCTGCTGCTGCGGGCCTACCGCAACTGGGACCTGCCCAAGGGTCGGCTCGAGTCCGGCGAGACGCCGCTGCAGGCCGCGATCCGCGAGGTACGCGAGGAAACCGGCCTGTACGACCTGGATTTCGCTTGGGGCGACGATTCCATCGAGACCGAGCCGTATGCCGGTGGCAAGGTCGTACGCTTCTACGTTGCCCGTTCCATCGGCGGCGCGGTATCGCTGCCGATCAACCCGACGCTCGGCCGGGCCGAGCATCATGAATTTCGCTGGGTGGCGGCTGATACGGCGCTGACGCTGACGGTACCGCGGCTGCAGCGGGTTCTGCAGTGGGCGTTCGAGCGCATCGCGCTGCCGCCGGTCCAGACCGGCGCCTGACGCGCCCCGCGGCGACTGCATGACAGCGCTGACCGATTCGCGCGCGCGCCTGGCGGGCGTCGCCGCCGCGGTGTTTGCGGTGACGATCTGGGCCGGTTGGATCCCGGTCACGCGGCTCGGCGTGATCACCCGCCTCACGCCTGTCGACGTCGCGGCGCTGCGCTACGGCACCTCTGGCCTGCTGCTGCTGCCGGTGCTGCTCGCGCGCTGGCGCGAGGTGCCATGGCAGCGCGTCGGCCTGCTCGCGGCGATGATCGTCGGCGCCGGCGTGCCCTACTTCCTCGTGTTCGCCACCGGATTGCGCATGGCGAACTCAGGCCAGGGTGGCGTGCTCGGCCCCGGTGCCTCCGGCGTGTTCACCGTGCTGATCGCGGCACTGCTGCTCGGCGAGCGACCCGGCCGGATGCAGTTCTTGGGCGTGTCGATCACCGCCGCCGGCGTCGCGCTGGTCGTGCTGCACGAGCTGTACGCCGGCGGGGCGCGGGCAGCAGGGTTCGCGCTGATCCTGTGCGCGTCGCTCGGCTGGGCCAGCTTCACGGTCGCCAGCCGCGTGCTGCGGCTGCGTCCGGTGGTCACCACCGCGGTGATTGCGGTCGTCAACGGGGCGCTGTACCTGCCGTTCTACCTCGCGAGCGGCAATCCGCTGCGACTGGCCGCCGTGCCCGCGCACGACATCGTCCTGCAGGTCGTCTATCAGGGTGTGCTGACCGGCATTATCGCGCTGATCGCGTTCACGTTCGCGGTCGGGCGCCTCGGGGCCGCGGGCGCGGCGAGCTTCACGCCACTCTCGCCGGTACTGGTGGCCGTGTCCGGCTGGCTGATCCTCGGCGATACCGTCGACGCCGCGACCGCCGCGGGGCTGGCGGCGGTCGGGCTCGGCGTATTCGTCGCCAATCGTGGCGATGCGTGGGTCAGGGCGTTGCGATGACGCCGCAGGCGACGCGCGCACCTGCGTTACCGGCCGGCTGCGAGGTGTAGTCGTCCCGGTCGCGGTGCACCACGACGCTGCGGCCGACGATCGACAGCGGGCCTACGGCCAGCGTCACGCCCTCGAGCACCAGCTCGACGTGCACCTCGCCCTTGGCGTCGGCGACGACGCTCGGCGCGTCGCCGGCATGATGCGGCGTGCTGCCTGCGCGGCCGTGGACAGCGCCACCCGGGTTGAAGTGACCGCCGGCGCTGGTCGCATCCGCAGCCGAGCAGTCGCCCTTGTCATGGACGTGCAGGCCGTGTTCCGACCCGGGCGCGAGGCCGTGCAGATCGAGGCGCGCGTGCACGACGCCCTTGCGCTCGGTGAGCGCAAGGTGGCCTGCGACGCTGCTCCCGGCGCGTGACTCCAGCGACGCCGACGCGGTCGGCGCCGGGGGTAGTGTGGCGCAACCGGCGAGCGAACAGCCGGCGATCGTCATCAACAGCAGGGCCTGGCGCATGGGCATCTCCTTGCGAGAGCGCGACGGGAGGGGCAGCGTAGTCCGCGCCGGCCGCTGGCGCCAGCGTCTGCGCCGCTCAGCCGTCGCGCGCGTGCGCGCGTCGCAGCACGTACTCGCGCCGGACCCGCCAGACCAGGTAGGCGAGGATCACGATGTTGAGCGCGATCACCAACACCTTGTTCCAGCTCGGGTGCACGGTGAGCTCGTAAATCTCGAAGGGAATCAGCGAGCTTGTGGCAATCACAGTCAGCCACTCGGCCCAGTAGCGGCCGCGCCAGAGACCGACGCCCTCGACCACGAACAGCGAGGCGTACAGGAAGGTCGCGGTCGCCAGCAACTGGATCCGCGATGGGCTGAGCCCGCTCAAAAAGCCGATTGCCTGGCGCAGCATGTGCTGTTCGACGCGGTACGGCATCTCGTCCGCGAGGCGGTACAGACGCGCCAGGAACGACGGCTCGTAGAACGACAGGAGCCCGAGACCCACGACGATGAAGAACGCGGCCTTGAGCATCTTGAAGCTCGCGATCACGCGCAGGAAGAGCAGCGAACGCGGCAGGGGGTGGGGCGGATGTGGCACGGCGCGGTATGGGTGGCAGGCCGCGCAGTCTGCGATCCCCGGGCGGGTCGTGCAAGCGTGGCTTGTCGACCCGGTTGGGGAGTGCGTCAGCCGCCCGTCGTCGGCGCGTACACCTCGACCGCTGGCGGCAGCAGCTTGTACATGACCGGCGTGACCAGTCGTGCCAGCAGCGTCGAGGAGATCAGCCCGCCGATGATGGTCACCGCCAGCGGCGAATACAGCCCGGAGCCCTGCAACGCCAGCGGCAGCAGACCACCAATCGCGGTCGCCGAGGTCAGCAGGATCGGCAGGAAGCGTACTTCGCCCGCCTTCTCGATCGCCTCGGCCAGCGGCCGCCCCTGCGCGCGCAGCTGGTTGGTGAAGTCGACCAGCAGGATGGAGTTCTTGATCTCGATGCCGACGAGCGCGATCATGCCGATGATCGAGGTGAACGACAGCGTGTAGCCGGTGACCAGCAGCGCCAGCAGCGCGCCGGTGACGCCAAGCGGGATGACCGTCGCGACGATCAGCGTCGAGCGGAAGCTGCCGAACTCCAGCACGAGCACCGCAAGGATGCCGAACACCGCCACCAGCACCGCTGGCAACAGGCCGCCGAAGCTTTCCGCCTGCGCCTCCACTTCGCCTGCGACCACGTAGCGATAGCCCGGCGGGAATTCGACGCCGGCCAGGCGCCTGAGCAGCTCGGCCGTGACCTTGGCCGTGTTGTAGCCGCCGCGCACTTCGCTGGAGACGGTCACCTGGCGCTCGCGGTTGTAGCGCGTGATCGAATTGGGTGCGGTCTCGAAGCGCGGCCGCGCGATCTCGCGCAGCGGCACCTGCCGGCCGCTGATCGAGCTCACCACGATGCGGTCGAGCGCATCCAGCGTCTGTCGTTCGTTCATCGGCAGACGCAGCGTGATGTCGTATTCGTCGCCGTTGCCGGCGCGGAACTGCCCGGCGTTGAGTCCCGCGACCGCCATCCGGACCGTGCGATTGGCCTCGAACGCGGACACGCCGAGCAGTCCGGCCTTCTCGGTATCGATGCCGAGGTTCAGGTCGGTACGCAGCAGCCGCGAGGGATTCTTGATGTCGCGCGTGCCCGGCGTGTCGTGCAGCACCTGCTCGAGCTGGCCTGCCAGTCTGCGCAGGCCGTCGATCTCGGGGCCGACGATGCGGATCGCGATCGGGTTGTCGATCGGCGGTCCCTGCTGGAACTGCTTCACGGTGATCTCGGCGGCCGGGTACTCGGCGAAGCGCGTGCGCAGTTCCTCGAACAGCCGCGGCGTGCGCGCGGCGTCGAACGAATCCAGCTCGACGTAGACCTCGCCGACGTTCGCGCTGCGACCCACCGGGAAGACGTTGTAGTAGACGAACGGCGTACCGTGGCCGACGTGCGTGAACCAGCGACGAACCTCGCGGTGCCGGCCGAGCTCGTCCTCGACCACCTTCAGCGCACGCTCGGTCTCGGCGACGCTCGCGCCGTTGGGGGCCTCGACCCTGACGATGAACTGCGGCACGTCCGCCGCCGGGAACAGGCTGAAGCCGATCAGCGGCACGGTCGCAAGGCCGCCCACCAGCAGCAGGCCCGCCGCCGCCAGCGTCTTCCCCGGGTGACCGAGCGTCCAGCGCAGCGCCGGTCCGTAGATCGCGTGGATCGCCGCCATGATCCGTGCCAGCAGCCGGTCGGCGAGCAGGTCGAAACGGTGCACCCAGCCGAGCATGCCGCGGCTCGCAGGCACCGCATGACCGCTGCGCAGCAGACGGCTGGCGAGGAACGGGATCACGGTCAGCGCGACGAACAGCGAGGCGATCACCGTGAACAGGATCGCCGCCGGCAGCGAGCGGATGAACTGACCCGCACCCTCGGGCAGGAACAGCAGCGGCAGGAACGCGAGCAGCAGCGTCGCGGTGCAACCCAGTACCGCCAGGTAGATCTGGTCGGTTGCCTTGACCGCGGCTTCGACGCGCGTGTAGCCCTCACGGATGTAGCGGGAGATGTTCTCGACGACGACGATGGAGTCATCGACGAGCAGGCCCAGCGCCAGCACGAAGCCGGCGATCGACAGCTGGTTCAGCCCGAAGCCGGTCAGGTACAGCAGCGCAAGCCCGATCGCGAGCGACAGCGGCACCGAGATCATCACCACTCCGGCGGCGCGCAGGCCGAGCGGCAGCAGCGTCAGCAACACGAGGCCCACCGCGATCGCGAAGTCCGTGCCGAGGCGATCGAGGCGATGGCGCACGTTCTTCGACTGGTCGAAGCCCCGGTCCAGGCGGATCTCCGGCGACAGCGTGCGCTCGAACTCGGGCAGCTTCGCATAGATGCCGTCGCGCACCTTGAAGATGTTGGTCGCGTCCTTCTGGTTGGCGGTCACGAACACCGCGCGGTGGCCATTGAGCCGGCCGGTGTAGGCGTGCTCGGCGGTCTGCCAGGAGACCTCGGCAATGTCCCGGACCTTGACGATCCGGCCGACGCCGCCCCCGACCACGGTGTTGGCGATCTCGTCGAGCGAAGCGTAGCTGCCGGACGTGCGCAGGTTGTAACGGCGCAAGCCCACGTCGACCGAGCCACCAGGAATACTGACGTTCTGCCCCTGGATCGCCTGCGCGACCTGGCCGAGCGTGAGCCCGGCATGCGCGAGTCGCTGCAGGTCGATGGCGACCCGCACCTCCGGCTCCGGGTAGGCCCACGTTTCGGCGGTGCGCACGCCCGGCACCGTCTCGATCAGGTCACGCAAGGCTTCCGCGCGCTCCTTCAGCTCGCGGTAGCTCGCGCTGTCGCTGACCAGCGCCATCTGCACGATGTTCACCAGGCCGGGGTTGTTCTTGACGATGTCGATCTTGGCGATCCCGGCGGGCAGCGTCGGCCGGATGCGGTTGAACTCGCGGATCACCTCGTCCTGCTTTTTCTCCGGATCCGAGCCGTAGTAGAACTCGACGTGCACGACCGCGAGTCCGTCGAACGCGGAGCTCTGGATCTTCTTGACGTTCTCGAGCGAATTGATCGCATCCTCGAGAGGCTTGACGACCGTGCGCTCCATGTCGCTCGGATCGGCGCCGGGCCAGACGACAGTGATGGTCGTGGCGGGGAACGGGAAAGTCGGATCCTCGGAGCGCGGAATGCTGATGAAACTCGCGATGCCGAGCGCGATCAGCAGCGCGAACAGCACCAGCGTGAACTGCCAGCGCCGGACCGCGAACGCCCAGATGCTCATGAGCCGGTCCGCGTGCCGGCGGGCAGCGCCGCGGTCGCGATCCGTACGGCCTCCCCATCCTGCAGGAACGCGCCGCCATCGACGACGACCAGCGCGCCGACCTGCAGGCCGTCGAGTACCTCGACCCGAGTGTCGCTCATGCGGCCGATGTGGATCGTCACTCGCCGGGCGGTCCGGCCGTCGGCTCCCAGCACGAACACGCTCGCCTCGCCGCCGCTGGCCTCGACCAGTGCCTGCACCGGGATCACCTTCGTCGCTGCACCGACGGCGGGGCTGAGCGCGACCTTCGCGACCAGTCCCTGCACGAACGCGGCCCCGTCGGCGCTGACCGCGATCTCGACCGTGAACGTCCCGGTGGCCGGGTCCGCGCTCGAGGAGAGGTTCGCGACGCGGCCCGCGAACGCACGTCCCGGCCAGGCATCGAAGCTCACCCGTGCCGCGTCACCTACGTGCACGCGCACCACGTCCCGATCGGCGAGTGCGACGCGCACGATCCAGCCACGGTCGGCGCTGCCGACGACCACGACTGGCTGGCCGGGCTGCACGAGCTCGCCGACCTCGGCGAGCTTCCTGAGCACTATGCCGTCGGCCGGCGCGAGGATCCGTGTGTAGCGGGCGTTGAACTCTGCCGCCTGCAGCGCGGCGGCGCCGACGGCGGCCGCGGTGCCCGCGTCCTCCAGCTGTTCCATGGTCGCCACGCCGTCGGCCTGCAGCGCCTTGACGCGCGCGAGGTCGCGCGCAGCCTTGGCGGCGCCCTGGCGCGCCTGCTCGACGGCTGCACCGATCTCCGCCTGCTTGAGCACGGCCAGCTGCTGGCCGGCGCGCACCTGCGCGCCTTCCTCGGCGCGCAGCACGTCGATCACGCCACCGACCTTGAATGACAGCCGCGCCTCGTTCTTTGGCGACAGCACGCCGACGGCCTGCACGCCGTCTGCCAGCGCATCGAGCGCGACCGGCGCGACGCGGACCGGTCGCGATGGCGGGGCGGCGGGCGTCGAAGGCCCCGCTCCGCCACAGGCCGCGAGCAGGATCGCCAGCAGCGTGATCGCCGGCAGCGGGTGGGTGAGGCGGGGCTTCATGGCAGGAACTCCGGCGTCGTGGCGCGGCGAGTGCCGAGCGCGTACTCAAGCTGTGCGAGCGTGTCGAGCGCGCCGTAGCGCGTCAGATTGCGGTTCAGTTCGGCCTCCGTCAGCACGCGACGCGCGTCGATGAACTCGGCCTGGTTGATCTGGCCGAGGTCGCGCTTGCGCTCGGCGATGCGAAACGCACCGTGCGCGGCGTCGACGCGGCGGGCGGCGGTGTCGATCGAGGCCATCGCGACCTCCACGCCGTCCAGCGCCTGCTCGACCTCGAGAAGGATGCGCTGCTCAGCGAGCGCGCGCTGGCTGCGCGCGGCGCGGCCGACGGCGCGCGCGGCGGCGAGTCCTGCGGCGTCGGCGCCACCGTTGAACAGGTTGAAGCGCAGCACCAGCGAGGCGAGCACGTAGCGGTCGTCACTGCCGAACCCATAGCGCTCGCCCTGCGAGCCTGCATCGACGGCGAGCGCGAGCTGCGGCTTGAAAGCGGCGCGGGCGAGGCGCTCACCGGCGGTGGCCGCGGCGCCCGCGGCATCGAGCTGCGCAAGCTCGGCGCGCCGCCCGACGGCGGCGGCTGATAGCACCGGCAGTGCGAGCGTGCCGGTGCCGAGGCGCTGCGCGAGCGAGTCGCGCGCGGCGGTGACATCGGCATCGGCGACCGGCGGCCGCGGCAGCGGCCGGTCGAACGGTGCGTTGCGGATCAGGTTCACGTAGCTCTGCGCGAGGCGCTCGACGTTGCGCGCCCCGAGCAGCGTCTGCTCCACCTCGAGCAGGTCGGCCTCCGCCCGGTAGACGAGGTCGGGCGTGATCTTGCCGTTGGCATACAGGCTCTGGTTCACGCGCAGGTTGGCGCGCGCCAGTTCGAGCGTCGCCTCGAGGATGCCGCGTCGCTCGCCGGCCTGCAGCCAGCGGTAGTAGGCGCCGCGCATGTCGCGGTCGATGCGCCCGGCGAGCGCCTCGCGCGCAGCCTCGGCGCCTGCGAGGCCCGCCGCCGACGCGTCGCGAGCGGCGCCGATGCGCGCGTCATACAGCGGCTGCGTCAGGGTCAGGTGCGTGTCCTGCTCACGGGGTCGAAGCAGGTGTATCGACTGGTTGCTGACCGAAGCGAAGCGGCTGCCGCCGGCCAGCTGGTTGAGCGTCGCATAGACCGGGTTGAGCAGGTCGCCAACCGGAAAATCGATGGTGCGACCACCGTCGGCGGCCGAGTAGCGCGCGTCCAGCGCAAGCGCCGGCAGGTAGCGGGCGCGCGCCGAGTCCAGTGCCGCGAGCCGTTCGGCGGCATTGGCGCTGGCGATGTCGAGTTCCAGGTTCGCGCGCCGCGCATCCTGCACCAGCGCCTCGACGACCGCGACGAGGGGCGCGTCGGCACCCGGCGAGGGCTCCGCATGCGCGCTCGCGGTCGCGAGCAGCACGGCGAAGGTCAGCGCGAGGGCGACGAGCTGGGCGAGGCCGCGGGCGTAGTCACGTGTTGATGTATTGGACATCTGTCAATTCCGGGCCAAAAAAGGGTCAGCTGTGCTTTGGGGCGGCGGTCATCGAGGTCAGCAGCCCGAACGCGTACTCGCTGAAGTCGGGGACCGAGATCTGCAGGCGGTTGAGGTCGCGCGCCTTGGCCATCGCCAGCTGGATGATCCCGTGGGTGAACGCCCACAGCGAGACGGCCAGCAGCATCGGGTCGCCGATGTCCGGACGGATGCTGCCATCGGCCACGCCCGTGCGGATCGCGGCCACGACGACCCCGATCGCCTGGTCGCCCGCGGTCGCGCAGGCGCCTTCGTTGGAGCCGGGATCCGGCGAGACCGAGTGCGCCTGGAAACGGGCGCAGACGTCGAAGTAGTGCGGGAATTGCTGGGCGTAGGCCATGTAGGCGCGACCGATCGCCTCGACCTGCTCGCGGCCCGTGCCGCCGCGGCCGAGGGCCGCGACGAAGTAGTCGCGCAGGACGGCGAGCGCCCGCGCGCCGATGCCGTACAGCAGCTCTTCCTTGTCCCGGAAGTAGACGTACAGCAGGGCCCGCGACAGTCGCGCGCTGCGCGCGACCTGGTCCATGGTCACCGCGTCCCAGCCCTTCTCGGCGTACAGGCCCACGGCGGCATCGAGGATCTCGCCGCGGCGGCGCTCCTTCTCTTCGACCCGGCGTTCGGCGATGTAGGACATGGGGGGGGATTCTAGACTAGAACTGACACAGTGTCAATACATGACACTGTGTCATATTTGTTCCCCTCACACTACCCGACCGCGTCGACCGCCGGCCTGGAAGTCGCGCACGTTCGCCGCGAGTTCGTCGAGCGCCCGCTGGCGCGACTCGAGCGCCGCCCAAGCCGTATGCGGGGTGACGATCAGCCGCTCGAGGTCCGGTGCCAGCAGCGGATGCCCGGGCACGGGCGGCTCCCCGTCGAGCACATCGATCGCCGCGCCGCCGATCCGCCGGGCGCGCAGCGCCGCCGCGAGTGCGCCGGCGTCGACCAGCGCGCCGCGGGCGGTATTGATCAGCACGGCGTCGGGCTTGAGCAGCGCGAGCTCCGCGCTGCCGATGAGGTGGCGCGTCGCCGGCGTGATCGGGCAGTGCAGCGTCAGCACGTCGACCTGTGGCAGCAGCTCGCCCAGCGGCACGCGGCCAGCCTCGGGCGGCGCGCCGGCCCGGTTGGCGACCAGCACCCGCATGCCGAAGGCCTCGGCGATGCGCGCCACCGCGCGCCCGAGCGTGCCCCAGCCGACGACGCCCAGCGTGCGGCCGGCCAGCTCGCGCAGCGGGTAGTGCAGCATCGTGAACTGGTCCTCGCGTTCCCATGCGCCGGCCTTCAGGGCCCGGTCGTACTCGCGCAGGTGATGCGTGAGCGCGAGCAGCACCGCCCAGACGTGCTGCACGACGGACGGCGTGCAGTAGTCGCGGATGTTGCAGACCGCGACGCCACGCTCGCGCGCCGCGTCCAGATCGACGTTGTTGGTGCCGGTGGCCGTCAGCGCGATCAGCCGCAGGCGGGGGTTGGCCTCGATTCGTCGGCGGTTGATCTCGACCTTGTTGATCAGCACGACTTCGGCATCCCGGATGCGCTCGTCGACGAGCCCATCGGGCGTATGGGCGTGGATCTCAAGCGCCGGCAGCACGGCGCGAAGGCCGGTCGCGTCGAGATCGTCGCCGGTGCTCACCGTCGCGAAGTCCAGGAAGACCGCGCGCATCAGCGGGCGGCCCGGGGCGCGGGGTGGGGGCTCGGGAGGGTCATGGCCCGACGGAAATTACCCGCTACCCCGGCCCGGGACAAGCGGTCGCCCGCGCTTGGACTTCGACCCGGGATCCATGCTCAACTCGCCCCGTAACTCGCCGCCCGGAGACTTGCCATGACCGACACGCTGTTCACGCGCACGCCTCGCAGTGCGCTCCCTGCCGAGTTCCACCTTGCGTGGGACACCCTCAACGGCCTGACCGGGGACGCGACCTTCGTCGAGGTGTTCTCGCAGCACCCGTCGATGCTCGACTTCGTGATGAACAAGTTCTACGGACCGGTGTTCTTCGGAGGCCAGGTCGACAACCGCTACAAGCAGCTGGCGCGGCTGAAGCTGTCGTTGATCCACGGCTGCCTGACCTGCAACAAGCAGAACGTGCCCGGTGCGCTCGCGGCCGGCATCAGCCAGGCCCAGGTTGACGCGATGGACGACTTCGAGAACGGCCCGTTCAGCGACGCGGAGAAGGCGGTGATCGGCTATGCCGCGCAGGTCGCGCTGACCAACATCGAAGGTCGCATGTCGCCCGTCCTGTTCGCGCGGCTGCGCCGGCACTTCAGCGAGGCCGACATCCTCGAACTCGGCACGGCGATGGCGATCATCTCAGGCATGGCGAAACTGTCGTTCGTGCTCGGGCTGGTGGAGAAGGAAGCCTACTGTCCGTTCGCGCCCGACGCCGCCGCCTGAGCGCGGTGCGGTAGCGCGACGGCCAGCCCTGTCGGGCGGAGCCGCGGCTCCGAGGCCGATAGCACGCGGCGATTGCACAGCGCCGACATCAGCCTAGCAACCGGTCACCGCCGCCGCGCCAGGGGGCTGCGATCGCAGCCCCCAGCGCGATGCCCAGCCACGGCAGCAGCAGGAAGCTGTCGGCGCCGAAGGCCGATCGCATCCACGGCAGGGCGAGACTCAGGCTGGCGGCGGCGATCACGGTGCCGCCCCCCAGCGCGATGACCGCGGTCAGCGCGATTCGCCGCCGCCCGGCCGCGAGGCGCGCATGCAGCGCCCGCCATTCCTGCTCGAGGGCGCTGCGCCGCCGTGCCGGATCGAGGCCGGCGCCTCGCGCGATGGCCGCGCGCACGTGCGCCGCGAATCCCTCCGGCAGGGCGGGCGGGGCAAGCACGCGCGACAGCACCCCGTCCAGCGGGTCAGCGTTCCCGTCTGCGCGGCTCAGGCGGCTGGGGTCATCCATAGCGATGCGTCTCCGAGTCCGAGTTGCTGCATTCGCTGCAGCAGCAGCGCCCGTCCACGCGACAGGTGCGACTTGATGGTGTTCTGCGGCAGCCCGAGCTGCAGCGCGACGTCCGCGACCGACCGCTCCTCGTAGTAGAACAGCGTCAGCGCGACCCGATACGGCGAGGGCAGCCCATCGACGAGCGGGCGCAGCGTGTTCTCGTCGAGCGGGTCCGCATCCGTCGCCGCCGCCCGGTCCGCCGCGATCGCGACTGTCTCGTCGGACAGCGACTCGGTCGGACGGCGCCGGCGCAGCGCCGTCAGCGCGCAGTTGCGGGCGATGGCGTAGATCCATGTCGACAGCGCCGCGCGCCCGTCGAAGCTGTCGAGCGCGCGCCAGATCCGCACGAACGTCTCCTGCGCGGCATCCTCGGCGAGCGCCGCGTCGCGCAGAAACGCGTGACAGAGCCGGAAGATCCGTCGGCCGTAACGCGCGACGATCAGGTCGAACGCCGCCGCCTGGCCGCCGTCGCGCATCAGCGCGGCGACGTCCGCATCCGCGGCACCGTCGGGAGTCGTCGGGTCGTCTGCCAAGGCCGGTTCCTTCCTCGTTCCCGACATTACCTCGCGGCTCGCCATCCGGTTGCGCCACGCCGAAAATATTCCGGCGAGCTGCAACCGGACGGGCGCCAGCCGCGTACTGTCAGGCAGCGAACCTCACCTAAAGGACACTCTCGTGGACCCAGCAGTCGTCGGCGTATTCATTCCCGTGATCGCGATCGTGATGGGCATCGGCATCGCGATGCTCAACTTGCTGCTCGACTATCGCAAGAAGGTCGCGATCTTCGAATTGCACCACAAGGAGCGGATGGCCGCGATCGAGAAGGGGCTGGAAGTGCCGCCGCTGCCCGCGGACCTGCTGCGCAGCAATCGCACCGCCAGCGGTCCGGGCGACTACCTGCGGCGCGGCCTGATCCTGCTGTTTGTCGGCGCAGGAGTGACCGGCGCGATGATGATCGAGGGCCACGCAGGTGCGTACTACGGCATGATCCCGGCGGCGATCGGCGTGGCCTACCTGCTGTACTACTTCCTGCACGCGCGCACGGTCGGCGTCGACGCCTAAACGCGGGCGTCCGCGCCTGGACGCGGGAAGACGCGGGCTCCGAGTAGCGGGTAGTCCACCTCTATCTTGGCGCCGGCCCAAAGCTTGGGACCCGGAGTCCATCGATCTGGGAACTTCAACAGCCGCGGACGATAGTTATGCAAGATGCCGCGCAATCTGTTGATGGCCAGTGAGGTCGAAGGACCGATGGCAGGATGGATGGATTCCACTTCCGTAATGAATCATCGGTCGTTGGGCACCACAGCCCGCCTGCGCCGGGCGGAGCCTCGCGCGGGGTCTGAGGCGCCGGGGCGGGGCCCGATGGCGGTCGCCGGGGTATCCGATGGCCGGCAGCGTCCACGGGGGCGACGTCTGCAAACCGCCTGCAATTTGCGGTCCTGGTGTAAATATGCCATATGCATATAGCATATGAGCCGCTTACCCAAATCCGCCCTGTCCGTCGCCATGCAACGCGCGCAGCACCGCCAGTGGGTCCTGAAGCCGCAGGATCTCGTCGTCGCCCTCAAGCTTTACCTGCTCGGTGCGGATTCCTGGTCGTACGCTTCGCTCGCAGGCTCTATGCACCTGTCGGGCTTCGAAGCGCATGCGGCCGTGCAGCGACTCCTGGCCGCGCGACTTGCGGTCGAGGTCGACGGCCGGATCCGGCCCGTCATCGCATCGGTGCGGACGTTCCTCGTCAGCGGCGCGCCGTACGCGTATCCACCGGTGCGAGGCGAGTTGACGATTGGCGTGCCGACCGCGCACGCCGTCCCGCCTTTGTTGGGCAGTAGTGCGGTCGTCGATAATCTTCCACCAGTCTGGCCGGACCCCGACGGTAGCGTGCGTGGCCAGGCGCTGCTGCCGCTCTATCCCGGTGCGCCACGCGCGGCACTCGAGGACCCGAAGTTGTATGAGCTGCTCGCGCTGTTCGATGCATTGCGCAGCGGCCAGGCGCGCGAACGCGATCTCGCGGGCCGTCTCCTCAAGGAGCGGCTCGCATGAACGCACGCGATCCGGGCCTGGAGGCGAATGTTGCGCTGCTGCGCGATGTCGTCCTGCAGCTCGGCACACTCGCGGAGTCCCTCGTCTTCGTCGGTGGCTGTGCGACCGGCCTGCTCGTCACGGCCGCGCGTGCCCAGGTGGTGCGCGTGACGGTCGACGTCGATGCTGTCGCCCGGATCGAGACGATCGGCGACTACCACGCGATCGAGCGCCGGCTCGAACGACAGGGGTTCGTTCGCGACCGCTCGCCGGACGCACCGATCTGCCGCTGAATCGCCGGCCGGCTGCGCCTCGATGTAATGCCGTCGGATCCGCGCGTGCTGGGCGTCAGCAACCGCTGGTATCCGCTGGCGATCGAGACCGCACAGGCATATCCATTGCCTGGTGCGTGCTCGATCCGACTTGTCACGGCGCCGGTATTCGTTGCGACCAAGCTCGAGGCGTTCCGCGATCGTGGACAAGGTGACTTCGTCGCCAGCCATGACCTTGAAGACATCGTCACGGTGATCGATGGTCGCGCGGAACCGGTCGGAGAGGTCGCAGCTGAGCCGGAACCGCTGCGGGTCTACCTGCGTGATGTGCTTTGGCCGCTGGTCTCGGACGAGCGGTTCCTGACCGCGCTTGCGGGGCATTTGCCGGGCGACAGTGCGAGCCAGGGCCGGCTGCGTGCATTGATTGAACGGTTCCGCCAACTTGCCCACGGCTGATAACAGACCGGAACGAGCCGGCTCCCAATGGCACGCCAGACCTTCCGGATTGGCGCGTGTTCGAAATGAAAATCGTTGTTCCCGAATCGTTGGACTGGCGGCGGCTGGGCATCATGGCGGGCGATGATGTCTAGCCGCGAGGCAGTTCGCGCCCGGCGCCGTCGGCCAGGCCCTGTGCGTCCGGCGCCGGCAGGGTCACGGTGCAGCGCCAGGCCCACAGCGGGTACATGCTGCGGTAGACCGAACTTGGCGTCGTGCTGACCGGAAGCGGAGCCGCGGCGCGCGCGCGCAGCCAGCCGAGCATCCATGTCGGAAGTCTGGCGGTCATCGGGGAGCTCCTTTACAGGCAGCGCAGCGTGGCCGCCCACTGCCCCTCTGACAAAGGAATCCGCCGGCGCCGACGGATGAGCGGCTTTCCTGCATGCCAGGCCTTCCTTCGCCGCAGGACTGTCACCACGGCGTGGGCTTGTAGTCCTTCAGGAACTGGCCCCACACATGGGTGCCGGTCAGTTGCCCTGAAAAGATCGGGTCCACGATGCGCGCCGCGCCGTCGATGATGTCCAGCGGCGGCGAGAACCCCGCCTCGGCCTTGCGCGCCGCGTGCACGAGCGGATCCTCGTCCGTCACCCAGCCGGTGTCGACGGCATTCATGTGGATGCCGTCGCGGACGTAGTCCGGGGCGCTGGTGCGCGTCATCATGTTGAGCGCGGCCTTGGCCATGTTCGTGTGCGGGTGCTTGTCAGTCTTGGTGGTGCGGTAGAACTGGCCCTCCATCGCGCTGACGTTGACCACGTGCTTGTGCCGGCCCGGCGTGCGCAGCAGCAGCGGCTTGAGCCGCGCGTTGAGGATGTACGGTGCGATCGCGTTCACCAGCTGCACCTCTAGCAGTTCCGGCGTCTCCACCTCGTGCATGCGCAGGCGCCAGCTGTTGATCTGGCGCAGGTCCGCCTGCTGGCGGTCCTCGTCATAGACCTCGGCCGGGAACAGCGCCTCGCCGGCCAGATAGTCCTCGTCCAGGTAGCGACGCTGCGACAGCGCCGCGCTGTGCAGCAGTCCCTCACCGCGTCCGCCGCCGTGCGTGGCGGCGCTGATCAGGGCCCCGCTGTCGCGCGCCTGCGACGCCTCGAGCGCCCGATGCAGTTGCGCGTGGCTTGCCAGCGGAGCCTGCAGGGCCGGCGGCAGCGACGCCACCGGTTGCGCCTCGCCCGCGAGCAGGTGCTGGAAGAAGCCCGCCGGTCGTCGCACGGTCTGGCAGGCATTGTTGAGGATGTAGTCCAGTCGCGGCAGTCGCTCGAGCAGGAAGCGCGCGAACAGCTCGACACTCGGCGTGTGGCGCATGTCGAGGCCGTGGATCTGCAGGCGCTCCGTGAACGAGCCGTAGTCCGCCTCGCGCGCATAGCGGTCGGCGGCGTCGTTGGGAAAGCGCGTGGTCACGACGACGTGGGCGCCTGCGCGCAGCAGCTTCAGCGATGCCTGGAAGCCGATCTTCACCCGCGCGCCGGTCACCAGGGCGTAGTGGCCGTGCAGGTCAGCCGTCTGCGCTCGCTTGGCGTAGTTGAAGTCGCCGCACTCGGCGCACATCGAATCGTAGTAGCGGTGCACCCGGGTGAACGGCTGCTTGCAGACGTAGCAGGCGCGCTCCTGCTCCAGCGCCGGCCGGTCCGCACCACCCGCGGCTTCCGGCGGGGCGAGCCACAGCGGCGAGTACTCGGCGGCGCGCCGCTGGACGCGCAGCCCGGCTTGCTCGATCGCGTTGCGGTCGCGCGCCTTGGCTGCCTCGCGCTCCGCCCGGCGAAAGGCCTTGGCCATCTTCACCAGGTCGTGGCGATCGGGTTTGGCGACGAGTCCGGCGAGCGTCAGAAATTCGCGCCGCTGCTCCTGCGACAGGCGGGTGAGCCGTGAACGGTCGGCCTCGATCGCGCGAAGTACGCGCACGCAGGTGCGCAGGTCGTCGTCGGACAGGGGCGCATCGTCGGCGGGCGGCTCGGGCATCATTCCCGCATTGTATGCGGCTGCCCGCCACTCAGACGACGGTCGAGCGACGCAGCATCCGTTCCGGCCGGTACGGCGCGAGGATCAGGTCGTGCCGCTGGGCCAGGATCTCCTCGCTCACCAGCTTGCCCATGATCGGCGCGAGCGTGACGCCGCTGTGGGTGGCGACGACGTGTGCGTTCGCGCTCGACGGCAGCGCGCCGACGATCGGCAGCCCGTCGGTCGGCAGCACGCGAAATCCGAGCGTGAGCCGCGCCAGTGCCACCCCGCGCGCGGCGGGCATCACCTGCGCGAGCCTGGCCAGGATGCGCTCGCCGTGCTGGCGTCGCAGCGCTTCGTCCGGGAAGTCCACCGGCTGCTCGCGGATCAGCGCGTGCTGCGGCAGGTTCGGCACCTGCTCGGAGTCCGTGCCGACGATGGAGCCGTCCGCCATCTGCTTGAACTCGAGCCCTGCCGGCCCGTCGTACACCATGCGCGTCACCACCGGGCCCGGCACGCTGTGCGCGAGGATCCCAGGTGCGTGTGCAAGGGTCAGCTCTTCGCCGAGCATGCGCAGCAGGCGCGGGGTATCGACGCCGGCCGCGATCACGAGATGGTCGACCGGCGTCACGCCCTCGCGCGTGACGACAGCGGTGACCCGGCCTGCGCGCGTCGCGACGTCGGTCACCTCGCAGGGATACTTCAACTGCGCGCCATGGCGCTGCGCCGCGGCGAGGAAGCACCCGGTGACCCGCACCGGGTCGAGATGCCCGTCGAGTCCCGAGTAGAACGCGGCGGCGAACGGTCCCGGCTCGATCGCCGGACTCAACTGGCGGAACTGGGCCGCGTCCAGCGAGCGGACCGCGAAGCGCGTCCCCTCGAGCGCGGCGGCGAGGTCGCGCACGTCCCGCGCCTCGGCAGCGGATGCACCCCAGTCGATGTAGCCGCCCCAGACCATGCCCAGGCCAAGCTCACGATCGAGCCGGCCGTAGAGGGCGATGCTGCGCAGGCGCAGCTGCTGGTAGTGCAGGTCCAGCGTCCACGGGTCGACCCAGGCGAAGGAATTGCGCGTGGCGCCGGCGGCAGGCGCGGTCCGTTCGAACAGCGTGACCAAGGCGCCGGCGCGCGCCAGGTGCATGCCGATCGAGGCGCCGACGATGCCGGCGCCGATCACGCCCACGTGCGGCCGACGGCTGCCCCGCGGTGCCGCTGTCACGGCAAGAGGCATGCCCGACATGCCTAGCGCGAGCCCCGAAAGACCCTGTATGACCCTGCGACGGTTCATCAATCGCCCTGCGTGCCACCGGTTAACCCGACTCTAGCGCAGGCGCGGGCCGTCAGTGGAACAGATCCTTGAGCTTGTCCTTGAGAGACTCGCGCAGCTTGTCCTTCTGGTTTTCCAGCTCCTGCTTCACCCGTCCCTTGACGATGCCGGAGACATCCGGGCGGACCTTGTAGTCGTGCACCGTGCCGGTCACCGTGATCGGGACCTCGAGCGACTTCAGGCTGCCGAGCGAGGCGCCGCTGCCGCTGGCCGGGACCTGCCGCACCAGCGCCGCGATCTGGTAGTCGACCGCCTGGTCCGACAGGCGGAACGTCCCCTTGCCGGAAACCCGCAACACGCTTGTCTCGATCTGCAACGGATCGGTGGCGAGCACGCCGTGCGCGAGCAGCGAGCGCGCGCTCAGTGCGGTGAACGCGGTCCGCTCGGGGCCGCTGCGCGTCGGCGGCGCCTCGCGCCGCAGCAGCGCCTGGGCGCGCTCGAGCTCGTAGGTGACATCCAGCCCCTCAAGTGCGCCGTTGCTGATGTCGAGGTTGATGGGACCTTCGAGCGAGTCGATCAGCACCTTGTCGGTGGAGCCGCTGCCCGCCAGTTTCGACTGTGCGTTGGCGCGCCCGGACAGTCGGTCGGACTTCGCGTAGCCCTTGATCACGGCGCCGACGTCCACACCCGCGAGATCCGTCGCGACCTCGAGCGTTGCCGGCTCGTGTGACGCGTCCAGGCGCACGGCAAGTTTCACGGTGCCGCCGAATGCATCGGCGCTGGGCATCAGCCGCAGATCTCCGTCGTGCAGAGTCATCGGAATTCGCAGATCTGTCAGCGCAAGCCCGGCGATGGTCGCGCGCTCGAACGTGACGCGCAACCGGGCGTCGACGCTTCGCAGCAGCCCGAACGGGATCGGTGTCGGGTCCCGTGCCGCGGCAGGCGCGGCACTCGCGGGTGCTGGCGCCCGGTAGCGGTCGAGATCGATGCTGTCGATGCGCAGTTCGGCGTCGAGCGCGGCCCTTACGCCGCCGTCGAGCGTCAACCGGCCACGCAGTCGCGAACGATCCAGCCTCATGTCGAGGTTTGAGAGCGTCACGGACTTGCCGCGCAGCTCGAAGTCGCTCGCAAAGGCGAGCCGCGTGAAGGCGTCGGGCGCGCGGGTGACCGGCAGCGTGATGCCGGCGCCCGCCGCGAGCTTGCGCAGCGGCTGCTCGGCCATCTTCACCCGGCCGCTGACGCGGCGTTCGCCGAACAGCTGCTCGCCTGCGACGTCCACCGTCAAGGGCAGCTCGCCGGCGCGAAGCGCGAGCGTGGCGGGTGCGAGCGCGCCTGTCTTCCAGTTGAGTGCCAGCTGCGGCGCCGCCATCGACAACGGCATCGGTGTCGCGCCCGCTGTCGCGCGGCGCTCGAGGCTGAGTTTCAGGTCCGCGAGCGTGACGAGCGACTGCTCGGTGTCGACGTTGGCGCGCGCATGGAAGTCGAGGCGCGTTTCGGTCGACCCCGCGCCCGAGTCGATCCGCGCCGCCAGTGCAATGTCCGACGGGCGCCCGACACTCAGCGCGCTGGTGTGCAGTTCCAACTCGCGAATGCGCGTCACGGACCGGTCGGCCTCGTCGCGCAGTTCGATCGACGCTCCACTGAGGTCGAATCCCGCCAGCGAAGCATCCGCGAGGGATCCATGATCGGCGCCAGGCTCAGGCTTCGCCTCGCTGTGCGATCCTAGGTCCTCCCAGTTGCTGTGCCCGTCGGCACGCTTGACGAGCGTGACGTTGAGCCCGTCGATGGAAACACGGCTGATCTGCAGGCGCCCTCCGAGCAGTGGCAGCAGTCGCGCGCCCAGACGCAGCCGCTGCGCCGAAATCTGCGGCTCGGCCGCGAAACCTTCGGGATTGCCGAGCGATACCCTGCCCACGTCCAGCGACACCCACGGATAGACGCTGAGCTTGATATCGCCCTGGATCGCAAAAGGCCGGCCGGTCGCCTGCGTGACTTCCTGCTCGATGCGTGCCCGGTAGCGGGACGGGTCGACGAACAGATAGATGGCGACCACTGCCAGCAATCCCAGGGCCACGATGCCGCCGAGCACCAGGGCGCAGATCTTCAGGGCCTTCATGTCGTGATCCTCCCGTTTGCGCCGCAGGCAGACGACGATCGCCTGTCCCCGGAGATCGCTGGGCAGCGGCACCTGCACACACTAACGCAGGCGCGCGAGGATGCAATTGCGCTGTCCGCAAGTCCATGTGCCGCACCTGTCGCAGGCGGTTCAGTCTATACGGATCTCATCCCACCTCGCTTCGCGCTCGGCAGCACTCATTTCGCCCTCGTCGAACGGGTCTCGCGCGAGGCTGAGCCCGTTGGTGATGATCGTCTCGAGGGGGCGGTAGCTGATCTCCCACAGCACGCCCCGCTTGTCGCGGGGGGGACGATGACTTCAGGAACTCCCCCGCAGACTCGGGAACCACGGGCACGATCTCGTGCACCCACTGGAACCCGTCACGCTGTTGCGGGATCACCAGGCCCGTGCCTTCGACCAGGACGCCCGTCGCGGGTGCCTCGGTCATATCGTTCAGGGCCACCGCAGGGTAGTGGCGCCGCCACTCATAGCCCTGCCTCGATGCGGACGGGAATCGCTCGTAGTACACGCGAGCCATGTGGTCCGGCAGCGCGAACACGCGGACCGCGGCGCATCCAGAGAGGTTGTAGATGCCAAGCCACGGCTGGTCATGGCGCAGGAAGTCCAGATGGACATCGAAGTGACTGCCCCGTCCTTGCGGTGCGCGCTCGAACTTGCGCACGTGAATGTCCGCCCGTCGGCGTCGGGAAAGATCGCCGCGGCGAAGCCGAGCCGGCCCGACGTCCCCGTGCACAGAAAGGGTTCGCACAATCGATCGGTGCGCATCTCGACCGCCGCCGCGGTGATCTCGATCTCATCCGTGAGAACTCTGATTCGGCGCACCTGAGGCTCCTTTGCTGTGGCGTTTGCTAGGCCGGTGATGCGCGCACCGCGGGTGGACGACATCGGCTCATCGGCGGTCGTCGTCCGGCCGAATTCCATCGTGGAGCAAAGAGTCTAGGCCCGGTGCAGGTATCCGGCGGGTCGCCATGAGACGACGACAAGAGCGTTCCAAATCATCAGTCCTCGGCTCCGCGGCGGCGCGACAGAGTCGCGGCGCTTCGGGTGCAGGCGACGATCACGACGGACTTCGTTCATCGCGCACCCGATCACCTCGCCAGCGCAACGTCGATTGTCAT
>JANXQL010000180.1 GCA_025356815.1 Pseudomonadota bacterium
GCGGTCAGGCTGAACAGGTTCTTGTCGCCCATGTATTGGTACTGCAGGTCCTCGGCGACGTCCTGGAACTTGTCGCTTGGTCCGTGCAGGACCTGGCCTTCCGGGAACACCTTGATCGTCATCCCGTACACGCCGGCCTCCAGCGAATGGCGGCCCCAGTTGTGCTCGTAGGCGAAGCGAAAGTAGGGGGCGACGCCCGAGACCACGCCGCCGGCCGTCAGGCTGTCGAGCGCACCGTCGTTGCCCTGCTTGGCGGAGCGATAGATGCCGACCTCGCCGTACAGCGCCTCGTTCCAGAACGCGTAGACGCTCAGTCCGGCGACATCCTGGCCGCGGGCGCCGTCGATCTGCGCGCCGAACGGTACGCCCGGGGCGCTGTTGGATGCGGCGTACGGGAAGCCGAAGGCCGGCGTCGAATTCCAGAGGTCCTGCACCGTCGGATTGTTGTTCAGCGACAGGCCGTAGATGAGACTCTGGTCGCCCGGCAGGACCTTCAGGCCCGCGAAGCGGATGTCAGTGTTGTCCAGGCCCAGCGAGCCGGCGGCGTTCTCGTACGTCAGCTGAATGAATGCGCCGGCATGCGGTGCGATCTTGCCGGCGTAGAACAGGCTGATCTGCTGCGGGAACGCGACGGTGCCGTTCTGCTGCGAGGCGCCGCTGCCGCCGGCATCGGGCAACGGGGTCGACAGCTGCGTGTAGGCTGCCTGGACCATCAATGACAGCGGCGGCAGGCTGGCCAGCGACAGGATCTCTTCGCGCTGCGCGGTCACCCCACGCACCTGCTTGAGGTTGTCCAGCGTGTAGCCGTTCGCCTTGAAGACGCGGCCAAAGTGCGTCAGCTCCGGCCACACTGTGTGGCAGGCCTCGCAGGCCATGCCGGTCTGGCGCGCAAAGCTCGGCACCGCCTGCGCGGCGGGTACGGCGAGGAGCGCGATCAGGGTTAGCAGCAGCCGGGCCGCCAGCGTGGTCTGGACAGAACGGAAGTTCATATCAACTCCTACGGGAGAATAGTGCGTCTGTAAATTCAAGCGGCTTCACCTGGCGGTTCGCGGGTCTGGTCGGGAGCCGCCTGGAATCGAGTTAAGTGCGATGGAAATCTGTCAGGTGAGGCCGCTTGTCGTATTTTGTGTCGATTCGCCGTGCTTCCCGCCACTGTGAGGTGCAGGCCTCCGCCGCGTGGCTTCGCGCCTTGCGTGGCTGGCCATGGTGCCGTTCCGGCGGCCGGTGCGCAATTGTTGCGCTCTGCCCATGCGAATTGTCTACATCCCTGCGGTTAGTACGGAGCGCGGCACAGGGGTCGCGACCTCCGCCTAAGCGGATTGAGTAATTACACAGGGAGCTACGGGAAATGCGGATGGTCCGTCACGCCGCTCGGCGCACCGTCAAGCGGTCTTCACGCACGGGCCGGCCACTGGCGGTCGGCGCCGTATTACCGCCGTCGCGTGGCGGGTCGCTGCAACGGCAGCCAAGGAAACCGACCATGAAGATCCTGTCCATACTGTGTCTGGGATTGCTCGCCTGCGTCGCGCACGCCGCGGGCACGGAGCGGCCGTGGCAAGCGTTGCCGGCCCAAGCGCCAAGTCCCGCTTCCAATCCGACCAGCGACGCGAAGGTGGAGTTGGGCAGGATGCTGTTCCACGACGTGCGGCTGTCCGAGTCGCGCACCGTCTCGTGCGCGACATGCCACGCGCTCGCCGAGGGTGGCGCTGATCATCGCCCGACCAGCCTGGGCGTGCACGGCGAACCGGACGGGCGCAACGCGCCCACGGTCTGGAATGTCGCGTTCCTGACCTCGTACTACTGGGACGGGCGTGCGGCCAGCCTCGAGGATCAGGCTCGCACCCAGATGCTCAACCCGATCGACATGGGCATGCGCGACTCGGCCTACATCGAGGCCCGGGTGCGTTCCATCGCGGGTTACCAGCCTTACTTTGAGCGCGCATTCGGATCCGAGGGGGTTACCGCCGTCAACGTCGCCCGTGCGATTGCGGCGTTCGAGCGCACGCTGATCACGCCTGACACCGCCTACGATCGCTACGTGAAGGGGGACAGGACGGCTCTGACCGAGCAGCAGCTGCGCGGCATGGCTTCGTTCAGGGCCGATGGCTGCGGACGCTGCCACCAGGGGCCCGCGTTCGACGGTCCGGCGCTCGCCGCAGGAACGGTATTCACGATGCGCTTCCCGAGCTATCCCCGCAGCGCGTACGCCGCAACCTATCGGCTCGTCGCCGACCTGGGCCGCTACGAATGGACCGGCAAGGAGCCGGATCGTTCGCAGTGGCGCGTGCCGTCGCTGCGCAACCTCACCTATACGGCACCGTTCATGCACAACGGCCTCGTGCCGACGCTGGCGGCTGCAGTGCGGGTGATGGGCAGCACGGAGCTTGCGCGCACGTTTACCGATCCCGAAGTGGCAGACCTGGTGGCGTTCCTGGAGGCGCTGTCCGGGCCGCTGCCGGTCATTTCCGCGCCCGTCCTTCCGCCCTGAGCGGGCCGCCGCGGGGCGCTGCCCGCTACGCGACGCCGGAATCGTCCGGCGTCTGCTGCCATTCGCGTAAGGCCACGGCGCAGACGCTGAGGATGGCCGGGCCGAGAAACACGCCGATCAGGCCAAAGGCGGACAGGCCGCCGAAGACGCCGAAGACGATGAGCAGGAACGGCAGCTGGGTCGCATTGCTGATCAGCAGCGGGCGCAGCACGTTGTCGGTGGGATTGACCAGGAGCGCCCCCCACGCCAGCAGGCCGACGCCGCTCCACCAGTGGCCCGACAGCACCAGCGTGATTCCCAGCGGGCCCCACACCAGCAGCGTTCCGAACAGCGGCACTAGCGAGGCCAGCGTGGTGAGCACGCCGAACGCGAGCGGCGCCTCGACGCCGAACACCAGATAGCCGACCAGGGCGATCGCGCCCTGCGCGAGGGCGGTCGCAAGCACGCCGTAGACCACGGCACGAACCATCGTGCCGACGGCGCGGGCGTAGCGTTCCAGGCCATCGCCCAGCGCACGCTGGGCGGTGTGGCTCGCGTCCGCGACGAAGCGCTCGCCGTCGCGGTACACGAAGAAGAGCGTGACGAGGGTGATGAACAGCCTCGCCACCGCGAGACTCACGTGCGTCATCAGGCTCAGCAGCTCGTTGCGCCAGGCCTGCGCCCATTCGCCGAGTCGCGCCGTGACGAGCGCCGGATCGGCGGCATACGGCGCCAGTGACTGGTGCAGCCATGCGCCGATCCAGGGCAGGGACTCGAGGCGGGCGATCGGGTCTGCGATCCGCTCCTGCGGAAGGCGCAGCAGGTCCGCGTAGGCGGCGGCGAGTTCGGAGAGCAGCAGTTGCCCCAGCAGCAGCGCCGGCAGGATGAGGGTGACCGCGACCAGCAGCGTCATCATCGCCGCCGCCAGCGCTCGCCGGCCGGCGCACAGTCGCAGCGCCAAGCGGTGGGCAGGCCAGGTGAGGTAGGCGAGGATGGCCGCCCAGAGGATCGGGGCGACGAACGGGCGAAGCACCAGCAGCGCGAGCGCCGCAAGCAGTGCGACGAGCGTGCCGAGCAGCGCGCGCCGCAGCGTCGGTGGCAACAGCGGAATCTGGTCCGATGGCATGGGCGTGGGTCCTGAGGTTCGACGGCCCGTCCCGCGGGCCGCCTTGCTGCGAGGACACTACGCGGGCAGCGGCGCCGGTACCAGCCGCGCGCCCCGCGCCCCGCGCACGGGGGTGTGGGCAATGCGCACGCGTAGGCCCCGGTCCGCGCGCTACTCTTTCTTCGCCAAGTTGGGCGACACGCCGGCGGCCGATAGAGAGTTTGCGACCATGACGTCCCCGCGAGATTCCCGACATCCGGGCGCCGAGCTGCGCTTTTCGACCGACGGCGTCGCGGGTCTGGACGAGGCCGAGGCCGAGCGGCGGTTGCGCGCGGAGGGGCCGAACGAACCGCCGGTCCAGCAGGGCCGCGGCGTGTTGCGCATTGCCGGCGAAGTCGTCAAGGAGCCGATGTTCCTGCTGCTGATCGCAGCCGGCACGCTCTATCTGCTCACCGGCAAGTTGCAGGACGCACTGATGCTGATGGGGTTCGTGGTCGCCGTGATGGGCATCACGATCGTGCAGGAGCGGCGGACCGAGCGGGCGCTGGACGCGCTGCGCGACCTCTCCAGTCCGCAGGCGAACGTCATCCGTGGTAGTCAGGCGCGGCGGATCCCGGGGCGCGAGGTCGTGCGCGGGGACTTCCTGGTCCTCATCGAGGGCGAGCGCGTCCCGGCCGACAGCCTGGTGCGCCGCGCCTCGGTGCTGAGCGTGGACGAGTCGCTGCTCACCGGTGAGTCAGTTCCTGCAGGCAAGCGCGCGAGCAGCGAGGCGATGCAACTGGATCGACCCGGTGGCGACCAGCTCGCGTCGGTCTACGCGGGGACGCTGGTGACCGCAGGCCAGGCGCTGTGCGAGGTCGTGCGCACCGGGGTGGGCACGGAACTGGGCCGCATCGGCGCCGCCTTGCTTGAGGTGCAGCCGGAGGCGACGCCGCTGCAGCGCGAGACCGGCCGGGTTGTCCGGCGGCTCGCGCTCCTGGGTCTGGTCGCCTGCGCCGTCGTGGTGGTCGCCTACGCGGTGACACGCGGCGGTACGTTGGCGACGTGGAAGGACGGGCTGCTCGCCGGCATCGCCATGGCGATGGCGATCCTGCCCGAGGAATTTCCGGTCATCCTGACCATCTTTCTCGCGCTCGGCGCGTGGCGAATTTCACGCCGCCAGGTGTTGACCCGGCGCATGCCCGCGATCGAGGCGCTGGGATCGGCCACCGTGCTGTGCGTCGACAAGACCGGCACGCTGACCCGCAACCACATGGTCTTGCGTCGCATCAGCGCCGGCGGGCGCAACCTCGGCCCAGACGCGCTCGCAGGCGACACGGGCACGGCATGCCGGTCGACGCTCGCGACCGCCGTGCTCGCCAGCCGCGCCGACGCATTCGACCCGATGGAGCGAGCCCTGATCGAAGCGACGGGGGCGGGCGAGAGTGCCGCCCACTCGCTGCGGCTGGTGCGCGAGTACCCGCTGTCGTCGGAGCTGCTGGCGGTCACCCATGTCTGGGAGGATCCGAGCGGCGGTCTCATCGCCGCCGCGAAGGGAGCACCGGAAGCGATCGCCGGCTTGTGCCGGCTGTCATCAGAGGCGCATGCGCAGCTGGCGGACGACGCCGGCGAGCTCGCCGGCCAGGGGCTGCGGGTGCTGGCCGTGGCGCGGGCAGAGGGCGTCTCGCCGGCGCTGCCGCCGTCCGCGCACGGCCTGGCGCTGCAGTTGCTTGGGCTGGTCGCGTTCGAGGACCCGTTGCGCGACGAGGTGCCAGCGGCCGTCGCCGAGTGCCGGACGGCGGGTATCCGGGTCGTGATGATCACCGGCGATCACGCGCTCACCGCGCAGAGCATCGCCCGCCAGGCCGGCATTGTGTCGCGCGACGGGGTCATGACGGGCACGGAACTGGATACCCTGTCGGACGAGGCGCTCGCGGCGCGCATTGATGGAGTGCAGGTGTTCGCCCGGGTCGTGCCCGAGCAGAAGATGCGCATCGTGACCGCGCTCAAGGCGGTCGGGGAGATCGTTGCGATGACCGGCGACGGCGTCAACGACGCCCCGGCGCTGAAGGCCGCGCACATTGGTATCGCGATGGGTGGCCGCGGCACCGACGTGGCCCGCGAAGCCGCCTCGCTCGTGCTGCTCGACGATGCCTTCGTCTCCATCGTCGCGGCCGTGCGGCTCGGACGCCGGATCTACGACAACATCCGCAAGGCGATCGAATTCACGCTGGCCGTGCACGTGCCGATCGCGGGTCTTTCGATGGTGCCGGTCTTCCTAGCGGACTGGCCGCTGCTGCTGTTGCCGGTGCACATTGTGTTCCTGGAGTTGATCATCGATCCGGCCTGCACGCTCGTATTCGAGGCCGAGGACGAGGAGGCCGACGTCATGAATCGTCCGCCGCGCCGCCCGAACGAGCGGCTGTTCTCGGCTTTCACCGTCAGTGTTGCGCTCGCGCAGGGCATGATCGTGATGCTGGCGTGCCTGGCGGTATTTGTGATCTCGCGCGAGAGCTATGGGGCCGATTCGGCACGAGCGCTCACCTTCACGACGATGATCGGTTCGTTCGTCGCCCTGATCATGGTCAATCGATCGGGCGAGCGCACGGCGCTTGCCATGCTGCGCGTTCCCAATTCCACCTTCTGGTGGCTGGCCGCGCTCGCGGTCGGGCTGCTGAGCTTCGTGCTGGCGGTGCCGGTGGCCAGGCAACTGCTGCACTTCTCGTCCCCGCCGCTGTGGGCGACGCTTGCGAGTGGCTCGTGCGGGGCCGGTGCGCTGCTGCTGCTGGATGCGGTCAAGCTCACCGAAGCCTGGCGCCGGCATGCCGCAGGCCGCGCGCGCGCTGCGCCGTGAGCGCCGAGGGACGGCTAGAAGTCGCGCCTGGATCCGCGCGAGCGCTGGTCCCGTTCGCGTAATTCCGTGTTCGTGACGCCGTAGGCCTTAGCGAACTCCTCGGCGAAGGCGTGCGGCAGGCCTTCGGGGCCGGCCTGCGCGAGCACGCGGTACAACTCGGCGTACATCTGCCAGTAGCGCTCGCCGGTGTTGGGCGGGGCCGGGCCGCTGTTGTGGGCGATCGACGCGCCGAACTGCCTCTCGAGAGCCTCCGGCGCGAGCCGCTTCATGAATTCCGACAGCGCGTCCTGCATCGCGACCTGAGTCGACTGCTCGTGCCGGGCGAGATCGTTGAAGCTTGCCCGCACCGCCTCCAGGGGCGCCAGGAAGCGCGTCGAGCGGGGGCCGAAGATGCGCTTGAGGGCGTCGTCCACGCTCTCCGCTGCCCGGAAAGGGTTTTGCGCGACCGGCGAGATGGCCGTGTCGTCGAGGTTGTAGCGCCCCTTCTGTTCGATCCGATGCTGCTGGCTTGCGATCAGGCCGAGGACCATCTCCCGCATCAGCTGGCCGGCGAGGGCGAGCGCGGCGGTGGCTTGCTCGGACGACAGGGGCGTCGGGTCGAGGCCGGCGCCGCGGAAGAACGCCTGCACCGGTCCGTTGTGCGTCGGCATTGCCCGCGTGGCGAGATGCGCCGGCGTTGCCGCCTGCGCCGCCGGCTGCGTCCGGCTCGCCGGCCGGGCGCGGGCGCGCATCACGGCCTGACCGTAGGCGTCGGAAACCCTCATCTGAACCGGCGGGTCGTCGTCCGGCGGGGGGGTCGGACTGCTGAGCAGGCGCTGCAGGTCCAATTCGGCGCCGAGGTCGCCGTGGGTCGCCAGCGCGAACTCCTGTTCGTCGAACAGTTCGAGCCCCGGGGCGGCTTCCTCGGTCGCGACGAAGTCGTTGTCCGGCGTGATGCCGACGCTGATGTCGTACTCGCCGATCCGCAGCCGGTCGCCGTCGCGCAGCGCGTAGGAGCCGTCGCGGCCCAGCGGACGCAGCGCCTCGTTGACGAAAATGCCGTTCGAACTGGTGTCGGTGATCGTCCAGCGCCCGCCATGGTATTCGACCAGCGCGTGGTAGCCGGACAGGAAACGGTGGGGATCCGGCAGTACCCAGTCGTTGTCCGAAGCCCGACCGATCCGGCCGCCGTGCACGCCAAACACGCGCGTCGCGCGTTCAGCCAGGCGGGACGCCTGGGGGCCGGAGATTCGGAGCGTGAGCGGCATAAGGGATCCGCGGGTAATATGGCAAAAGGCTACTCCGGGAGCGAGTGCGGCGAATGGCTGTTAGTCACATTTTCAAGGTTCAGTTCGTCCGTGAGGGCAAGGTCTGGGAGGTTTACGCCCGGCAGGTCACCCACGGCAGCCTGTTTGGCTTCATCGAACTCGAGGGTCTGGTGTTCGGGGAGCGTTCCAGCGTCGTGGTGGACCCGGGCGAGGAGCGGATCAAGAGTGAATTCGAGGGGGTCAAGCGGACTTGGCTGCCGCTGCAGTCGGTGCTGCGGGTCGACGAGGTCAAGAAGACCGGTCCGAGCAAGATTTCCGCCTACGAAGGCAGCAACGTCGCGCCGTTCCCGATGCCGCTGGTGCCGTCGGGACCGGAGTCCGGCGGCCGCAAATAGCCCGGCGTGGCCGGCCCCGGCCGACCGTCGTGCGGTAGAATGGCGGCCCAGCCGGCGGCGCCGGATTTCCAGAGTTTCTAGATGCTGCTACTGCCGGGCGCGCCCGCCCTGTCCCGTTTCCGCCTCGAAAAACTCCTGCGCGCGTTGCGCGTGATCGACCCCGGGGTCGAATCCGTCGAGGCCCACTACACCCATTTCGTCGACCTCGCGCGCGCGCTGACGCCCGAGGAGGCCCGGGTCCTGAACCGGCTGCTCGAATCCGACCTCGCGCCGGCGGCGCCTGCGACCGGCACGGCCGTGGTCGTCACCCCCCGGCCGGGCACGATTTCCCCCTGGTCGACCAAGGCGACCGACATCGCCCATGTCTGCGGCCTGGCTGCAGTGCGGCGCCTCGAGCGCGGCGTCCTGTACACCCTGCACGGCGGGCCGCTGGAGCGCGCCGCGCTCGAGCGCCTGTCGGTGCCGCTGCACGATCGCATGATCGAGGCGGTGCTCTATGGTCTCGACGAGGCGGCCCGCCTGTTCGTGGCCGAGTCGCCACGGCCGCTGTCGATCGTCGCGCTCGGGGCGGATGGCCGCGCGGCGCTGGTCGCCGCTGACCGGCGGCTGGGACTTGCGCTGTCGGCGGACGAGGTCGACTACCTCGTGGACGGCTACCGAACCCTCGGCCGCGACCCGACGGACGTCGAACTGATGATGTTCGCGCAGGCGAACTCCGAGCATTGCCGCCACAAGATTTTCAACGCCACCTGGACCATCGACGGCGCGGCGCAGCCGAAGTCGCTGTTCGCGATGATCCGCAATACTCACGCCAGGAGCCCGGCGGGCGTGCTCTCGGCCTACCGCGACAACGCCGCCGTGATCGAAGGCAGCGTGGCCGAGCGCCTGTACGCCGACTCGCTGACGCACGAGTACCGGTACCAGCGCGAGATGATAGATATCCTGCTGAAGGTCGAGACGCACAACCACCCGACCGCGATCTCCCCGTTCCCGGGCGCCTCGACCGGGTCCGGCGGCGAGATCCGCGACGAAGGCGCGACCGGGCGCGGCGCGAAGCCGAAGGCGGGCCTGTCGGGCTTCACGACGTCGAACCTGCGCATCCCGGGCTACGAGCAGCCGTGGGAAGGACCCGCCGCGCGCTCGCCACGCATCGCATCGGCGCTCGAGATCATGATCGACGGCCCGCTCGGGGCCGCGGCGTTCAACAACGAGTTCGGCAGGCCCGGCATTCTGGGTTACTTTCGCACCTACGAGCAGCGCGTCGCCGGCGATCCGCCCGGGGTCACGCGCGGCTACCACAAGCCGATCATGATCGCCGGCGGCCTCGGCAACGTGCGCCGCGACCATGTCGAAAAGGGCGATGTGCCCGCCGGTGCCAGGATCGTCGTGCTCGGTGGCCCTGCGATGCTGATCGGGCTCGGCGGCGGCGCCGCCTCCTCGGTCGGCAGCGGCGCGAGCGCCGAGGACCTCGACTTCGCGTCCGTGCAGCGCGGCAACCCGGAGATGCAGCGCCGCGCCCAGGAGGTCATCGATCGCTGCTGGTCGCTGGGGGAAGCCAACCCAATCGTGCTGATCCACGATGTGGGCGCCGGCGGCCTGTCCAACGCCATCCCCGAGGCGATCGCGCACAGCGCGCGTGGCGGCGTGATCGAGCTGCGCGAGATCCCGACCGACGAGCCCGGCCTGTCGCCGCTCGAGCTGTGGTGCAACGAGGCGCAGGAGCGCTACGTGCTGTGCATCGCGCCTGCGAGGCTGGCGCAATTCATGGCGTTCTGCCAGCGCGAGCGTTGCCCGGTCGCCGTGGTCGGCGAGATCACCGCCGACGGGCAGCTCGAGGTGCGCGACCGGCTGACCGGCAAGACGCCGGTCTCGATGCCGATCGAGATGCTGCTGGGCAAGGCGCCGCGCCTGACGCGCGACGGCACGCGCCGCGCGCGGCCGCGTACGCCGCTTGCGACCCATGCCATCGACCCGCGCGAGGCGGCCTACCGGCTGCTCGCGCTGCCGACCATTGCCGACAAGACCTTCCTGATCACGATCGGCGACCGCGCCGTCGGCGGCCAGATCAGTCGCGACTCGCTGGTCGGTCCCTGGCAGGTGGCGGTCAGTGACTGTGCCGTCACGCTGGCCGGCTACACGACCCACGCGGGCGAGGCCATGTCGATGGGCGAACGCGCGCCGGTCGCGCTGCTCGACGGGCCGGCCTCCGGCCGGCTCGCGGTCGCCGAGGCGATCACCAATATCGCCGCGGCCGACATCGCCCGCCTCGGCGACGTCAAGCTCTCCGCCAACTGGATGGCGGCCGCGGGTGACGCGGCCGAGGATGCGACGCTGTTCGACACCGTGCACGCCGTCGGCGAGGAGTTGTGCCCTGCGCTCGGGATCGCGATCCCGGTCGGCAAGGATTCGTTGTCGATGCGCTCCGGCTGGAAGGCCGACGACGGCGACCGCTCGGTCTGGTCGCCGGTGTCGCTGATCGTCTCTGCGTTCGCGCCGGTTGCCGATGCGCGGCGCACGCTCACGCCCGAGTTGCAGACCGGCCGCGGCGAGACCGCGCTGCTGCTGATCGATCTGTCGGCCGGCCGCGACCGCGTCGGCGGTTCGTGCCTTGCGCAGGTGTACGGGGCGCTCGGCGAGGCGCCTGCGGACCTCGACGATCCGGCGCGCCTGAAGGGATTCTTCGCCGCCGTGCGCGAGGCGGCACGGGCGGGCCTGGTGCTCGCCTATCACGACCGCTCAGACGGCGGCGTGTTCGTGACGCTGGTCGAGATGGCGTTCGCCGGCAAGAGCGGGCTCGAGATCGAGCTCGGCGCGGTGGGCGATCCGATCGCCGCGCTGTACGCCGAGGAGCCCGGCGCGGTGCTGCAGGTGCGCAACGCCGACCTCGTGCGACTGCTTGAGATCTGCAATCGTCACGGGCTCGACGGCTGTACGCGGGTGATCGGCCGGCCCGTGCCGGAGCCGCGGGTCACGATCCGTGTGGGCAGCCGGGTGCTCATCGACGAGCCGCTGGTCGAGCTGCGCAAGGCGTGGTCGGCGACCAGTTTCCACATGCGCGCACTGCGCGACGATCCCGACTGCGCGCGCGAGGAGTACACCGCGCTCGCCGAGCTCGACGATCCCGGCCTGCACGCACGCCTCACCTTCAACCCGGACGAGGATGTCGCGGCGCCGTTCGTCGCCCGCGGTGTGCGGCCGCGGGTCGCCGTGCTGCGCGAGCAGGGCGTCAACAGCCAGGCCGAGATGGCCGCGGCGTTCGAGCGCGCGGGCTTCGCACCGCGCGATGTGCACATGACCGACGTCATCGAAGGACGCGTCAGCCTCGACGATTTCCAGGTGCTGGTCGCCTGTGGTGGCTTCAGCTACGGCGACGTGCTCGGCGCCGGCCAGGGGTGGGCGAAATCGGTGCTGTTCAACGCCCGCGCCCGGGACGAGTTCACGCGCTACTTCGAGCGAGCCGGTGCCCTTTCGCTTGGCGTGTGCAACGGCTGCCAGATGCTCGCGGGACTTGCCGAGCTCATCCCCGGCAGCGACCACTGGCCGCGCTTCGTCCGTAACCGCTCAGAGCAGTTCGAGGGGCGGCTGGTGATGGTCGACGTGCCTGACTCGCCGTCGCCGTTCCTCGCCGGGATGGCAGGCTCCCGCCTGCCGATCGCAGTGGGCCACGGCGAGGGCAGGGCAGCGTTCGCATCGATGGCGGATCTCGAGGCACTGATCGCCGCGCGCGGGGTGGCGATGCGCTACGTCGACCACCACGGTGTGCCGGCGGTGACCTACCCCGCGAACCCGAACGGCTCGCCGGCGGCGATCGCCGGCATCGTCAGCGCCGATGGCCGGGTGACGTTGCTGATGCCCCACCCGGAGCGCGTCTATCGCGCCGCCCAGAACTCCTGGCGGCCGCGCGACTGGCACGAGGATGGAGGCTGGATGCGACTGTTCCGCAACGCGCGCGTCGCGCTCGGCTGAGATGCCGGTGACAACGCACGAGCGCGACCTGCCGGTCGGCGTGTTCGACTCCGGCGTCGGCGGGCTGACCGTGCTTGCGGCGCTCGAGGCGGCGCTTCCCGGCGAACGCTTCCTGTACCTGGGCGACACGGCGCGCCTGCCGTATGGCACCAAGAGCGCGGCGAGTGTCGCCCGCTACGCCTCGCAGTGCGCTCGCGCGCTCGTCGATCGCGGCATCAAGGCACTCGTGGTCGCCTGCAACACGGCCGCCAGCGCCGCGCTGCCTGCGCTCGCGCGCGAGTTTCCGTCGCTGCCGGTGATCGGCGTGGTCGAGCCGGGAGCGGTCGCCGCGGTGGCGGCGACCCGCTCGCGCCACGTCGCGGTGATCGCGACCGAGGGCACGATCCGGGCGGGTGCTTACCAGGCCGCGATCGCCGCGCTCGCGCCGGGCACGCGCGTCACCGCCCTCGTCGGCTCGCTGTTCGTCGCGCTGGCAGAGGAGGGCTGGACCGACGGTACGATCGTCGAGCTCACCGCGCGGCGCTATCTGGCCGCGACCTTCGCGCTCGAGGGGCCGCCCGACACGCTGCTGCTGGGCTGCACGCACTTCCCGGTGCTCGGTGCCGCGCTCGAGCGCGTGCTGCCGCCTGGCGTCACGCTGGTGGACTCGGCGGCGACCACCGCGCGTGCCGTGGCGCAACTGCTGGGCGAGGACGACCTTTGTGCCACGAGCATGGCCGCCGGGCTCAGGACCCGCTTCCTGGCCACCGACGGGACGGCGCGCTTTGCGCGGGTCGGCAGCATCTTCTTGGGCAGGCCGCTGACGGCGGCCGATGTCGAGCTGGTCGACGTCTGAGCGACCCTAGCGGCGCGTGGCCACGAACGTCCAGCGCGCATTCACCTGGGCGCTGACGACGATGTCGGTCGGCGTCACGTTGGTCGGTTCTGGCGCGGATGCCGTGCGCCGCTGCGCGGTGACCATGATGTCTTCGAAGCCTCCGGGCGCGGGGCCCGCGCGCTCGGTCGTGATGCCGAGCAGTTCGCCGAGCGTGCCGCCCGCCGCACGCGCAATCGTATCGGCCTCCGCACGCGCGTCCTCGACCGCAAGCGTCAGTGCCTGGCGCCGGGTGGCCGAGACGTTGCGGGCATAGAACTCCATGTCGGAGACGCTCGTCGCGCCGGCACCGAGTGCCGCATCGACGAGGACGCCCAGGTGCTCGAGACGGGCCGACTCGATGCGCAGCGTATTATTGGCTTCGTAGGTTGTGCGCCCCTTGCGCCGGCCACGCTCGTCGTACTCCCACTTGGCGTTGACGCTCAGGCGCGTTCCCAGCAGCTCCTCGCGCGTCAGGCCCGCAGCCGCCAGCGAGTCCGTGACGGCCCTGGACACGCGCGCGTTGTCGCTGCCCGCCACCGCCGCGGTGGGGCCGTTGGTCGTGACGGTGACCGAGAACCGGGCCTGCGTCGGGGGGATGGTGAGCTCGCCGCGGCCGGAGGTCACGATCTGTGCCTGCGCCACGGCCGGATCGGCCGATGCCGGCGCGGCCGTGAGCCACGGCGCGGACAGCGCCACGGCGACGATCGACCCTAGAGCCGTGGAGCGCATGCGGGATTCCTTCGCTGCAAGTGGCCGGCGGCGCCGGCTCAGGCCTGCTTGCCGAGCACGGTGACCTTGGCGGTGGCATCGTCGCCGACATAGCGGCGGCGCATCATCATCGCCTGCTGCAACCGGCCGCGGCGTACGTAGCTCTGGTACAGAAGGTCCTTCAGTACCTCCAGCAGCACGCCCGCAGTGGTCGCATCCATCGCCGGCATGCTCGAGCGGGAGCCGGCGCTGTCGTTGCCGAACAGCACCTTGCGCAGGATGTTGAACGTCTCCTGATCGAGCTCGGCCATCTCGCGCGAGTCGTTCATCTGGTCGAACATCCGCAGCTTGCCGTGCTCGCCGAGGTCGGTGAACGCAGCCTGGGTGACGCGGCGGCACATCGAGGCGAAGGCGTTGTAGCAGCCGGCGGAGAAGCACTCCAGCGCCTCGCGGCACAGGCGGTCGATGTCGTCCGGCAGGTGGGTGACGTCGAACTTCTCGCGCGGCCGTTCCATTTCCTGGAACGAGCCGGACAGCTCGACCCGGGTGCCGGCGTAGATCTTCACGGGAAACTTCAGGAACAACGGCGAGTTGCACGCGTCGCAGCGGTAGACGATGCCGACATGGGAGGGCTTGAACGTGACCAGCTGCGAATACTGGGGCACGGACACCGGGGTCAGGTGCGTGAGCACCTCGCAATGCGGGCAGGTCAGCGCGAAGTTGTGCGCCTGATCGTGGTGCAGTGTGCCTGCGGCGTCGATGTAGATAGCCATGCGCTCTCCGCTCGCGCTCACCCGTCCCCGTGGCCGCCGATTGGCAGACCGTGCCCGGGGGGCGGGAGTGCGCGTGGATGGAGTCTAGCGCACTCCGGCGCCGAGGGATCCCGGTCAGCCGTTCAGCAGCGCCGCGATCGCGCCCGACTCGATCAGCGCGGTCGCCGCACGGATGTCGCCGTCCAGGCGATGGTCGCGAGGCTGGAACGGCACGTTGCGGCGCAGCAATGCATGCAGTGCCTCCAGGCTGGCGGTCGTCTGCAGCGGCCGCTGGCAATCGAGAGCGTGCCCCGCGACCAGCAGTTCGATGCCGAGCACGATGGCGGCGTTGTCGCAGACCTGCAGCAGCTTGTGGCCGGCCCACGGCGCCATGCTGACGTGGTCCTCCTGGCCGGCGGAGGTCGGGATGCTGTCGGCCGAGGAGGGGTGCGCGAGCGTCTTGTTCTCCGAGGCGAGCGCTGCCGCCGTCACGTGCGCGATCATGAAGCCGGACTCGACGCCCGGCTCCGTCGTCAGGAACATGTTGAGCGCCGGATTGACGCGGCGATCGAGCAGGTCGATGCGCCGTTCGCTCATCGACGTCAGGTCCGTCAACGCGATCGCCATGAAGTCGGCGACGTAGCCAATCGGCGCGGCGTGGAAGTTGCCGCCGGAGAGCACGTCGTCGCCGAAGATCAGCGGGTTGTCGGAGACGCCGTTGGTCTCGCCGGTCAGCACGCGCGCGGCGTGCTCGAAAGTGTCCCAGACGGCGCCTGCGACCTGCGGCAGGCAGCGGATCGCGTACGGATCCTGGACCCGGTCGCAGTCCGCGTGGCTGGCGTGGATCTGGCTGTCGCCGAGCATCGAGCGCACCAGGCGCGCGACCTCGCGCTGGCCGGCCTGGCCGCGGGCATCGTGGATGCGCGCGTCGAACGGCGTGTGGGAGCCTGCGAGCGCCTCGCAGGTCAGCGCACCGACCGCGAGCGTGCTCTCCAGCAGGCGCCGTCCGCGGGCCCAACCGGCGATCGCAAGGGCGAGGCTCACCTGCGTGCCGTTGAGCAGGGCCAGACCCTCCTTGGCCTCGAGCGATACCGGCTCGAAGCCGGCGGCACGGCACACTTCGGCGCCCTCGAGCAGGCGCCCTGCCTGGGTCGCCGAGCCTTCACCGATCAGCGCGAGCGCTAGGTGCGCGAGCGGCGCAAGGTCGCCCGAGGCGCCGACCGAGCCCTTGCCGGGGATGACCGGCAGGACGTCTGCGGCGAGCAACTGCAGCAGCGCCTCGACCACCTGCGGCCGTATGCCGGAGAAGCCGATCGCGAGACTGTTGGCCTTGAGCAGCAGAATACGGCGCACGTGCTCGGCGTCGAGCGGCGTGCCGACGCCGACCGAATGGCTGCGCACGAGGTTCGCCTGCAGCTCGAGTAGCTTTTCGCGCGGGATGCGCCGATTTGCGAACGCGCCGAAGCCGGTGTTGATGCCGTAGCAGGCGTCACCTTTGGCGATCGCGCGCTCGACTGCCGCGCGGCTCTGCGCCATGCGACTGAGCGCCTCCGGAGCGAGCGTGTAGCGCGCCCCGGGGGCGAGGGCTGCGACGGTCTCAAGCGCGAGGTCGCGGCCGTTCAAGGAGTGGCTCATGGCGTTCAACCTGCTAGGCGGCGGTACTTGATGCGGTGCGGCTGGTCGGCATCGGCACCCTTGCGGCGGTGCAGGTC
>JANXQL010000091.1 GCA_025356815.1 Pseudomonadota bacterium
ACCTGCTCGGCGACGACCGGGATCTGGCGGATGCGGAACCAACTGAGGGCGTAGTCGACGCGTACCCGGCGCCGCTCGGGCAGGTCGGCCGGATAGGCGACGTGCGCCTGCGCGCGCCACGCGACCGGCAGCGGCAGCGCATCGAGTCCGCCCATCAGTCCGGAGACGTAGACGGGCCCGGCAGGCGGCGGAACGTTCGCCAGGGCGGCCAGATCCGCCGGACGCAGCCACAGCACGACCGGCGCCGTGTCGCCGACCTCGCGCAGCGCGATGGCGACGGCAGACGGCGGGGCCGCGGCCGGCACCGCCCGATGACTGACGGTCACGCCGCGCGCCTGCCACTGTGCGGCCGCGGCCTTCGCCGCCGCTTCGCCGACGTCGCCCAGGCGATAGATCTGGTGGACGCGCGCGGGCGCGCCGTCGGCAGACGCGATGGCGGCGACGACGAGGTCGGCCTCGAGCAGCACGCCGCGCGAGAAGTACAGCGAGTGGAACTGCCGGTCGCCGTCGGCCGGCGGCTGGTCGAGGTTCGGGAACAGGCACGGGACCGGCTGCTGCTCGCAGAACGCCGCGACCGGCGACCAGTCGTGGCCACCCAGGCCTGAGAGCACGGCGAACACGGGCTCCGCGGCGAACTTCTGCTGCAACTGAGCCGCCCACCCGGAAGCGGGGCCGGTCAGCTCCCACACGTGCAGCACCCAGCGGCGATTGACCTTGAACATGCTCTTGGCGAACGCCGTGTGGCCGGAGGTCGTCATGGTCTGCCCCGCTTCACCGCGGACCGCCTGCTCGCGTTCCTGGAAAAAGGCGCGCAGTACCTCGAGCATCGCCTTGCGCCGCACGGGATCGGCATCCGGTGTGATGATCGTCGCGAAGTGCAGTTCGGTCGTCGACACGCCCGGGACCCGCTCGTGGTCGAGCGTGCGCAGGTGCGCGATCAGCTCGCGCAGATCCTCATCGCCCAGCTCGAAGCGCGGCATCAGGTAGCTCAGCGGCTTGCCATCTGCATCGATGCCCTCGCGCAGCGCGCGGGCGAGCGTCTGCTCGGTGTACGGCGCGCGGTCGAGGCGGGCGCCGGGAATGTAGGGCAGGTGCAGATCCTCGGCCCCCGTCGAGCGCGGGCTGAACAGGAACCGCGCCGTGATCGGCGGGATGACCGTGCGCGCTTCCTTGATGCCGAGGCCGCTGCGCTGATGGCAGTTGACGCAGGCGGCCGGCTCGCCGTTCATCGGCTCCGCATCGGCCCGATTCGCAACCAGCGGCGCGCCGGAGCGCAGCACGCCGTGCAGGAACAGTGCCTCGCCCACCGGCGACGGCGGTGGCTCCGCGGGCGCGGCGCGCGGGCGCGCCGCGTGGCCTGCTGCCGCCAACGCAAGGCCAGCGCCGAGCGCCAGCACCGCCAGGAGTGGCCGTCGTCTCATGCGTTTACTGCGACGGGACGGCGACGCCGCCGTCGCCGATGCGGATCTTGTTGCTGCCGCGGTGGATCGGTGCAGGCGGCGGCAGGAAGGTCCCCGGCTCGAACTTGGCGTTGACGATCACGCGGTCGATCACCAGCCGGTCGGCGGCCTGCGTGATGGACTTGTCTGCGGCACCGCTGACCTCGATGCTTCGCGGCACATTCAGGCCGTCGGCCAGCGCGTAGTCACGGTAGTACATCGACACCGGCTTGCCGGCGACCAGCGGATTGGTTGCCGGTCGGTCGTAGCGCAGCTCGAGGTTGGTCGCGACGTCGATCCAGACCTTGCGCTCGGCGCCGGAGGGCAGCGTCAATGAAAGCCGATAGGCGGTCTTGTCCTCGAGCTTGTCGAGGCCGTCGAGCGCCGCCTTGACGCCCTTGGCCTGGTAGTCGATCAACGGTCCATCGACGACGAACTCGGCCTTCGCAAACTCGACCTCCTCTTTGGAAAACGGCTTCGAGTCCGGGCGTCCATCGGCGGAGGGACGAATCTTCCAGCCACGCTGGCCGTCGAAGATCCGCGTGAACTGCTCGAACTGCTGCTTGAGCTCGAAGCGAGTCTGGTTCGGGCGCTTGAGCTGCATCACGAACGGTACGCGCTTCGTATCCTTGGCATTGGCGCGCTCGATGTGGCCCAGCCACACCATCGTGTCGACCTTGCGCCATGCGTCGAGCCCGCCACGAGCCGCGACATTGCGCGCGATGACCTCCTCGACCGTACGCGCCGGGGCGGGGGCCGCCGCCGACGCGGGACCCGTCACCGCGCCCAGCGCGGCGATCAGGACCGCCGCGACGACCGCACGCATCACGGCTTCTGCTTCACGGTCGGCGCGGCCGGAACGACGGACGCCGGCGGCGCATTCGACGGCACCGTGATCAGTACCGGCGCCGGCTTCTGGAACAGCTTGTCGTCGAGCACGTCGTTGACGCTGACCTTGGTGATCGTCATGCGGTACGGCGCCGGCTGCTTGGTCGCCTCGACCACGGTGTCGGTTGTGTGGGCGATCATCAGGCCGTGCTCGCTCTTCCAGTCACGGAAATAGATCGACACGTCGTGCGGTCGGCCGTCGAGCTTGCGCTTCTCACCCTCGGCCTTCAGCTCGAGGAACGAGCCTGCGTCGACCCAGACATGGCGCACGCCGCCATCGTGGTGCTTCACCGCGAGCTTGTAGGCCGGGTGGCCCTCGACGGACTCGGTCCCCGCGACCGACACCTGGCTGCCCTTGGCCGCATAGTCGATCAGCGCGCCGTCGAGATCGTCGGCCGCCGCCGCTTGGCGGGCCTCGTCGGGCGTGTAGGCCTCGACCTCGATGCGGTTCAGGAACGGCCGCAGCTTCCAGCCCTGCTTGCCGTCATACACCTGCACGGAGACCTCGCCCTTGAAGATGATCTCGAGCCGGCTCTGGTGCGGCCGTTTCTGCTTGAGCACGTACGCCAGCGAGTGACTCGGCTTGCCGCCGGCATCGACCTGCCCCTCGAGCGTGAGCGTCTTCACACCGCGCCAGGCGGCGAGACCGCCGCGCGCCGCGACATTTCTTTCGACGATCTGCTCGGCGGTCAGGTTCGCGGGTGCGGCGGCGGCGGACGTGGCGACGGCCAGGGTCAGCAGGCAGCCGGCAAGCAGGGGACTACGGAGCATGGTACGGATCCTTTTGGAACGCTGGAGGGTCACTCGACGACGAGGCCGTCGGCGTGGAACTTGCCGATGATGACGTTGACGCGGTCGCCCTTGTGGACGAGGTTGCCCTTGTTGGAGAACA
>JANXQL010000108.1 GCA_025356815.1 Pseudomonadota bacterium
CACAGGCCTTGCAAGGCGAGTCAGTTCAGCGTAGTCAACGAGCGCAGTGCCATTCGGTAGGTGATAAAGCGTCAGACTGGGTTCCAGTCTAAGCCATTCCCTTTCGTCTACCGCCAGACGCATCCGTGCAATGGCGGGGGAGATCAATTCACGTTTCGGCGTTCGCATAGGCCCTCCGTTGTGGCGAGCCCAAGCTAACTGACTACCTACCTGATTGGGGGTGGGGACGAGTCGTCCCCACCCTTCCGAATTCGCGTCCGATTCTGGAGCGCTTTTCTGACGGTGGATTCCCCCCGTTTGCAGGCGAGGGCGCATGCAGTGATTTGGCTTTTGGGAGATTTGGAGGAAAGCTGCACGTTGTTGTCTCGCTCAAATGCCTCAATGAAATCGATGGTATTGGCGACGTCCCTTGCGGCAGCGGATTTTGAGCCGCGCAACATCTCTTCCGTAAGCTTCTCCGCGTACACCGGAAGATGTGTCTCTAGCTGACGGACAAGCAATAGCGCCAATGCCCACCGTGCAAGTTCGTGCCGATCGCCAGTTGCTCTTGCTCGGTCTACAGAGTCCCTAAAGTACGGGAAGTAACTCACCGCGCCAGTGCGCGCTGTCTTCATCTCAAAACTCGTAAGAGAGCCGTCGCATGAATCCTCGAGCAATTGGGCAGCATGGCCGAATTCGCAAAGTTGCAAGAGCGGCTCGATGACCTCGGCTACGATGCTGTCAGTGATCACTGCGCTGGGCAGGCAAGACTCCATAAGGGGGCGCATGACATTTTGCAGCCCTGCAATGTCAGCCGGCGCCGGGAACTTGTGCTTGGCCTTTCGTCTCATTTGCCGTTCCTCGTGTTAATGAACGGTAGCAACGCGGCCTTGGGCTTCTTGGCCTGCTCAATCGCATCCTTCGCGAGTTTGGCATGTGCGTCGGCGAGAGTCCGCTTGACCGTGACGTTCGACCCCAGCTGCATGTAGACGGCGGCCGTTACGTCCGACCGATGATTTAGCGCCGCGCCAATTTGCTTGCTGCTGTATCCGCTCGCAGCCAGCCAGCTTCCGAATGAGCGACGTAGGTCATGGAGGCGAAGCTCTGGAAGCTTCGCCGCTTTGCGCACGGCCGCCCAATGTGGCTTCGGATCGAGGTGTGTTCCTTCGACCCGCCCGACGAACACGAAAGGGTTTCCGTCGATCTGCGGCAGACTCTCAAGAATCTCCACGGCAGGCGCGCTGAGTTCGACTTTAAATGGCTGCCCGTTCTTGGTTTTTCCAAAAGTTACCGTGCCCTTGCGGACCTCGCGCGCCTTCGTCGGCTTCTCGCCGAGTGACACGTTTTCCCAAGTCAGCGTCGCCAGCTCTGTGCGGCGGGCTCCCGTGTAGAACATCAACCACAGGTATGCGCGTCCGTAGGGGTCCGGGAGCGCATCAATCGCCTCGGCCAGGGCAGGGAACTGCTCCGGCAAGAGGATGACTTGTCTGGCGTGCTCCGCGTTCAGATCCACCATCGCGAAAGGATTTGCCAATCCCGCAGGGATTTTTCCGTACCGGACCCCATAATTGAATGCGGCTCGCATCAGCTGCAGCGATCTGTTCGCGACGTAAGGCCCGTATTCGGTGATGTCCCGATGCCACGCGCGAACGCTCGGAGCGGTGACGTCGACGACAACCTGCCCCTTAAATGCCTTTTCGCAGTGCTTCTTCCAAAGCAGTTCGGCGTCTTCGCGCGTCCGCGGCGAAATTTCCTTATCTGCGAGGTGTTCGTGCCGGTAGTGTTCCCAGACCGCGCCGATGGTTAGGGCGCGAGCTAACGCTACCGTCTTGAACCAGTCGCGGCCCGACTCTGCCTCCCGGAGAACCTCCTTCGCACGCTCCCGGGCCTGTTCCAGGTCGAAGACAGCTGTCTTGCCGATCGTTTTGATCTTATGTGCCCGGCTTCCGCGGACCCGGTACCCCACAATGTACGCCCGCGCGTCATCCCTGGTGACACGAAGGCCAAACCCGGGCGTCTTGGTGTCCCAATGCGCGATCCAGGCGGTCGTCGGCGGCGTGGTGACGGGGAATAGGTCGCAGTGATCGCGGTGTATGAACGCCTGCGTTAGCTTCTGCTTAGCCATCAGCGCCTCCTCAAGCGGCGTCGGCGGTCAGGAACGGCGCCTTGCGTCAACAGGGCGTCGATTCCGATGTAGGCCTAATGTAAGCCACCTGCGCAGAAGAGTACAGTACGCGGCCGTAGAAGAGACTCGACGATACGCTATAAAAATAGGCTGACCCTTCGCTCGGAGGTACCGGGCCGAACTGAGCAGTACTGGCCGAAACTGACTACGAACCAGGGGGTCGGAGGTTCGAATCCTTCCGGGCGCGCCATTTCCTCGTCCTCGAGTCTGAATATCTCGCGCATGTCTGAATGCGGAGGCGTCCTGTGGTCTCTTGCCGCAGGGCCGTGTGCACCTTGATTCGTCCGGGTTCTGGTAGTAAGTGTTGACTACCCCCGGAGAAGCTCATGGCTGCGACCAGCCTCAAATTGCCAGCAGACCTGAAGCAGCGCATCGCCAAGCTCGCGGCAGGCGCCGGCCAGACGCCGCATGCGTTCATGGTGGATACATTGGCGCGTGAGGCCGCGCGCTCCGAACTGCGTGAGCGCTTCGCCGCAGACGCGGCGGAATCCGAACGTGAAGCCCTCGCGACGGGCAAGACGTACCCGTTAGCCGTGGCGTTCGATTACCTCGAATCACGCGTGGCGGACTCGAAAGCCAAGCGCCCGCGGACGCGACGTTGGCGCGCGTCGAAGTAACGACCGGCGCGTTGCGGGACCTCGAGCGGCTGTTCGACTTCATCGCTGCAGAGGATCCGTTGCGAGCCCGCAGCCAGATCCTCAGTGTCCGCCGTGCCTTCGAGGCACTTGCCGACCATCCGCTGCTCGGCCGAGACGCGGAGGACGGGCGCCGGGAACTCGTCCTCGCGCGTGGTCGTTACGGATACATCGCGAAGTACCGCTGGCTCGCGGCCGAGGACACGGTACTCATCCCCGCCGTCCGTCACCAGCGAGAAGCGTGCTACCGGGAGGACTGACGGTGCCGGCTCGGCCCAAGTTGCCGGCCAGTGCGCGGCGCGGTAGCCCGCCGGTGGCGTCGCCGCGGCACGCCTGGATATTCGATCCCGAATCTCGGCAATCCAACACCTTAGCGCGTCGAATAGGTGGGAAATATTCAGCGCCAAGGCGCATGTGAAGCGTGTTAAATCGTGGAGTTGTGTAGAGCCTAGTGCCAGCCTACGAACCAGGGGGAGGTTCGAATCCTTCCGGGTACGCCATTTCCCTGATCAACGCCCCGCTGGCGAGCGCATCGCGGCAATCATGCGTATGGCGTCCACACTCTCAGTGGGCAGTGTCGTGCGGCGAGGGTGAAATCCCCATCGGTCGTGAGCAGTTGCAGTTCGTGCCGAATGCAAAGTTGAGCGAGCAGGGCGTCGATGGTGCCGACCTGAACGCCAGCGCGTCGACATCGATTGCGAACGTCGGCGGCGCCGATGTGGTCGTCGCGATCCGGTACGACCAGCGCTAGTGCGCCGAATCTTTCGACGATGTCCTTGTGGGCGCGAGGGCCGGTGAAGCCTTGCAGGAGCTCTTGCAGAACGAGGCCGGTTGTCACGATGGTATCCGTGCCTCCGAGCGCTGCGCGAAGTGCCGCGACCTCAGGCGCAGTCGAGTCCGCATCTCGACGGAACGCGAGAGACCACACGCTCGTGTCGACGAGCAATGGCACTAGCGTGACCGCTCCGCCTTGTAGTCGTAGGCGTTGTCCCATTCGAGTTTGCCCATGAGCTCGAGCAGGTGCTTCTGCTTCCGGCGGGCGATGAACTCCTCGAGCGCGCGCGTCACGGCAGCTTTCTTGGTGCGTTCTCCGCTCACCGCAAGCGCCTGTTCTATGAGGGCGGGGTCCAACGAAAGATTGGTAGCCATGTGTGATCTCCTACACATCAATCTACACAATACCCCGCGGCGGCGCAAGTCAGCGCCGGCGTCGTTCGCCGCGTTCCACCGGAGTCGTCGGCGCCACGCCCTGCGGCGTTGGATCGGTGGCAAATAATCCGAGCTGATATGCACGAGAATCTAGCAATATCAGGTACTTGTTGCATGTCGAGTGTCTGCCTACGAACCAGGGGGAGGCTCGAATCCTTCCGGGCGCGCCGGTCCCTTGCCATCGGCTTTGATTCGCGCCCAGCCGCCTCCATTTCTTGAGGCGCAACAGGCGTCGGATCCTCCACCGACAATAATTTCCGCTCTCGTCCGTCTATCCCTACATGGACGCTGCTATCGCACTGCCCCGCATGACGACCGAGGACAACGCCCGGATCGCTGCAGCCATCGCAGGCCAGGGCCCGCGGCTGCGCGCATTCGTGCGCCGGCAGGTCGCGGACTTCAGTGAGGTCGACGACATCGTGCAGGACACGTTCCTTGAGCTCGTGTCCGCCTATCGGCTGATGGAACCCATCGAACATCTGGCGGCCTGGCTCGCACGCGTGGCCCGCAACCGCATCATCGACCGGTTCCGTTCTCGCTCCCGGGAATCGGCACTGGCAGGCACGCCGGGGGCACGCGAGCGCGGCCTTGAAGCCGATCCGTCGTTCATTCTGGATGAATGGCTGCTCGCCAGTGAGGGCGACCCCGAGTCGGCTTACGCGCAGTCGGTACTCGCGGACGAGCTGGTCGCCGCGATCGATGAACTCCCCGCCGATCAGCGCGAAGTATTCGTCGCCCACGAGTTGCACGGGCGCAGCTTCAAGGCCCTGTCGGCCGAGACGGGGACCGGCATCAACACCCTGCTCGGCCGAAAACACGCCGCCGTCCGCCAGCTGCGGCGCCGGCTCGAAAACATCCGCTCTGAATTCGATCTCTAGAGGAAATAGTCATGAAACGGTTCTGGATTTTCAAAGGCATCAAGTTCCTCGCGTTCGGCGTGCTAGCCGTCGCAGGCTTCGGGTACGTCGTCATGTCGCTGTGGAACTGGGTGATCCCGGCCGTGACCGGCTGGCACGCCGTCACCTTCGCCCAGGCGCTCGGACTGCTCGTGCTGTCGCGTCTCCTGTTCGGAGGCCTGCGCGGCCACCGCGGTGGTTGGCACTGGCGCCATCGGATGCAGAACCGCTGGGCCCATATGAGCCCGGCGGAGCGTGAGCGGCTGCGCGACACCTTGGGGCGGCGCCGTCACTGCGGTTCGCGCCCAGCCGGCGACCCGGCCTCCACTGAGGCGGGCTGAGCGAGCAAGCAGCGTCGCGGGGCGAGGCGTGACCTCGCCGCGGAAGTGTGCAACGCTGCGCTCGGCTGACCGACACCTCCCATGGATCCTGATCAGTGAGTACGCCATGACCGACGACAAGCAGCAGAAATTCACCGCCAAGGTTCGACGTGGACTGGTGTGGGTTCACGCCCAGGCGAACGGTGAGATGACGCGCCTGAAGGACGCCGCGTCCGGTTCCCGTATCCCGGGCTTCAGCGCCGCGGCACTGGCCGATATCGACGCTGCGCTCGTCTGGATTGAACAGAACAAGGATGCGACGCCGAGCTGAGGGCCGCGTCACGGTCGGGATCATCGCGCAGGGTTACGGTGAACGCAGTCACCGGACCGCCCCATGCCCACGACGCCACTTTCACCCCCGATCGCTCCACCCCGCACCAGCGCATCGACGGATCAGGCCAGCTCCGAGACCGGTTGGGCGAGCGCGACCGGGACCATCACCATTCGGCGACCTGAACCGCCGGGCACAGACAGCAGCTCTGGAGACGCCTCGTTCATCGAGCAACGGGGCACCGACGCGCCGTCACTCGGGACGCTGTAGTCACTAAGAGGGTTCTGTTGCGCCGGTGCATTCGGTGACAGGCGCGCAACTCGACCCCGCGTCTCGAGTGTCGTGTCGCAGCCATCGCCCGTCAGCCGTTGCTAAAGGAACGGCAGCTCGCACAGCGCGCCACGCGTCGGTTTGCCGTCCTTGACCACATCGACCGTGTCGCCGACGGCGCACGCCCGGTCGATCAGCGCAAAGCCGATGTTTCGTTTCAGCCGGTATGACCAGGCGCAGTTCGTCAGGTCGCCGACCTTGTGCCCGTCGCGGTAGATCGGATGCCAAAGGAAGCCGAACTGGGTCGGCTCTTCGCCCTCGAGCGTGACGCCGAGTTGGTGCCGGCGCGCGCCAGTCGCATGAATCCGGCGCAGCGCCTGGATGCCGATCACATCGTCCGCGACCTCGAGGTCGACGTATTTCCCCAGCCGCACCTCGTAGGGATTGGTGTGGTCGTCCGTGTCCCCGCCGTAGGAGAGGAGCCCGCTTTCGACGCGTTCGCAGAAATTGGGGCTGCCGGGGCCGATGTCCCACGCCTTGCCGGCGTCCTTGACGAGATTCCACAGGCGTGCGCCCTGCGAGCCGTCCATCAGGTAGATCTCGAATCCACCCTGCTTCGACCATCCCGAGCGCGCGACCGCCACCGGTATGCCCTCGAGCGTCGTCTCGCGGAACCAGAAGTACTTCAGCTCTCGCACCCAGTCGCCGAACAGTGCCGCGACCACTTTCTCGGCCTTCGGTCCCTGGACGGCGAGCGGCGACACGTCGGGCTCGCTGACTGCAACCTCGAGCTTGCGCTCGGCGGCAATGGCCCGCGCCCAGAACCAGATGTTCGAGTCCGCGATGGAGAGCCAGTAGCGATCGTCCGCGAGCTTCAACAGAATCGGATCGTTGATCAGCGCGCCCGCGTGGTTGCACAGCGGCACATACTTGCCCTGGCCTACCTTCGCCTTCGACAGGTCCCGTGGCGCGAGGATCTGCGCGAGCCGCCCGGCGTCGCGGCCGCGCAGTTCAACCTGCCGCTCACAGGCGACGTCCCACATCGAGACACCATTGATCAGGCGCCAGTATTCCGCCTCCGGATGCCCGAAGCTGGTCGGCATCAGCATGTGGTTGTAGGTGCTGAAGGCGGTGACGCCGTCGGCGCGCGTCGCCTCGAAGAACGGCGAGGGGCGCAGTCGGGCGGACGGGGTAATTCCGAACACGATGGATCTCCTGCGGGTACAGCGAGCAAGCGTAACGGCCGTGCTGCACTGCGATGCCTGAAGGCGCTGATGGCACCCGTCGGGCCGCAGACTTCGGGACGCCGCTGGGCGGGCGACACCCGCGCCGACCCGGCTGTTGCGACGGCATGTTCTCATGCTTCGGGGCAAATATCCCCCCCGCAGCAAGGGCTGCCCTCGCCGTGGATGCGCGCCCCGGGTCAACGTGGGACGATTCAGCACGGACAATGAGCGGAGACTAGGCATGAGCGGACGGGTTGCGTTGGTCACGGGCGGCGGTCGGGGAATCGGTCGCGAGGCGGCGCTGCTGCTGTCGGCGGCCGGCATGCGGGTCATGATCGTGGCGCGCAGCGCGACTGAGTTGGCGGGCGTGGGTCTTGACTACGTCGCCGCCGATCTCGGCACTCCGGAGGGCTGCGCGCTCGCGGTGGCCGAGACCGAACGCAGGCTCGGGCCGGTGGACGTGCTGGTCGTGAACCACGGCATCGGCTCGGCCCACGAGAAGCTCGTGTGGGAGCAGGACCCCGCGGTCTGGCGCGAGACGATGCGCGTCAACCTGGATGGTCCATTCGAGCTTGCGCGCCTGACGGTCGGTGGCATGTGCCGACGCGGCCATGGCCGGCTCGTGTTCACCAGTTCGACGGCCGGCGAGAAGGCGGAGCGCTGCGGCAGCGCCTACACCGCGTCCAAGCACGGCGTGATCGGCCTTGCGCGCGCGATCGCCCAGGACGCGGGGCCCTTCGATGTCACCTCCAATGCCGTGCTGCCGGGTTGGGTGAAGACGGCGATGGCCGAGCGCTCGGCGGCGACCGAGGCCGACCGGCGTGGCATCAGCGTCGAGGAAGTCTGGCGGGAGCGCGCCGCCATCTACCCCCGAAAGCGGGTGCTGGAACCGCGTGAGGTTGCCGAGGTCATCGCCTTCCTTTGCAGCGAGGCGGCCGGCGGCGTCAATGGCGAGGCGATTACCGTCGCCTTGGGCGGTATCTGGTAGGCGCCTGCTGGAGCAGGGTGGCGCTGGAGAAGGACGCCGTTGGTGGCATGACCTCGGTGGCAGGGCTGTCGCCAGGCGAAAGCATCCCTACCATTCATGCGTTCCGAAACGAGATCGACGAGGCCAGTGCCTGGCTCAACTGCGCGTACGAGCAGCGGAACGACGGCCGCGTGGGCGTGAGGAGCGATTCGCTGCCATCGATTCTTCGGGGTGATCTCCGCCACAACGCGTCGCCGCCTAGGCTGAAACTGCCGCTGTAGCGGGGTATGCGGTCGTCCCGCGAGGTTGAATCTCCCAGCGCGGTCAATGACGATTTCCGGCAGTGGGTCAAGCGCCGTCATCCGGACCCAATGCGGAGGTGGTGCGGCGCACGAGGCGGCTTGCTGCTGACTGCAGGCGTTGGCCGTACTGAAGTGATTGCGCCGAAACGGTCATTGGTGGCAAGCGGGGTAGTCGGCCGCCCGCTCCGCGCGATTTGCTCGGGCACCAACAGTCGGCTATGCGCTACAGCTCGACCGGTCTGCCGTGCGGCGTGCGGCGATAGGCGTCCGCCCAGGCCTCCTTGCGCGCATGCAAGGCCGGCCCGTCAGTCAATTTCCTGTCCACGACAAGACGCTCAAGCGCCATGAGCCAACAATGATAGTAACGCGAGCCATCATCCCGGTGCCCCAGCTGCGCATCGGCCTTCAGTTCATCAGCCAGCGCGGCTGCCCATTCCTTCCACGTGAAATGACCTGCTGCAGAGAGGCGAACCGCCATCGCAAAAGCCTCTGCTTGCCAGGGTTCAGCGAAAACCAGTCCATCCTCGTCGCGCGGCAGGCACGGCAGGAGGGCAAGAACCTCGGGCCGGAGAGTCGGGTCAGGCAGGCTCAAGATGATCGTCCCATAGATCGACATAGACGGCGTCTCGCGGTGCCGCCGCATGTCCCCACAATTCGCGCGCCGCGAAGCGCACCGAATACACGTGCTGCGGTCTTTCGCCCAGAAAATGGGCATTGGTATCCGGGAAGACAAAGACACCGTGGTCGCGGTCAATGGTCCCCAGCTTGCCTCGCACATATCGCGGCTCGCGCGTATGGCCGACAGGATTCACGTTGATCGCTCGTACCTCTTGACCGAATTGAAACTTGGCGGGCACGGGCACATCCCGACTTGTCGGGACTCCTTTGACGACCATCTGTGCCGCTCCGTCGCGAGTTAACGCGGGGACTGCCGCAGATGATCCCGAGGCTGGCGCGCCAGTCGAGATTTCATCGGCTGTGATGAAGCCCCGCTTCTGGAGTAAAACGAGGAAGGCAGCGAATTGCCTCTCGTAGTAGCTCATGCGGAGGTAGTCGGCCGCAGGCACCAGCTCAACTTCATGCCGAGAGACATCGATATTCCACTTGCGCCAGGCTCCCATCGCGCGGCGCAGTCCGAAAACCCTGCTCTCCCACGCATGGTGGAAGACGGCCTCGCCCTGCTCCGGTTCGATAGGGCCCATTCCGTGCATCCCACCCATGTCATGAACTCCGTTCATGAGGGCGATGTCCCGGCTTTGCCACTGGCTTTGGCGACGCCGACCATTGAATCACGTGTCACCAGCGCCGCAAGTTCCGCTTCTGTCAGGGTCTGTGTATGGGCGGGTCGTTCCGGGAGTACCAGATAGCGCAATTCTGCGGTGCTGTCCCAGACCCGTACTTCAATATCGTCCCCTACGTCCGTGCCGAACTCGCGCAACACGCCACGCGGATCAATCACTGCGCGGGAGCGATAGGGCGCCGACTTGTACCAGACTGGCGGCAGGCCGAGCAGTGGCCACGGGTAGCACGAGCACAAGGTGCAGACAACGATGTTATGTATCGTGGGCGTGTTTTCCACCACCACCATGTGCTCGCCCTGCATTCCGCCGTAACCCAACTCGGAGATCGCGGCGTCCGCATTGGCGAGCAGTCGCCGCTTGTAATCGGCATCAGCCCAGGCCCTCGCCACCACCCGGGCGCCGTTGCGCGGGCCAACCTTGTGTTCATAAGTGTCGATCAGCTCATCAAGAGCGGCGCGGTCAACAAGACCCTTGGCCACCAGGAGTGATTCGAGTGCTTTGACGCGCAGAGTCGGATCGGAAGGGATGGCTTGATGGTCATGATCATGATCATGGTGAGGCTCGGTCTCTTCCGACTGAATCGGGTCCGGCGTCACGGACGCTCCTGTGGCAGTCAACGTAGCTGTGAGCCAGTCGCGGCGAGTCGTCGTCATTCATACGACTGCCCTTCCCGGTACCGGATGGGCACCTGCGGGAGCCCGCACAAGCAGTATATCCCGGCTCGCGGGCCCGGCGAATCGCCGGCGAGAGTGCGTTCAGTGTTGAGCCTCGCCGGAATGTCCAAGCAAGCCAGACCAGCAACAGCAAAAAGCCAGCCAGGCGACGGTCGCAGGTCTGCGAAGCCCACGGGCCGACGCCGCTCCTCAAAGGCCCGATGGACTGAGCCCGGAAGCGGCCGTTGCCACGCCCAGCGGTCCGTCAAGCGGCGCGTCGAGCCCGCTACGCCTATACTTCCGGCTCGAAGGCCCTGCAGGTGAGTGGGGCCAATACGAGGATTTGCCATGCAAGCGTTTCTCGTCGTGACGGCCCTTTCCCTGCTCGCATGGACGGCTGGCGCGGCGCCGGCGGCCGGCGGGGGGGACTGGCCCCGCGTGAGTCCCGAGTCGGTGGGCCTCGACCTTGCTGCGCTCGAGGCGCTCGATGCGGATTTTCGCAACGGCGCCATTCCACTCGTCGACAGCCTCCTCGTGCTGCGCTGCGGCTCGCTCGCCTACGAGCGGCGCTATGCCCACGATTACGCGAAGATCTACGCCAAGGAAGCTCGCGAGGTCGGTCCGCTGAACCCGTACCTGACCGGCCCCTATAACTACTTCGACCCCGCCTGGCACCCATACTGGCACGGCAGCACCGCCCACACGATGCAGTCGATCACGAAGTCGGTGACCTCGGCGACGATCGGCGCCGCGATCCTGCATGGCGTCTTCAAGGCGTCGCTGGATACGCCGGTGCTGCGCTGGTTCGACCCGGCCCGGGTGAAGCACGTCGATGCGCGCAAGCACCGCATGACCCTGCGGCACCTGCTGACGATGACCTCCGGCCTCGACTGGAACGAGGACCTGCCGTACGCCGACCCCAAGAACGCTGCGGCCGTGATGGAGGCGACGCGCGACTGGGTCGCCTTCGTGATCGATCGTCCGATGGCCTACGAACCCGGTACCCGCTTCGCGTATTCCAGCGGCGTCAGCGAACTGCTCGCCCATATCTTCCGCAAGGAGACTGGCCAGGACCTCGAGGACTATGCGCGCAGCCACCTGTTCGAGCCGCTCGGCATTCATGAGTACCACTGGAAGCGCTCCCCGCTCGGCGAGGTCGATTCGGAAGGCGGGCTCTTCCTGCCCGACTACGAGCTTGCCAAGTTTGGCGAGCTCTACCGCCACCTCGGGATGTGGCGCGGCGAGCGACTGCTCGGCGAGGATTGGGTCCGGGACTCCGTGACGCCGCGCAGCGATCCCGGCGACGGCCTTCGTTACGGCTACCAGTGGTGGCTCATGCCCTACGGCGACGGCTCGCGCTACGCCTGGGCGGGGTTCGGGTTCGGAGGCCAGTACGTGTTCGTGATGCCGGAGGACGGGATCGTCGCGGTGACGACGGCCTGGAACATCCTCGATCCCAAGTATTACGAACGGATCATCCTCGACAAGCTGCGCCCGGCCGTGAAGCCGTTCACCTGTCCCGCGGCGAGCTGAACGCGGCTCGTCCGGTTCTGGTGCAGGGATTGCGGCCGTGGTCGCTCGCACGACCAGGCCTGGCGTCACGATCGGTCGACCGCGCTCCGCTGCCGAGGCGATGCTCTTGATGCGCCCGTGTCGCCGGGTCTGCCCGATGGCGGCGGGTCTTGCGAAGGCGGACAATACCGCCGCTGGAGTGTGTCTCACACGCGGGCTGGCAGCTCGGGGAGGGCGTTCATGTTCATCGCGTTGGTGATTGCAATAGTGGTTGGCCTGTCGGGACTGCGTGTCGCGCAGGAATACCAGCGCGGCGTCGTGTTCCGGCTCGGCAGGTTCGTCGGGCTGCGTGGCCCGGGTCTGTACTGGATCATTCCGCTGGGCATCGAGCGCGCAGTGACGATCGACATTCGCACTCGCACCGTCTCGGCGGAACAGCAGGAGACCATCACTCGCGACAGCGTGACCATCAAGGTCAATGCCGTGTTGTGGTATCGCACGGTCGACGCCGCTAAATCGATCATCGAGGTCGCCGATGCCCCTGCCGCCGTGTATCAGCTGGCGCTGACCGGCCTGCGCAACATCATCGGCCAGCATGACCTGGACGAGGTGCTGCAGGAGCGGAACAAGATCAACACGCTGCTGTGCGAGAGCATCGCGCACTCCACCGCAGCGTGGGGATTGGAGGTCCAGCGGTTCGAGATGAAGGACGTCGAGTTGCCCGCGGCCAT
>JANXQL010000139.1 GCA_025356815.1 Pseudomonadota bacterium
CGCCGCGCAGCCGCCGCCGCCGCCCGCGGGCGCGCCGGCGCGGCCGCCCTACGCAGCTCACGTGCTGACCGGCATCGTCCTCGCGGTGTTGGGGCTGTTTCTTGCACTGTTCACCTTCGTGTGGATTATCGCGCTGGTGTCACTGGTCACCACCGGCGCGATCGTCGGCTGGGTGCCGCCGCTGCAGCTGCCGTTCTGGGTCGGGATTCTGGGCCTCGTGCTGCTGTACAACCTCGTCGCCTGGCCGATCAAGGCCGTGCGCCACGCCGTCTACCGCCCGGGAGGTGGCTACCATGCCGCCTGGGTCGGGGCATGGGATGGCGTCGCCGTGCTCGCGCTGGTCGCGGTGCTCGGCTGGTGGGCGTACCACCACGTCGTCGCCGTGCACGACTTCCTCGAGCCGCTGCTGCACGGCGCGCGCACGACGCTGTCGGTGTAGTCGAGCGCGGCGACCGCCGCGCTGCGGACCGGGCGCGCCTGCCGAGGCGGCCCGCGGCCGGCATGCGATTCCGAATTCAAAGGAACAGGGCCGCCACATCGGCGCGGCCCGCAGCGGTCGCGCGCCGCGCCTCTACGGGCGGCGCGCACCAGGCCGCGAGGGCGGCCCGGTGCCGGGCGCGAACGCCCCGTCCGGCGTCAGAACGAGTACGTGAACGCCCCGCCGATCACCCGCGGCCGCAGCGGCGTCTGGGCGACGATGAACTGTCCGGTGCTGATGAAGGTGCTGGCGTGCGAGTTCGCGAGGTTCTCGGCATTGACCGAGAAGGTCCACGCATCCCGCGCGAAACCGAACGACGCATCCGTCGTCGAGTACGCCGGGTTCTCGAACCGACCACGCGAGCTGCTGATGGCACCGCCGATGGCGTAGTTGGGGTTGGCGCCGGCCTGCGTGAACGAGTGCCCGGTGCGGTGCAGTGCGAACTGCACGAACGCCGAGTACTTGTCGCCGAAGTTCCAGTCGTAACGGGCGCGCATGCTCAGCTGGACCGGCGGCGAGTTCGCGCTCGGGGCGCCGACCGGGCCGAACGGATTGTCGACCTGCGTGCAGGGGTCGGTGTTGCACAGCAGCGTGATCGGCTGGCCGAAGTTCGCGCTATCCGGGTTGTTGTTCACCAGCGCCGGCGAGTTCGTCTGACGGCTGCGATTCCAGGACGCCGCCGCCTGCAGGATCAGGCCACTGAACGGCCGCGCGATCAGCGAGGTCTCGAGCCCCTTGACGACGAAGTTCTGGCCATTGGTGTTGTAGAACAGGTTGCCGACGAGCCCGGGATTGAAGAACGCGATCTGGACGTCTTTCCAGTCCTCCTGGTAGATCGCGCCGTTCCACTGCAGCCGGCGGTTGAAGAACTCCGTCTTCCAGCCGAACTCGGCGTTGGTCAGCTTGTCGGACGAGTAGGCGCGCGGGATCAGGTACTGCGGCTTGCCGTCCGGGCCGATGGCGTGCGCCGACAGGCCGTTCTGGTTGAAGCCGCCGGGCCGGAAGCCCTGCGAGTAGGTGAAGTAGAGCATCGCGTCGGGCGTCAGATGCCAGGTGAGGTTCGCGCGGCTCTTCCAGCCGCTTTCGGTGTCGACGAGGTTCTGCGCGTCGAGACTGTAGGCGTAGGCGGGATAGTTCGGGCAGCCGCCCGGTTGCGCCCCCTGCTCGAAGCAGCCGAAGCTGCCGCCGACGCTGCCGAGGAACTTGTTGCTGAAGCGGAAGAAGCGCGTGCCCAGGGTCGCGGTCAGGGTCTTGGGGATGATGTCGTAGTCGAACGACGCGAAGAAGGCGAGCTGCTTGGTCTGGCGCCGCTCGTCCTGGTTGAAGGACGTGTCGTCCGGCTGCACGCCGGGGTTCTGAACCGTGGTGCCCGGCACCGTCCCGATCGTCGACAGGCAGCCGACGTTGTTGGCGCTGGTGCAGGCCGGCAGCGTCTTGTAGTGCCAGCTGGTGAGGTCGTACAGGACGTTGTCCTCCCAGAACGCGCCGACGATGCCGCGCAGACGCCAGTCGTCGGGCGTGCTGAAGCGCAGCTCGTGCTGCTGATGCTCGTTGCGCTCGAAGGTGCGCCAGTAGCTCGACGGCGAGAAGCACTTCGAGGTCAGCGATTCATCCCCGCCACTGCCCGGGCCGTAGCACTGGTAGTAGTCGGAATAGACGCCGCGCGAATAGTTGGTGTAGTCGCCGACCTGGTCGACGCGGCGCACGAGGTAGCCGCCGGTGTAGACCGCCTTGATGTCGCCGACCTTGCCGTTGACCGTCCAGGACGTGCTCGAGAAGCGATCCTTGTCGTAGGCGTTGTTGAACAGCGTGACCTGCAGTGGCTGCAGCGGATCACCGTCCGAGGACAACGGCTGCTGGTAGAAGACGCCATCGGCATTCATCGTCTGGTAGGACTGCGACAGCAGGATGTCCCAGTCGTCGTTGATCTTGGTGAGCAGCTCGACGCGCGCGCCCTGATAGGTCACCGGGTTGATCGCCCGGTGGGCGATCGCGTTGTTGCTCAGCGCCTCGCTGCCCGGCGGCACGCAATAGCCGTTGGGATTGAGCAGGCCGTCCGGGCAGTTGCCGTTGGCATCGGACGGATAGTTGGCGTAATGCATGCCGATATCGCTGTTCTTGCGCGTGAACTTCGCCGGCACGTTGTCGATGTAACCGCCACGGTGATCGCTGTAGACGACCGCACGCACGGCCATCCTGTCCGTCAGCAGCGGCAGGTTGAGCACCAGCTGCAGTTCCGAGTTCGGGTCGCCGTGCGCGGTGACGCCATAGCCGCCCTTGTAGGAGCCTTCGGTCGTGTTGAGCTTGGGCTCGTTGGTGATGTAGCGGATCACCCCCGCCTCGGCGCCCGAGCCGAACAGCGTTCCCTGCGGACCTTCGAGCACCTCGATTCGGTTGAGGTCGGCGGCATACAGGTCGAGGTTGCGGTTCGGCATCTGCCCCGACTGGTTGTCCAGGTAGATCGCGACGTTCGGCCACAGTCCGGTGGCGGCGCTGCCCTGGCTCGCCTGCGAACCGGCCGACAAGCCGCGCATGAAGACCTCGCTCTGGCCGGGGCCGCTGCTTGCGCTGGTGACGTTCGGCAGGAACTTGATGTAGTCGTCGAACGTCGTGATGTTCAACTGCGCGAGCGTCTGCGAAGTCAGCGCCTGGATCGAGATGGGCACGTTCTGGATGTTCTCGCTTCGCCGCTGCGCGGTGACGACGATTTCGTCCAGGCTGTCCACCGGTTCAGCGGCCGTGGCAGCCAGCGCCGCGCCGCCGAGGACGGCCGCGATCGCGTAGGAGAGTGCCGCTCGTTCCATCACCAACCCCTATGCCGGCTTTGGCCGGTCGTTACCGTGTCTTTTGTGGCGGACCTGATCGCCCGCGATGCGAAGCGCGGCCCGAAAGTGCAGCGCGCCCCGGCCGGGAGTGTAGTCACAATCCGTCCCGTCAGACCATAGCGATGGCGCCGCGGCACGGTCCTGAACGACATGCCAACGCAGGGCGCCTTAATGCCCCACGCCCGCGCGCCGGTTCGGCGCGCTGAAGCTCAAGCCGGCGACCTGGCGAGGGTTCAGCGGCCGGCCACGAGCGCCGATGGCGAGCACCAGGCCCTCGGCCTGCCCGCGGCGACCGCGCTGGCCCATGGCTGGGCACGGGTGACGCGCGAAAACGGCAAAGTCGCCGTCAGGACGCGGCGGTGTTCAACCCGTTCCAAGGGTGCAGACACAGGCCGATGATCGCCTTTTCGCCGGATTCGCATCGACCGGCGTACGATCGCGTGACATCGGCGACTGGCGGTGGGGGTGGGATTCGAACCCACGGAAGGCGTTAGCCTTCGCTAGTTTTCAAGACTAGAGCCTTAAACCGCTCGGCCACCCCACCGTCGCGCCGTCGTCCGGCGGAACTTTACCCGACCGCGGCGGTCTCGGGGGAGAGACCGTGACGGCTACCGCCCGCACCCCGCCGATACAGTACAATTGCGCTTCCACACTTCAGGAGATGCCTGCATGGCTGGCTCTGACAACCGGATCGTCATCGATGGCACCGCCACCCGCGTCGGCGTTGCCGCTAGCAGCGCAAGCGCCCAGCGCGTACTGCGCAACACCTACCTGTTGCTGTCGGCCTCGCTGCTGTGGAGCGCCGTCTGCGCCGGCGGCGCGATGGCCTACCGGCTGCCGGGTCCCGGCATCCTGCTGACCCTGGTCGGCTTCTACGGCCTGCTGTTCGCGATCGAGCGGCTGCGCAACAGCGCCTGGAGCGTCGCGCTCGTGTTCGCGCTGACCGGCTTCATGGGCTACACGCTCGGACCGGTGCTCAGCTACTACATGCGCGCGGTGCCGGATGGCGGCTCGGTGATCATGCTGGCCTTCGGCATCACCGGTGCGGCGTTCATGTCGCTGTCGGCCTACGCGGTGATCAGTCGCCGTGACTTCAACTTCATGGGCAGCTTCCTCGTGGTCGGCTCGATCACGGCGTTCCTGCTCGGCCTCGTCGCGATCTTCTTCCACATGCCCGGGCTGTCGCTGGCGGTGTCCGGCCTGTTCACGCTGATCTCGAGCGGCATCATCCTGTGGCAGACCGGCCAGATCGTGAACGGCGGCGAGACCAATTACGTCTCGGCGACGGTGACGCTGTACGTGAGCATCTACAACCTGTTCGTGAGCTTGCTGCGGATCCTCGGCGGCTCGCGCAGCTAGCGCCGGCGCCTGGCCTGCCCGACAAGCCCCGACCGGCTCCCGGTCGGGGCTTTTTCATGTCAGGGGCGACGCAGCACCTCGAGGCCGCCCATGTACGGCCGCAGCGCGTCCGGCACCCGCACGCTGCCGTCGGCCTGCTGGTAGTTCTCCAGCACCGCGACCAGCGCGCGACCCACCGCCACCCCCGAGCCGTTGAGCGTGTGCACGAGCTCGGGCTTGCCCGTGGCGGGATTGCGCCAGCGCGCCTGCATGCGCCGCGCCTGGAAGCTCTCGCAGTTCGAGCAGGAGGAGATCTCGCGGTACTTGCCCTGGCCGGGCAGCCAGACCTCGAGGTCGTAGGTCTTCGCCGCGCCGAAGCCGGTGTCGCCCGCGCACAGCACTACCACCCGATACGGCAGGCCCAGCCGTAGCAGGATGGCCTCAGCGTGGCCCGTCATCTGCTCCAGCGCCGCGTACGAGTCCTGCGGCTGCACGATCTGCACCATCTCGACCTTGTCGAACTGGTGCTGGCGGATCATGCCGCGGGTGTCCTTGCCGTAGGCGCCCGCTTCGGAGCGAAAGCACGGGGTGTGCGCGACGAAGCGCAGCGGCAGCGACTCCGCCGGTAGGATCGCGTCGCGCACGAGGTTCGTCACCGGCACCTCGGCGGTCGGGATCAGGAACAATTCGTTCTCACCGGCAAGGCGGAACAGGTCCTGCTCGAACTTCGGCAGCTGGCCGGTGCCGGTCAGCGTCTGGCGCGAGACGAGGTACGGGACGTACGCCTCCCGATAGCCGTGCGCGCCCGTATGCGTGTCCAGCATGAACTGCGCCAGCGCGCGGTGCAGGCGGGCGACGCCGCCGTGCATGACCGCGAAACGCGCGCCGGAAATCCGCCCCGCCGCCTCGAAGTCCAGGCCACCGAGCTTCTCGCCGATCTCGACGTGGTCCAGCGCCTGGAAGGCTGGCATCGCCGGCTCGCCGTGGCGGCGGACCTCGACATTGGCGCCCTCGTCGCGGCCCTCGGGCACCGAGGCATCGAGCAGGTTCGGCAGGCCGAGCGCGAGCCGATCCACCTCGGCCTGCACGGCGGTGAAGTCCGCTTCGGCCGCCGCGAGGTCCTGGCCGAGCGACTCGACCTGCGCGAGCAGCGCAGCCACATCCTCGCCCGCCCCCTTGGCCCTGCCGATCGCCTTGGAGCGCGTGTTGCGCTCGGCACGCAGCGCGTCGGTACGCACCTGGATGTCCTTGCGGCGCTCCTCGAGCGCGGCGAGCGCGGCGAGGTCGAGTTGAAAGCCGCGGCGGGCGAGGTTCGCGGCCACGCGGTCGGGTTCGGTACGCAGAAGTTTGGGGTCGAGCACGGTGTCCTCGGGTCTAGTGCCGTCGCGGCGGGGTCAGGCGCCGCCGCCACGCCGGCGGGCCATGGCGTCGCGGATCTTGATCTCAAGTCCCCGCGGGACCGGATTGTAATAGCTGCGCGGTTCCATCTCGTCGGGGAAATACCGCTGGCCCGCTGCATGCGCCTCGGGCTGGTCGTGGTCGTAGCGGTAGCCCTCGCCGTGGCCCAGCTCCTTCATCGTGCGGGTCGGGGCGTTGCGGATCGAAAGCGGCACCGGCAGGGAGCCGAGTCCCTGCGCGTCCGCCTGGGCCGCCTGGTAGGCAAGGTAGACGGCGTTGCTCTTGGGCGCGACCGCGAGGTAGGCCACCGCCTGCGCGATCGCAAGCTCCCCCTCGGGGCTGCCGAGGCGGTCGTAAGTCGAGATCGCGTCCACCGCCAGTGCCAGCCCGCGCGGGTCGGCGTTGCCGATGTCCTCGCTCGCCATTCGCAGCACGCGCCGCGCGACGTAGAGCGGGTCGCAACCCCCGTCGAGCATGCGGCACAGCCAGTAGAGTGCCGCATCCGCATCGCTGCCGCGCACCGATTTGTGCAGCGCCGACATCTGGTCGTAGAACTGCTCGCCGCGCTTGTCGAAGCGGCGCACGCCGCCGGCGACGACCTCGGTCGCGACCGCCTCGGTGATCATGCCTGCGGTGGCAAGGTCCGCCGCGACTTCCAGCAGGTTCATGGCCCGGCGGGCATCGCCGTCCGCCGCGTGCGCCATCAGCGCCCGCGCGGCGGCCTCGACAGCCAGCGACTGGGCGCCCAGGCCGCGCTCGGGATCCGCGAGTGCCCGGTCGATCAGCACCTCCAGGTCGGCCGCGACGAGACGCTTGAGCACGTAGATCCGCGCCCGCGACAGCAGCGCGCCGTTGACCTCGAACGAGGGGTTCTCGGTGGTTGCGCCGACGAACACCAGCGTGCCGTCCTCGACGAACGGCAGGAACGTGTCCTGCTGGCTGCGGTTGAAGCGGTGCACCTCGTCCAGGAAAAGCACCGTCGGGCGGCCGGTCGCGGCGCGCGCGACGCGCGCGCGCTCGACGACCTCGCGGATGTCCTTGACGCCGGCGAGGACGGCCGAGAGCGCGTGGAACTCGGCCTTCGCCGATCCCGCCACGAGCCTTGCAAGCGTGGTCTTGCCGGTGCCGGGCGGGCCCCACAGCAGCATCGAGTGCAGCGTCGAGCCCTCGACCAGGCGGCGCAGCGGCTTGCCGGGGTCGAGCAGGTGCGACTGGCCGGCAAACTCGTCGAGCGAGCGCGGTCGCATCCGGTCGGCGAGCGGGCGGTAGGGTGCTGCGGTCACCCGGCCATTGTAGCGAGCGGCAGCGCTCAGCGCGGGGCCAGCCCCGCGAGCCGCTCCAGCCGCGCGGCCCAGCCACCGAAGCCCGCCCACGCGAGCGCGAGCGCAAGCGCAACGCCCACCGCATTTGCCAGCGCATCGCCGAACTCGGCCCGGCGGGTCGGCGTCAGCGCCTGCAGGCCCTCGATGCCCACGCCGAGCAGCACGCACGCCGCACCGACCAGGAGGTAGCGCCGTCGCGGGTAGAGGCCGGTGAACCAGGTGGCCAGCAGGAAATAGCCGGTGGCGTGCTGCGCCTTGTCCCAGACCTGCACCGGCAACGGCACGCCGTTCGGCCACAGGCTCAGGACCAGACCCGCCGCCACCCCGGCCCAGCCGATGGCGACCCACATCGGCCACAGGCGCAGCGGCAGAACGTCAGTGCCCCGCGCCGATCACATCGACGCCCTTGGGCGGCGTGAACGTGAACAGCGTATCGGCCAGGTGCGCGTTGCGCTCCAGGCCCTTGAGCTCGATCAGCGTGCGCTGGTTGAGCTTGTCGGTGAACTCCAGCCGCTGCAGCTGCTCGCCGGAAAAGCCAAGCCTGATCTCGCGAAAATCGGTGTCAGCCGACTTCGGCACCAGCGTCAGCCACGACAGACCCGCGACGCGGCCGCCGTCCTTGATCGTGAACCCGTCGCGCACCTTCGCCTGGCCGGCGAGCAGCATCGCGGGCGTCTGCGACAGCGAATCCTTCACGTGCCGCACGGTCGCCTGCTCGAGTTCCGGGTCGTACAGCCACAGCCGCTCACCGTCGCAGACGATCAGCTGCCGGGGCGTCGTGTAGTCCCAGCGGAACCGGCCGGGCTTCTTCAGATACAGCGTTCCGACCGCGTGCTCGGTGGTCGCGCCATCGGCGCTGAGCAGGTCCTGTGTGAACTGCGCCCGCACCGAGTCCAGCGCCGCGAGCGCGTGCTCGAGTCGCGCCGCCGGGTCGGCTTGCGCGAGGGCTGCCGCGGGCAGCAGCAGCGCCCACAGCAGGGCGAGCAGTGGCCGGAGGGTCATCGGGTTACTCCCCGGCCGGCGGCGGCACGAGGACCTCGCGCGCGCCGTTGGACTGCAGCGGACCGACCAGGCCAGCCGCCTCCATCGTCTCCACCAGTCGCGCGGCGCGGTTGTAGCCGATCTTCAGTCGGCGCTGGATGCCGGACACCGACGCCTTGCGCGACTCGGCGACGATCTTGACGGCCTCGTCGTACAGCAGGTCCTGCTCGGGGTCCGCACCGCCCTCGCCGTCCTCCGGCGCGAGCCCCGCAATGGGCCCGCGCGGGCCCTCGAGCACTTCGTGCAGGTAGTCCGGCGGCGTACCGCGCAGCGCGCTGACCACGCGGTGGACCTCCTGGTCGGAGACGAACGCGCCGTGCACGCGCACCGGCACCGACGTGCCGGGCATCAGGTAGAGCATGTCGCCGTGGCCCAGCAGCGACTCGGCGCCGCTCTGGTCGAGGATCGTGCGCGAGTCGACCTTGGCCGAGACCTGGAACGCAATGCGCGTCGGGATGTTGGCCTTGATCAGTCCGGTAATCACGTCAACCGACGGTCGCTGGGTGGCGAGGATCAGGTGGATGCCCGAGGCACGCGCCTTCTGTGCCAGGCGCGCGATCAGCTCCTCGACCTTCTTGCCGACGATCATCATCAGGTCGGCGAGCTCGTCGATGACCACGACGATGTACGGCAGCGACACGCACGCCGGGACGTTGCCGGTGGCGTCGAGCAGGTCCTTCTCGCCGGCCTGCAGGCGCTGCATCAGGATCGGGTCCGGGATCGGCTTGCCGGCGTCCGCGGCATCCTTGATCTTGCGGTTGTAGCCGCCGATGTTGCGCACGCCCAGCGCCGCCATCAGCTGGTAGCGGCGCTCCATCTCGGCGACGCACCAGCGCAGCGCGTTCGCGGCCTGCTTCATGTCGGTGACGACCGGCGCCAGCAGGTGCGGGATGCCCTCGTACACCGACAGCTCGAGCCTCTTCGGATCCACCATGATCAGCCGCACGTGCTCGGCGGTCGCCTTGTACAGCAGCGACAGGACCATGGCGTTGATGCCGACGCTCTTGCCGGAGCCGGTGGTGCCGGCGATCAGCAGGTGCGGCATCTTCTGCAGGTCCGCGACCACGGGCAGGCCGCCGATGTCCTTGCCCAGCGCAAGCGCCAGTGGCGACGCCATGTCGTCATAGGCCTTGGACTTGAGGATCTCGCCGAGGGTGACCAGCTCGCGCTTCTCGTTGGGGATCTCAAGTCCAACGACGCTCTTGCCGGGGATCACCTCGACCACGCGCACGCTGATGGCGGACAGCGCGCGCGCGATGTCCTTGGACAGACCGGAGATCTGGCTGACCTTGACGCCTGCGGCGGGTCGCAGCTCGAAGCGCGTCACGACCGGGCCCGGGTGCACCGCCACGACCTCGACCTCGACGCCGAAGTCGCGCAGCTTCAGCTCCACCAGGCGCGACATCGCCTCGAGCGTCTCCTGCGAGTAGCCCACGACCCGTGGCGGCGCGTCGTCGAGCAGCTTCAGCGGCGGCAGTTCCTTGTTCGCCGGGCGCTCGAACAGCGGCACCTGCTTTTCCTTCTCGACGCGTTCGCTCTTCTCGATGATCGGCGCCGGCGCCTCGATGCGTGGCGGCAGCTTCAACTCGGCCTTCTTCTTGTCCTCGCGCGCGGCCTCCTGGCGCGCGGCCTTGTTCTCGCGCCCGGCGGACATGTCGCGACGGGTCACCAGCCGCGCGCGCACCCAGGCGTCGAAGGCGAGGATCGCGTGGCCCAGCCGATCCATGACCGTGATCCAGGACACGCCGGTGAACAGCGCGACCCCCGCGAACCACAGTCCCAGCAGCAGCAGGGTCGCGCCGAGGAAGCTGAAACTACCCGCCAGCCCGTGACCGACCAGGTCGCCCAGGATGCCGCCTGCGGTGTTGGGGTAGCGCGGTGCGGCGAAGTGCAGCGTGGCGAGCCCGGCACTGGTGACGAGCGTCAGCGCGAAGCCCGCGAATCGAATTGCACGGCTTGCCCGCGAGGTGGTCTCCGCCGCAGCCGGCCGGAACAGGGTCCAGCCGAACAGCACCAGCATCAGCGGGAACAGGAACGCAGGCGCCCCGCAGACCAGCAGGAACGCGTCGGCCAGCCACGCGCCGGCAGGCCCGATCAGGTTTGCGATCCGGCCGGGCTCGCCGGTGCTGGTGTACCCCGGGTCCTGCTGGTCGTAGCTCGCCAGCGCCAGCAACAGCACCAGGGCGAGCGCGCCGAAGACGATCAGCGCGCCTTCGCGCAGGCCGCGGGTGACCACCGCCGCCAAACGTGACGGCGAGCCCCCCTTGGCAGAGACGAGTGCGTCAGACAAGCTCAGATCCTGAACGAAAAAATACGCTTAACCCCATGATACGTCTCAATTAGGCTCCATACCAGCGATCGCACGCGGCGAACGGTCCATTCGCCCGGAAAATTCCCTACCATGGGCGTCCCCCTATCCGACCGTCCGCCCGAGGATCCGTTCGCACCATGCCCGCCCCCCGCCATGTCCGTCTTCTGATCCTAGGCTCCGGTCCTGCCGGATACAGCGCCGCCGTCTACGCCGCTCGCGCCAACCGCAAGCCCCTGCTGATCACCGGCGTCGAGGTCGGCGGCCAGCTGATGACCACGACCGAGGTCGACAACTGGCCGGCCGACGTCGACGGCGTCCAGGGCCCCGAGTTGATGGCGCGCCTGCGCCGCCACGCGGAGCGCTTCCACACCGAGATCGTCGAGGACCACATCCACCGCGTAGCGCTGGGCCAGCGCCCATTCCACTTGTACGGCGACCGCGGCGAGTACACCTGCGACGCGCTGATCATCGCCACCGGCGCGTCGGCCCGCTACCTCGGGCTGCCGTCGGAGGAAGCCTTCAAGGGCAAGGGCGTGTCCGCCTGCGCGACCTGCGACGGCTTCTTCTATCGCAACCAGGACGTCGCGGTGATCGGCGGCGGCAACACCGCAGTCGAGGAAGCGCTGTACCTGACCAACATCGCCCGGCACGTGACGCTGGTGCACCGGCGCGACCGGCTGCGCGCCGAGAAGATCCTGCAGGACCGCCTGTTCGCACGCCAGGCCGAGGGCAAGGCGGCCATCGTCTGGAACCATGCCGTCGACGAGGTGCTCGGCGATGCCAGCGGCGTCACGGGCCTGCGCATCGCGGCGGTCGACGGCGGCGCCAGGCGCGACCTGTCGCTGACCGGCGTCTTCATTGCGGTCGGCCACACGCCGAACACGCAGCTGTTCGAGGGCCAGCTCGAGATGGTCGGCGGCTACCTGGCGGTCCGCTCCGGCAGCACCGGGGACGCGACCGCCACCAGCCTGCCCGGGGTGTTCGCCGCAGGCGATGTGGCCGACCACGTCTACCGCCAGGCGGTGACCTCGGCCGGCACCGGCTGCATGGCGGCGCTGGATGCCGATCGGTATCTGGAACGCCTCGACGCCGGACACGCGTAGGGGCACGAGGATGGACGCGACGGCGCTGGTCGCGACCAGCTACGCCAGCATCGACGAGGTGGACGCGGCCCAGTGGAACGGCCTTGATCACGGCGGCGTGCCGTTCCTGCGCCATGAGTTCCTCGCGGCGCTGGAACACAGCGGGGCCGTGGCCGCGGCGACCGGCTGGCTGCCCGCCCACCTCGCGATCCGCGAGGGCACGCGCCTGGTGGGCGCGATGCCGCTGTACGCCAAGAGCCACTCCTGGGGCGAGTTCGTCTTCGACTTCAGCTGGGCGCAGGCCTACGAGCGCCACGGCCTCGCCTATTACCCGAAGCTGGTCGCCACGACGCCGTTCACGCCGGCCACCGGGCCACGGCTGCTGCTACGCCCCGGTGCCGATACCGAGCGGGCGCGCGCCGCGCTGGTCGCGGCGCTCGATGCGCTCGCACCGGGCACCTCCTCGGTGCACGTGCAGTTCGTCACCGAGGAGCAGAGCGCGGCGCTCGGACGGCTGGGGTTCCTGACCCGGATCGACTGCCAGTTCCAGTGGCGCAATCGGGGCTACCGCGACTTCGAGGACTTCCTCGCCACCTTCACCGCCGACAAGCGCAAGAAGGCGCGCCGCGAGCGGCGCCGCATCGAGGAGGCGGGCGTGCAGTTCGAGTGGCGCGATGGCGCGACCCTGTCGACGCCCGAATGGCGGCAGGTACACGCGCTGCACGCGGCGACCTTCCACCGCCACGGTCGCGACCCGTACCTGCCGATCGCCTTCTTCCTCGAGGTCAGCCGCACGCCCGCGACCAGCCCGCAGGTGCTGCTGGCGCGGGCCGGCGCAACACTGGTCGCAGCGGCAATCTTCTTCCGCGGCGAGCGCACCCTGTACGGGCGTTACTGGGGCGCGAGCGGCGACTTCCACAGCCTGCACTTCGAGGCCTGCTACCACCAGGGCATCGAGTACTGCATCGGCGCGGGACTGGCGCAATTCGAGCCGGGCACGCAGGGCGAGCACAAGATCGCGCGCGGCTTTGCGCCCACGCTCACGCATTCGGCGCACCTGATCCGCGACCCGCGCTTTCGCGATGCGATCGCGCGCTTCCTGGCCGAGGAGCGGGTCTCGGTGCTCGCCTACGCCGCCGAGGCCGGCAGCCACGTTCCGTTCCGGGCAGACCTTAAGATCGACCCGTCGTGACGCGCCGGCCCGCCCTGCCGTGGCTTGCCGCGGACGACTCGCCGGCCTCGCTGCCAGACCCGTCCACGGCGCTGCGCGAGCCGAACGGCCTGCTGGCGATGGGTGGCGCGCTCACCCCCGAGTGGCTGCTCGCGGCCTACCGGCGCGGCATCTTCCCCTGGTTCAGCGACGGCGAACCGATCCTGTGGTGGTCGCCGGACCCGCGTGCAGTGTTCGAGCCGACCGAGTTCGTCGCCCCGCGCAGCCTGCGCCAGTCGATCAGGAACCGCGGCTACGAAACCTGCATCGACCGCGACTTCGCGGCCGTGATCCAGGCCTGCGCCGCCCCGCGCAGCGAGGCCGGCGGCACCTGGATCACCGCGACCATGCAGCACGCCTACCAGGCCCTGCACGCGCGCGGCTTTGCGCATTCGTTCGAGACCTGGCAGGACGGTGAGCTCGTCGGCGGCCTGTACGGCGTGCGCCTCGGCGGCATGTTCTACGGCGAGTCGATGTTCAGTCGCGCCCGCGACGCCTCCAAAGTCGCGCTGGCGCGACTGATCGAGGAGGCGCGCACGGGTGGGATCGCGCTGATCGACTGCCAGATGCCGACCGCGCACCTGCTCTCGCTGGGCGCCCGGATCATGCCGCGCGAGGAGTTCCTGCGCCGGGTGGCGCACCATGCCGGCGGCTGAACGGTGCGGCGGCGCGTGGCGGCTGCGCAACCTCTTGATTGCGCAGCACGGCCCCTTTGTGCACAATGCGGCGCCTTAAAGCCGCGCGGGACCAGAATGTCGAAAGAGGAAGCAATCCAGATGGAGGGCGAGGTCGTCGAGACCCCGCCCAACACGACGTTCCGCGTAAAACTCAAGAATGGCCATATAGTTACAGCCCATATCTCGGGCAAGATGCGCAAGAACTACATCCGCATCCTGACCGGCGACATCGTCACCGTCGAGATGACGCCGTACGACCTGAGCAAGGGCCGCATCGTCTACCGCGGCCGTTAAGGGCGCCTCGCGCCCCTATTCGAGCAGCGCCGGCGCCTCGGCGCCGCGCGACTCGAGGGCCAGCCCGTCGCCGTCGCGGGCGAGCGTCACCCGCACCGTCCCACCGCCGGCGAGCTTGCCGAACAGCAGTTCTTCGGCCAGCGGCCGCTTCACGCGTTCCTGGATCAGCCGCGCCATCGGCCGCGCCCCCATCTTCGGGTCGTAGCCCTTGGCCGCGATCCAGCGGCGCGCGTCGTCGTCGAACGAGATCGCGACCCCCTTCTGCTCGAGCTGCGCCTCGACCTCGAAGATCAGCTTGTCGACCACCCGCTCGATCGTCGCAGGCGCGAGCGGCGCGAACTGCACGATGCTGTCGAGCCGGTTGCGGAACTCCGGCGAGAACATCCGGCGGATCGCCTCCTGGCCGTCGTCACCGATGTCTCCGGCGGTGAAGCCGATCGAAGTGCGCGCCATCTCGGCGGCACCGGCGTTGGTGGTCATCACGATGATCACGTGCCGGAAGTCGGCCTTGCGGCCGTTGTTGTCGGTCAACGTGCCGTGGTCCATCACCTGCAGCAGCAGGTTGAAGACGTCCGGATGCGCCTTCTCGATCTCGTCCAGCAGCAGCACCGCGTGCGGATGCTTGGTGATCGCCTCGGTCAGCAGGCCGCCCTGGTCGAAGCCGACATAGCCCGGCGGCGCGCCGATCAGGCGCGAGACCGTGTGCCGCTCCATGTACTCGGACATGTCGAAGCGCACCAGCTCGACGCCGAGCGCGAGCGCAAGCTGCCGGGTGACCTCGGTCTTGCCGACGCCGGTCGGGCCTGCGAACAGGAACGAGCCGACCGGCTTTCGCTGGTCGCCCAGGCCCGAGCGGGCCATCTTGATCGCGGCCGCCAGCGACTCGATCGCCGGGTCCTGCCCGAAGATCACAAGCTTCAGGTTGCGCTCGAGGTTCTTCAGCACCTCGCGATCGTCCGTGGACACCTGCTTGGGCGGGATGCGCGCAATGCGCGCGACCACCGCCTCGACGTGGCCGACCGTCACGCGCGACTCGCGCGTGGCGACAGGCTTCAGGCGCAGGTTGGCGCCGGCCTCGTCGACGACATCGATCGCCTTGTCGGGCAGATGCCGGTCGTTGATATAGCGGGCGGCGAGCTCCGCGGCCGCCTGCAGCGCGTCGTCGTCGTAGAAGACGCCGTGGTGCTCCTCGAAGCGCGTCTTCAGGCCGCGCAGGATGTCGACGGTCTCCGCGATCGAGGGCTCGACGACATCGATCTTCTGGAAGCGGCGCGCGAGCGCGTGATCCTTCTCGAAGATGCCGCGGTATTCCTGGTAGGTCGTCGAGCCGATGCAGCGCAGCTCGCCGTTGGCAAGCACCGGCTTGATGAGGTTCGAGGCGTCCATGACACCGCCGGAGGCGGCTCCGGCGCCGATGACGGTATGGATCTCGTCGATGAACAGCACCGCGCCCGGCTGCTTGCGCAGCTCCGTCAGCACCGCCTTCAGGCGCTTCTCGAAGTCGCCGCGATACTTGGTGCCGGCGATCAGCGTGCCCATGTCGAGCGAGTAGATCGTGGCGTCGCTGAGCACGTCCGGCACCTGGTTCTCGACGATCATGCGCGCCAGGCCCTCGGCGATCGCCGTCTTGCCCACGCCCGCCTCGCCCACGTACAGCGGGTTGTTCTTGCGTCGACGGCAGAGGATCTCGATGGTGCGCTCGACCTCGAGCTTGCGGCCGATCAGCGGATCGATGCGCCCTTGCGCCGCGAGCCGGTTGAGGTTGGTGCAGTACTTCTCCAGCGCGCTGTCCGGGCCGTCGGCCTCCGGCTTGTCGGGGGCGTCGGCCGGCGCCGACTCGTCCTTCTCGACGGACTCGTCCTTGAGCTTGGACAGGCCGTGCGAGATGAAGTTGACGACGTCGAGCCGGGCGACGTCCTGCATGCCGAGCAGGTACGCGGCGTGCGACTGCTTCTCGCTGAAGATGGCGACCAGCACGTTGGCGACCGAGACTTCCTTCTTGCCGCTGGACTGGACGTGGAATACGGCCCGCTGCAGTACCCGCTGGAAGCCCAGGGTGGGCTGCACGTCGCGCTCGTCACCGGAGGCGAGTTTCGGGGTCGTCTCGGCGATGAACGTCTCCAGGTCGCGACGCAGCTTCGGCAGATCCCCGCCGCAGGCACGCAGGATCTCACGCACCTTGGGCGTGTCGAGGATCGCGAGCAGCAGGTGCTCGACGGTCATGTATTCGTGGCGCGCCTCGCGCGCCGACTGGAAGGCACCGTTGAGGCAGAACTCGAGTTCGCTGGATAGCACGGGCGGGGTCCTCGGTTGCGATGCCGCTAGTCGGCTTCTTCCATCGTGCACAGCAGCGGGTGCTGGTGCTGTCGGGCGTAGGCCATCACCTGCGCCACCTTGGTCTCGGCGATCTCGAAAGTATAGACGCCGCAGACGCCGCGGCCGCGCGTGTGGACCTCGAGCATCACCCGCGTGGCCTTGACGCGATCCATGCCGAAGATCCGCTCCAGCACGTCGACGACGAACTCCATCGGCGTGAAGTCGTCGTTGAGCAGCAGCACCTGGAACAGCGGCGGCCGCTTCAGGCGCGGCGCGGCCTCCTCCAGCACCAGACTGTGGCCAGGCTCAAGCGGTCGGCCGCCGGTCGGATCGTCGGGGTTCATGGGACCTTTATAGGGTCGGCGGACCCGCAAGACAAGGGATACGGGACGCCGATTGACTGTCGCCGCGACGCGACCCCCCGGCACTGCGCGGCTTGTGGCTGTCATGTACCTACCCGTATGATCGGGCGATGATTATTTGTCGAACTTGCGCGTCGATCGCCGCCCTCGAGGCACGCCGCACGACGCCTGCGGGATGAAGCTCGCGCTGCACCGGCCGACGCGCACCGATGCCGGTTCCGGCACGTCGGCGCGGCTGCCGCAGCTGATCACCGTGCTCGCCGCCGCGGGCCTCGCCGCGCAGCTGGCGACGCTGGTGTGGAAATTCGTCCCTGGCGCCCGCCGACCGCCGCCGCCGCCGCCATCGCAGCCGCTGCAGGGGCCGGCCGACCTGCAGGGCCTGCTCGCCGCTCGCCTGTTTGGCAACGCGACGCCCGATGCCGTCAGCGGCGTCGACGCACCGCGCACCAACGTCGCGCTGGTGCTCGCCGGCACGCTCGCGGTGCGCGACCCGAAGGCCGGCCTGGCGATCATCGGCGAGCCGACGCAGCCCGGCCATGTCTACGCCGTCGGCGCGACGCTGCCCGGCGGCGTGCGCCTGCACGAGGTCTACGTCGACCGCGTCGTACTGGACCGCGGCGGCGCGCTCGAGACCCTGCCGCTGCCGCACGCGGTCGGAGGCGCAGCGCCGCGCCTGGCGTCCCGGCCCGGGGAACCTGGCCTCGGCGAGGCGGTCCAAAAGCTGATCGCAGGCGGGCCCGAGGTCATCGGCGACGTGCTGCGGCCGATGCCGTCGTACGCCAACGGCCAGCTGAAGGGATTTCGCGTCTATGCCGGTCGCGACCGCCGCAAGTTCGCCAAGCTCGGCCTGCAGCCGGGTGACGTGGTCACGCAGGTCAACGGCGTGCCGCTGGGCGACTCGCAGAAGGGACTCGACGCCCTGCGCACGCTCGGCGGCGGCAGCGCCACCGTGACCGTCGAGCGCGGCGGCGCCAGCCAGCAGCTGACCATCGACGCCTCCCAGGTATCGGGACTGGCCGAGTCCGAGGTGCCGCCGCCGCCGGCTGCCGTGGGCACCCGCCCGGTGCCGCCGCCGACCACCGAATCTCCCTCTCCCGACTGATGCGCGCCGCACGCCGCCGAGATACTGCATGAAGTCACGTCATCCGACCCGCCACCGCCTGCGCTCGCTCGCGCTGCCAGCCCTGTCGCTGGCCTCGACGCTGGTGTCGACGCTCGCCGCCGGCGAGACGGAGGCGCCGCCGGTGCCGCCGGCGCACCTCGCGAGCGCCGCCCGCGCGCCGATGCCCGCGCAGGCGATGATCACGCCGAACTACAAGGACGCGGACCTGACGCAGATCGTCGAGGCCGTCAGCCAGATCACCGGCAAGAACTTCATCATCGACCCGCGCGTCAAGGCGCAGGTCACGATGCTGTCGGCGACGCCGATGGGCCCGGGGGCGTTCTACGAGGCGTTCCTCGCGATCCTGCAGGTGCACGGCTTCGTCGCCGTCCCCTCCGGCAAGGTCTACAAGATCATTCCCGACGCCAACGCCCGCCAGGTGCCGGCCAACGACCTGCCGGACACGGTGAGCTCCAGCTCCGACGAACTGGTCACGCAGGTCGTGCAGCTGAAGAACGTCAGCGCCGCGCAGCTGGTGCCGATCCTGCGACCGCTGATTCCGCAGAACGGCCACCTCGCCGCCTACACCGCCTCGAACGTGCTGATCATCTCCGATCACGCCAACAACGTCAGCCGCATGCTGCGCATCATCCAGCGCATCGACTCCGGCGGTGACGAGGACATCGACGTCATCCGCCTCGAGCACGCCTCCGCCAGCGAGATCGTGCGGGTCGTGAACCAGCTCACGCAGGGCGGCGCGAGCGAAGGCGGCACGGCGACCAAGCTGATCGCGGACGAGCGCACCAACAGCGTGCTGCTCAGCGGCGAGAAGAACCAGCGCCTGAAATTGCGCGCGCTGGTCGCGCACCTCGACACCCCGCTCGAGAGCGGCAGCGGCACGCGTGTGCGCTACCTGAAGTACGCCGACGCAGAGAAGATCGCGACCAAGCTCAAGGAACAGGTGCAGGCCACGAGCGCACCGGCCGCGGGCGCCGCGGCCGGCGCCGCCGGCAACGACAAGTCGACCACCATCTGGGCCGATCCTGCGACCAATGCGCTGGTGATCACCGCGCCGTCGAAGACCATGCGCCAGCTGATGGACGTCATCGACCACCTCGACATCCGCCGCCTCGAGGTACAGGTCGAGGCGATCATCGTCGAGATCACCGGCAGCTCGAACGTCGACCTCGGCGTCAACTGGATCGTCGACGGCTCCAAGGACAACATCGCCGCCGGCGGCTTCGTCTCGCCGATCGGCGCGGCCGGCACGTCGATCGCGACGATCGCCGGCGCCCTCCAGAACCCGACCGCGATCAGTGCCGCGCAGGTGCCCAACGGGCTGACGATCGGCATCGGCCGCCTGCAGAAGACCGGCACGAACTTCGCCGCGATCCTCAGCGCCATCGCCGGCAAGGCCAACACCAACATCATCTCGACGCCGACGATCGTCACGCTCGACAACCAGGAAGCACAGATCAAGGTCGCGACCGAGGTGCCGTTCGTCACCGGCCAGTACGCCTCGACGCAGGCGACCTCGACCGGCTCGAGCGGCGTGGTCAACCCGTTCCAGACCATCCAGCGCCAGGAGGTCGGCACGATCCTGAAGATCACCCCGCAGATCACCGACGACGGCACGGTGCTGCTGAAGATCGACCAGGAGGTCTCCAGCCTGATCAAGAGCTCGATCGCGACGGTCGACGTGCAGACGTCCAAGCGCGTGATCAACACCCGCGTGCTGGCGAACGACGGCGAGATCATCGTCCTTGGCGGCCTGATCTCCGACACCGTCACCGAGAGCGAGCAGCGGGTCCCGGGCCTGGGCTCGCTGCCGATCATCGGCAACCTGTTCAGGACGCGCACCAGCTCCAAGGAGAAGACTAACCTGATGGTGTTCCTGCGGCCGAAGATCCTGGTCGATGCCTCGCAGATGGCGACCGAGACCGAGGCGAAGTACAACTACGTGCGTGGCCTGGAGCTCAAGCGTCAGGGCAAGATCCAGCTGCAGCCGGGCGAGCGTCAGCCGACGCTGCCGGACCTGAAGGACCTTGCGCCGCGCGCAGCGCCCGTCGAGACCCCCAAGTCACGCGCGAGCCGCGGCGAGGCCCCGGCCGATCGCGCGCCCGAGCCGCCGGCCACCGGCGGGACCCCGAACCCGTGAGCACCGGCGCCGCCGAGCTCGCGCCAGGACCGGAGCGCCGGCTGTCGTTCGCGTTCGCGCGGCGCCACGGCGTGCTGTGCCGCGCCATCGACGCCGAGCGCGCCGAGCTCGTCGTCCGCCACGGCGCGGACCCGACGGGTGTCGCCGAGGCGCGCCGCTTCCTGGGTCGGCCGCTGGTGCTCGAGCAGGTCAGCGAGGAGCGCTTCGAGGAACTGCTGCAGCGCTCCTACGCCAGTGGCAACAACGCGGCGGCCGAGGCTGCCGAGGGCCTGGAGGGCGACACCGACCTCGCCCACCTCGCCGAGGAGCTGCCCGAGCCTTCCGACCTGCTCGAGAGCGAGGACGACGCGCCGATCATCAAGCTGATCAACGCCGTGCTCACCCAGGCCGTGCGCGAGAACGCCTCCGACATCCACATCGAGCCGTTCGAGAACCGCCTGGTGATCCGCTTTCGCGTCGACGGCGTGCTGCGCGAGGTGCTGCAGTCACGCCGGGCGCTGGCGCAGGTGGTCGTCCTGCGGCAGGCGTTTTTCGGCGATGTCGAGCTTGGACATCACCTTGATGCGCGAGACGACCACCTGCGCCAGCGCCCGGCGTGACTGCAGCACCTCGCGCAGCACGCCGTCGACGCGAAAGCGGATCACCAGGCGGT
>JANXQL010000151.1 GCA_025356815.1 Pseudomonadota bacterium
CCCGTCGATTGGTCATTGGAGCGGCTGCTCGCCAAGCATGCCTCGCATCCTGCCAACCCCGATGTCGCGAACGCATTCTTCCGGGCTGGCAAGATCGAATCCTGGGGGCGCGGCATTGACCTGATACGCGACAGCTGCCTGACGCTGGGCTACCCCGCGCCCCGGTTCGACTACGATGGCACTGGCTTGTGGGTGGTGTTCCCTTTTGCCGCTGACGCAAGCGGGACTACCCTGGAAACTACCCTGGAGACTACCCAAGAAACTACCCCGGAAACCACCCAGGACACAGCGCAGCGCATCCTGGCCTGGTTGCGGGCCGAACCCCACCTCAGCCGTCGCGAACTGGCCTTGCGTCTCGTCGGACTGTCAGAGGATGGGGTGAAGTACCATCTGAACAAATTGAGGCATGCCGGTCGAATCCGGCACATCGGCCCCGCCAAGGGCGGGCGTTGGGAAGTGTTGAAATGAGCGGCGGCATCGGCCAGCCCGAGCGCGCCACCCAGAACCGCGTTCTCGCCCTGTTCCGCGATGAGCTCGGTTACCGCACCCTCGGCGACTGGACCAGCCGCGCCGGCAACAGCAACATCGAGGAGAGCCTGCTCTCAGCCTGGCTGAGCAAGGCGGGCTATGCCCCCGAACAAATCAGCCGCGCCATCTACCTGCTTCATATCGAGGCGGACAACCCCAACCGCAGCCTCTACGACAACAGCAAGGCGGTCTACAGCCTGCTGCGCTATGGCGTGCCGGTGAAGATCGAAGCCCGCAAGGTCACCGAGACGGTCAAGGTCATCGACTGGACGCACCCGGCTGACAATGACTTCGCCATCGCCGAGGAAGTCACGCTGCGCGGCAACCTGGAGCGGCGCCCCGATCTCGTGCTCTACGTCAACGGTATCGCGGTTGGCGTGATCGAGTTGAAGAACAGCCGCACCTCCATCGGCGATGGCATCCGGCAGAGCCTCTCCAATCAGCAGCTGGCGTTCAACGCCTGGTTCTTCAGCACGGTCCAGTTCGTCTTTGCCGGCAACGATTCCGAGGGGCTGCAATACGGCACCATCGGCACACCGGAAAAGTACTTCCTCACCTGGAAGGAAGACGAGACCGACAACAGCCGCTTCAAGCTAGACAAGTACCTGCTCAAGCTGTGCGAAAAGACCCGCCTGATCGAGCTGATGCACGACTTCGTGCTGTTCGACGGCGGCATCAAGAAGCTGCCGCGCGTCCATCAATACTTCGGGACCAAGGCGGCGCAGAAGCGCGTCGATGCCTACCAGGGCGGCATCATCTGGCACACGCAGGGCAGCGGCAAGAGCATCGTGATGGTGCTGCTGGCCAAATGGATCCTCGAGAACAAACCGAACGCTCGCGTGGTGATCGTCACCGACCGCGACGAACTCGACAAGCAGATTGAGGGTGTATTCCAGGAAGCCGGCGAGCCCATCGAGCGCACCAGCAGCGGGCGCAACCTGATGAACCAGCTCGGCCAGGCGACTCCGCGTCTGCTGTGCTCGTTGGTTCACAAGTTCGGGCGCAAGGGCGTGGACGACTTCGACGCCTTCATCAAGGAGTTGGAGGCGCAACCCAGTCAGACGGTGGGCGAGCTGTTCGTGTTCGTGGACGAGTGCCATCGCTCGCAGAGCGGCAAGCTGCACCGCACGATGAAAGCGCTGATGCCCGGCGCGGTCTTCATCGGTTTCACCGGCACGCCGCTGTTGAAGCAGGATGCGCAGACCAGCCGCGAGGTCTTCGGCGACTATATCCACACCTACAAATTCAGCGAGGGCGTGGACGATGGCGTGGTGCTCGATCTGGTGTACGAGGCGCGCGACATCGAGCAGAGCCTGGGCTCGCAAGACAAGATCGATGCGTGGTTCGAGGCCAAGACCAAGGGCCTGAGCCACTGGAAGAAGGCCGCGTTGCGCGAGCAGTGGGGCACGATGCAGAACGTGCTCAGCTCACGCTCGCGCATGGATCGCGTGGTCAGCGATATCGTGCACGATTTCGGCGTCAAGCCGCGCCTTTCCAATGAGCGTGGCAACGCGATCCTCGTGGCGTCGAGCATCTACGAGGCGTGCAAGTACTTCGAGCTGTTCCAGAAGACCGTGCTCAAGGGCAAGTGCGCGGTCGTGACGTCGTACAACCCGCAAGCCCGGGACGTGACCCTGGAAGAGACCGGCGCGAACACCGAGACCGACAGGCAGTTTCTCTACAACACCTACACCGCGCTGCTGCAAGGCGTGATCCCGCAGCCGGGAAAGTCGAAGACCGAGACCTACGAGGACAACGCCAAGACGCTGTTCAAGGAACAACCCGCGAACATGAAGCTGCTGGTGGTGGTGGACAAACTGCTCACCGGCTTCGACGCGCCGAGCTGCACCTATCTCTACATCGACAAGACCATGCAGGACCACGGCCTGTTCCAGGCCATCTGCCGCGTCAACCGGCTCGACGGCGACGACAAGGGTTTCGGCTACATCGTGGACTACAAGGATCTGTTCAAGAAGCTGGTCAACGACCAGGGGACCGGTGCCCTGCAGGTCTATACGTCTGAACTCGATCACAGTGCCGGCGGCATCACCCCCGATGTCCTGCTGCAGGACCGCCTGGCCAAGGGCCGGGAGCGTTTGGACGGCTCCCTCGAAGCGCTGGCGCTGATCTGCGAACCGGTGAAGCCACCGAAGAGCGAACTGGAGCACATCCACTACTTCTGCGGCAATGTCGAGGTTCCTGCGGATCTGGCCAAGCACGAACCGCAGCGAGTCGCCCTCTACAAGGCGACTGTTTCACTGGTGCGGGCGTATGCCGCTATCGCCGATGATCTGGACACGGCCGGCTACGGCACTGCCGACATCGCCCGCCTCAAGCAGGACTTGAAACGCTATCTGGATTTGCGCGAGGTCATCCGCAACTCGAGCGGGGAGACAATCGACCTCAAGGCCTACGAGGCCGACATGCGGCACCTGATCGACACCTATATCGAGGCCGATGAGCCACGCACGATCTCGCCGTTCGGCGACATGCCGCTGCTGGAACTGATCGTGAAGACCGGCATGGCCAATGCGATCGACAGCCTGCCGGAAGGGATAAAGGGCAATGGGGATGCCGTGGCAGAGACCATCGCCAACAACGTGCGCAGCAAGATCATCCAGGAGCACCTGAACAATCCCGCCTACTACGACCGGATGTCGAAGTTGCTGGCGGAAATCATCGCCGACCTGAGAGCCAGGCGCATCGAATACGAAGCGTACCTGACGCGAATCGCCGACGTTGTCCGACAAGTGCAGAGCGGCCACGACGACGGCACGCCCGAGGTGCTGAAGCCGAGGCCGTGGCTGCGAGCGCTCTACGACAATCTGCGGGCGCCGAGCGCTCCGCTGAGCGCGCTCGGCATCACGGAACAATTTGGAGCCTACGAGAGCGCCTCGGATCCCAAGCTCCGGCTCGCGTTTGCTATCGATGCCATGGTGAAGCGGGTTCGACCGGATGACTGGCGCGGGCATCAGGCGCGCGAAAACGAGATCAAGCGCGCCCTGTTGCCGCTGTTGCAAGGCGACGCCGCCGAAGTCGAGCGCGTCTTCCTCATCATCAAGCAGCAGCGGGAGTACTGATGTCTACCCAACTCGACCTTGGGGGCATCACCCTGGACGTGGTGAGAAAGGACATCAAGAATGTGCATCTGAGCGTCCACCCGCCCGTTGGCAAAGTGCGCCTGTCGGCCCCGCGGCGGATGAGCCTCGATACGATCCGCCTGTTCGCGATCTCCAAGCTCGGGTGGATCAGGCAGCAGCAGAAGACGTTGCGCGCACAAGAGCGCGACAGCCCGCACGAATACCTGGACCGCGAAAGCCACCACGTATGGGGGCGACGCTACTTGTTGCAACTGGTCGAGGAAGATGCCGCTCCCAGCGTGCAACTCCATCATGCAAAGCTGGTTCTGCGGGTTCGCCCCGGTTCAGATGAGGCAACGCGGGCGGCGACGATGGCGAATTGGTATCGCCAGTTGCTCAAGGCCGCGATCCCGCCGCTGATAGCGGCTTGGTCACCACGGCTGAACGTGACGGTGCAAGGCTTCTATGTCCAGCAAATGAAGACCCGGTGGGGTAGCTGCAACCCGGCGGCCGGCACCATTCGCTTGAACACGGAACTCGCCAAGAAGCCCAGGGAATGCCTCGAATACATCGTCGTGCACGAGATGGTTCACCTGCTCGACCCCACACATGGGCCAAGGTTCGTGGCACTGATGGATCGGTTCCTGTCGGCTTGGCAAGACACGCGGAACCTGCTCAATCGACTGCCGGCAAGGCATGAGAAATGGCGCTATTGAGGGGGCGACCGTGTCATCCCGTGACGATCCAAGCCAGTTCCATACTACAGCCCTGCTCACCTATCCGCTGCTTGGCTCACAGCACATGTTGATCGGTCACTGACTGCAACTTCCGCCGAACACAAAAAACCAAACAATACGATTTTTCTAGGCATTCACGACCACAGCACTCAAAACGCTTCCTGATTAGCCACATTCTTCAGCCTCCCTCACCCTCGGTCCCTCTCCCGAGGGGAGAGGGATGTCTCCTGCTCCCTTCTCCCT
>JANXQL010000154.1 GCA_025356815.1 Pseudomonadota bacterium
GCCTGGAGGTGCCGCGCGAGGGCGGCGCGGGCCCCGATCCGCGCGACCGGCTGCTGGATGACCTGTACGCGCTGATGGCCGCGACCGACCAGCACTTTCGCGACGCACTGAAGGAGTCGGACCGCGGCAAGGACTACCTGAAGGGCCGCGGCCTCGTCGGCGAGACCGCCGCCCTCTACCACCTCGGCTACGCTCCGGCCGGCTGGGACGCGGTGCTCAGGAAGTTTGGCGCGACCGACGCCGGCCGTCAGGCGCTGCTGACCGCGGGGCTGATCATCGAGCGCGCCCCGGAACAGCAGCGTGGCGCGGGCCCGGGCTTCTACGACCGCTTCCGCGACCGGATCATGTTCCCTATCCGGGATTCGCGCGGCCGCGTGGTCGGCTTCGGCGGCCGCATCCTCGACCAGGGCGAGCCGAAGTACCTGAACTCCCCCGAGACGCCGCTGTTCCACAAGGGCCGCGAGCTGTACGGCCTGTACGAGGCCCGCCAGGAGCTGCGCACCATCGAGCGGCTGCTGGTGGTCGAGGGCTACATGGATGTGGTGCGCCTCGCGCAGGCGGGCATCCACTACGCCGTGGCGACACTCGGCACGGCGACGACCCCTGAACACCTGAACCGGCTGTTTCGCGTCACCGGCGACGTTGTGTTCTCGTTCGACGGCGACAAGGCCGGCCGCCAGGCGGCCTGGCGGGCGCTCGAGACGTGCCTGCCATTTGCCAAGGAAGGACGCCAGATCAAGTTCCTGTTCCTGCCCGAGGGCCACGACCCGGACACGCTGGTGGCCGCCGAGGGCAAGCCGGCGTTCGAGGCGCGAATCGCAGGCGCGATGCCGCTGTCCGAATACCTCGTGAGCCACTTCGCCGCCGAGACGGACCTCAGTTCGGTGGACGGGCGGGCGAGACTCGCCGAACTCGCCCGGCCGCTGATCTCGCGCGTGCCGGAGGGCATCTACCGCGAGCTGCTGATCGACCGCCTGGCGCGCGAGGTGCGCATGCCGGCCCCTCGCCTCGCGACGCTGCTGGGACTGGGCACCGCCGGCCCCGGCTCCTCGGCCAGCGCGCTTCCGTCCGGACAACGCCAGCCCCGGCCCCTGCAGCGCCCCAGCGGGCGCGGTTCGCTCGCCAGCCAGGCGATCGCGCGGCTGCTGCAGCATCCCGCCGCGGCCGCCGCGGTCGGCGCGCCAGAGGCGCTGCGCCTGTCGGGCGATCGCGGGCTTGGGGTACTCGCCGAGCTGATCGAGACGATGCACGGGGAGCCCACGCTGAACTCGGCTCAGTTGGTCGAGCGCTGGCGCGGCCGGCCCGAGCACGACCGGCTCGCCGAACTCGCCGCGGTGCCGTTACCGGAACTCGAGGACGCGGCGATTGCGCGCGAATTCGCGGCCGGGGTGGCCAAGCTCGTCGCCGAGGCAGGCCCCGAGCGGCGCATCGACGAGCTGATCGACAAGGCCGCCGGCGAGGGGCTGGACGAGGACGAAAAGCGCGAACTGCGCGAACTGCAGGCGCAGGTCCGCGCCGCGCCGCGCCCAGCCGGCTGAGGCCCGCGCGAGCGACAGTCGGCATGATTCTTGACAATGCGCTCGATTTAAGCTTGAACCTTGGGACTGGGGGGCTGTCTGTGTACAATACGCGGCTCTTTTAAGCCCGCATGAGGGGTATCTATCTTGAGCGAAAAGAAAGCCCCACCTCTTGCGACCGGAGTCCCTGACGAGCGGCAGTCGCAGCTCAAGCGGCTGATCGCCAAGGGCAAGGAACAAGGCTTCCTGACCTACGGCGAGGTCAACGACCACCTGCCCAGCGAAATCGTCGATCCCGAGCAGATCGAAGATATCGTAAACATGATCAATGACATGGGCATTCCGGTGTACGAGAAGGCACCGGACGCCGAGTCACTGATCCTGGCCGACGGCCCGGTGGCCACCGACGACGAGGCCGTCGAGGAAGCCGCCGCGGCCCTCGCCACCGTCGACGCCGAGTTCGGCCGCACCACGGACCCCGTGCGCATGTACATGCGCGAGATGGGCACCGTCGAGTTGCTCACCCGCGAGGGTGAGATCCGCATCGCCAAGCGCATCGAGGAGGGCCTCGACGCGGTCAAGAAGGCGCTCGCGAACTTTCCGGCGACCTACGACTACCTGCTGCGCGCCTACGAGCCGCTGAAGTCGGGCCAGGGCCGCCTCGCCGACATCATCGTCGGCTTTGTCGACCCGAATGCGCCGGACGAAATCGCCCAGCCGCAGAACCCGAAGCTGCTCGCCGCCGAGAAGGCCGAAGCCGAAGGTGACGACGACGCCGAGGACGAGGAAGAGGAAGCGCTTGAGACCGGCCCGGATCCGGAAGAAGCAGCGCGCCGGTTCCTCGCGATCCAGAAGCTGCACGCGAGCGTCGTCAAGGCGCTCGACGGCGCCACGCCAAAGGACCCGAAGACGTTAAAGGCGCGCAAGAAGCTCGCCGACCAGTTCCTCGAGCTCAAGCTCGCGCCGAAGATGTTCGAAGCGCTGATCACGAACCTGCGCGACAACGTCGCGACGATCCGCGGGCTCGAGAAGGAAATCATGGCCGTCTGCATCAAGCAGGCCGGCATGCCGCGCAAGGACTTCATCGCGGTCTTCCCGAAGAACGAGACCAAGCCGGCCTGGATCGACAAGCAGATCAAGCTCAAGCGCAAGCATTCCTCGGCGCTCGCGCGCCTCAAGCCGGAGGTTCTGGCGCGGATGCAGTCGATCAGCGACCTGGAGAAGGCGCTGCACCTGACGATCCACGAGATCAAGGAAATCAACCGCGAGGTCGCCGTCGGCGAGGCGCAGGCGCGCCGCGCGAAGAAGGAGATGGTCGAGGCGAACCTGCGCCTGGTGATCTCGATCGCGAAGAAGTACACCAACCGCGGCCTGCAGTTCCTGGACCTTATCCAGGAGGGCAACATTGGCCTGATGAAGGCGGTCGACAAGTTCGAGTACCGCCGCGGCTACAAGTTCTCGACCTACGCCACCTGGTGGATCCGTCAGGCCATCACCCGCTCGATCGCGGACCAGGCGCGCACCATCCGCATCCCGGTGCACATGATCGAGACCATCAACAAGCTCAATCGCATCTCGCGGCAGATGCTGCAGGAGATGGGTCGCGAGCCGACGCCCGAGGAACTCGCGATACGCATGGAGATGCCGGAGGACAAGGTCCGCAAGGTCCTCAAGATCGCGAAGGAACCGATCTCGATGGAGACCCCGATCGGCGACGACGAGGACTCGCATCTCGGCGACTTCATCGAGGACTCGTCGGTCCAGTCACCGGTCGACTCCGCCACGATGGAGAGCCTGCGCGAGACCACGCACGCGGTGCTTGCGCAGCTCACGCCGCGCGAAGCCAAGGTCCTGCGCATGCGCTTCGGCATCGACCTGAACACCGACCACACCCTCGAGGAAGTCGGCAAGCAGTTCGACGTCACCCGCGAGCGCATCCGCCAGATCGAGGCGAAGGCGCTGCGCAAGCTGCGCCATCCCAGCCGCTCGGAGCAGCTGCGCAGCTTCCTGATGGAAGACTAGCAGCGCCCGGCCGGCCTCTCAGGCCGGCCACAGCAGCCGGAGCGCCGTGTAGACGGCGACTCCCGCAGCCATCGACCACAGCATGCCGCGCGTCCGCCACATGACCAGACCCGCCGCAATCCCGGCCACCAGCCGCGGATTGCCGGGCGCCAGTCCCACCTGCCCGTCCACCAGCAGCATGGCCGGCGCCACGATCGCCGAAAGCGCTGCGGCAGGCGCGTGGCGCAGCGCCCGCTCCACCGCCCGCGGCAGCACTAGTCGGTCACCGAGCACGAGGAAGCTGCAGCGGGTCACGACGCCGGTGAGGCCGATGCCGACCACTGCCAGCCAGAACGTGAGCGTCGCGCTCATCTAGTCTCCCCTGCGCGCCGCTCGGCGAGCACTGCCGCGGCGATGCCCGCGACGATCGAAACGACCACGCCGAGCTTGAACGGCAGGCCGCGCAACGCGACGCTCAGTGCCGCGGCCACCACGCCACCCACCTGCGACGGCCTTGTCGCGAGCATCGGCACCAGCAGCGCCAGCAGCGCCAGCGTGCCGATGAAGTCAAGCCCCCACCGCTCCGGAATCGCCGCGGCCGCGAACAGGCCGATCAGCGACGCGCTGTGCCAGACGATGAACACCACCACGCCGAGCCCCGCGAAGTACCAGGCTCGCATCGGTGACTCGCGCAGATGCGGCTCGCGGCGCATGTAGAACACGAAGCCCATGTCGGAGAGCATGTAGCCCAGGAGCAGCCGCTGGCGCAGCGGCAGCAGACGCAGCGACGGCGCCACCGCCGCGCTGTAGATCACGAAGCGTAGGTTCACCATCAGCGCGCTCATGACCGTCACCACGATCGGCGCGCCGGCGACCAGCAGCGGCAGCGCGGCCAGCTGCGCGGCTCCCGCATACGCGATCAGCGACAGCCCCATCGCCTCGGCGAGCGACAGCGCGGACTTCGCCATCGCGACCCCGGTGACGAGCGACCAGGCCGCCATCGCCGGGATACCCGGCAGCATCTCCTGCATGCCGAGCATGAACGCGGCGCGCGGCGTCGGTGGCAGGGCGCCGGCGTAATGGGCGTGGGCGGTGCTCAAGCGGCCGGCCGCGCCCAAGGCGCGTCCGCAGGCGGCGGCGCCACGTCGCGCGTCCAACCAAACGGATCCGGCGCCCGGCGCTCCTGGATCGCGAGCAGCGCCTCACGCAGCTCGGCCGCAACGACATCGACCTTCGCCGGCACGTGGTCGCGGCCGTCGGCATCGCCCAGCGCGCCGATGGGGGCCACGATCGCCGCCGTACCGCACGCGAAGACCTCGCTGCACTCTCCACTGCCGATCTGCGCCAGCAGCTGGTCGATCGCCATTGGCCGCTCGTGCACCTGGTAGCCGCGGTGGCGGGCGAGCGCGATCACCGAATCGCGGGTGATGCCGGGCAGGATGGCGCCATCGAGCTCAGGGGTGTGCAGCGCGCCGCCGATCACGGCGAATACGTTCATGCCGGACAGCTCCTGGATGTAGCGATGCTCGGCCGCATCCAGCCACAGCGCGACCGCATAGCCGCGCGCGAGGGCTGCGTTCGAGGCGCGCAGGCTCGCGGCGTAGTTGGCGGCCGCCTTGGCGACGCCGATCCCGCCAACCGCGGCGCGCACGTCACGGCGCTCAATCGCGACCTTCATCGGACCGCTGGCGTAGGACTCGACCGGGTTCGCAATCACCATGAAACGGAACGTCTGCGAGTTGCGCAACATGTAGCCCGGCTCGGTACCGAACAGGAACGGGCGCAAGTAGAGCGAGCGACCGGAGCCTGTCGGCACGAATGGCGCCATGGCGCCTGCCACCGCGTCGACCGCCTCGAGGAACAGCGCCTCGGGCACGGCGGGCATCGCCATCCGCTCCGCCGACAGCGCGAGACGGCGGCAGTTGTCGAGCGGCCGGAACAGATTCGGCCAGGGCGTGCCGGCGCGGTATGCCTTCATGCCCTCGAAGATGAACTCGCCGTAGTGCAGCGCGCGCGCGCCGGGGGCAATCTGGATCGGCCCGTACGGCAGCAGCGATCCCTGGCCCCAGCGCCCGTCGGCCCATTCGACCGAGTACATCACAGGCGCGAGCACGACCCCGAAGCCGAGCTTGTCGGGCAGGCTGAAGCCGGCGAGCGCGTCGCTGACGGCCGGATCGATGGTGTAGTGCGACATATCAGCGCCTCAGGTATGCATCGGTGCCGGCCAGCCAGTCCTGGCGCGGCGGGTTGAAGAGATCAAGATCGAAGGTGTCCTCGAGCGCGAGCACGCGGTGCGGCACGTTCGAAGGGATCACGAGCACCTCGCCCGCGTGCAGCGTGACCTCGCGCTCGTCGTTCGCACCGAGCCAGAACCGCAACGCGCCCGTGAGTACGTAGCTGACCTGCTCGTTCTCGTGGGCATGGCGCGGCACGTCCTCGCCGGCCTTCAGCTCGATCTGCGCGACCATGATGCGCTCGCCGCTGACCAGGCGCCGGGTGAGGCCTGCCTTGAGCTGCTCGAGCGGTACGTCCGCCCAGCGATGGTGGGATGCACCGGCCGGATCGGGGTTGTTCATCGAACTGGCTCCATCAAGTTCGGGCGCCTAGCCTCGCAGGCCGACGACCAGCACGATCGAGATGCCCACCGGGCACAGGTAGCGCAGCGCGAATACCAGTAGCCGGCACATCGCGGGCGTGAGGCCTACGTACTCCTCGTCGGGCACCCGACCGGCGAGCCGCCAGCCGAGAAACACACTGACCAGCAGTGCCGACATTGGCATCAGCACGTTGGCACTGACGAAATCGACCAGTCCGAACAGGTTCATCGTGGCGAAGCGCGGAATCGACGCCAACGGGCGCCAGCCCGCTGCCGCCCCGAACGAGGCCACCGATGCCTGCCCGACCAGCCAGCACGAGCCGGTCGCGACACAGGCGGCAAGCGGGCGCCGCAGCCCGAAGCGCTCCATCAGCCACGCAACCCACGGCTCCATCAGCGCCATCGTCGGTGTGAACGCCGCCAGCACCAGCAGCGCGAAGAACAGCGTGCCGATCAGGCGGCCGCCGGGCATCTCGGCGAACGCCACGGGAAGCACCTCAAAGACGAGCTCCGGACCGCTGGCGGGGTTCAGGCCATAGTGGAACACCAGCGGGAAGATCACGATCGTCGCCAGCGCCGACACCGCGAGGATCGAGCCGATTACCGCGACCACGCTGCGCCCGACCGGCTCGCCGGGTGGCATGTATGCGCCGTAGACCATCATCACGCCCACGCAGATTCCCAGTGCGTAGAACGCCTGCCCGACCGCGTCGAGCAGGACCGAGGGCGTCAGCCGCGTGAGGTCCGGCGCGAAGGCGAAAGTGAGCCCACGTTGCACATCGCCGGTCGCGAGCGAATACGCGACCAGCACCAGCAGGATTGCCAGCAGCGCCGGCGCCCGCCAGCGGTTTGCGAACTCGACGCCCCGATTCACGCCGCGGGCGGAGACGTAGGTGACCAGGGCGAAGAACCCAAGCTGCCAGAGTGAGGCGGCGGTCGTGTCGGTGGTCAGCGCATGGAACCGGGCGGCGGCGGCGACACCACCGCGGCTGTACTGGCCGGTCAGAAACAGCCAGGCATAGGCGAGCACCCAGCCGGCGATCATCGTGTAATAGGAGGTGACCAGGTAGCCGGCGACGGGACCGGTCCAGCCCACCACGTCCCAGCCGCGAGAGTAGCCGAAGCGCGCGGCGATGACGCCTGCGGCGCGCTGCGGGCTGCTGCGGGCCCATCGACCGAGGACGGCCTCGCCGATCAGCATCGGCGCGCCGAACGCAAGGCACGCGACCACGAACACGGCGATGAACGCGAACCCGCCGCCAGCGCCGGCGAGGTACGGGAAACGCCAGATGCTGCCGAGGCCGACAGCTGCACCGACGGCGCCGAGCATGAAGCCCAGATCAGTGGACCAGCGCTGGCCGCTCATGCGGTTGCCGGGGTCTGGGTCATGGCAAGGCTTCCGTGGACGGGAGGGGGGCGACAGGGGCGCGCGCACGGCCGGAAGCTCGGCCAACGAGCGGCCGTCGCCCGGCGGCGTCATGCCGCAGGGCGCAACTGTAGTCAGGGCAGGATCGCGATCACCCGGGCTGGGAAGCCGGTGCCACCCTCCGGCTTCGGCCAGCTGATCAGCACCAGGGCGCCGGCCTCAGGCACCTGATCGAGGTCGGCGAGCATCTCGATCTGGTAGTGGTTCAGGCCGAGTATGTAGCGCTCGAGCGAGTAGTCCTCCTTGTCGGTCGCGGTACCCGGATCGGTGTCCGTCGTCTCGTGTCCGGAGGCGGTGATATGGCGCTCCTCGTACAGCAGCTTGAGCACCTCCTTGCTCCA
>JANXQL010000173.1 GCA_025356815.1 Pseudomonadota bacterium
GGGGACTGGCCAAGAACCTGAACCGCCTGGAAGTGACCGCTGCGCTGACCAATCTGTATCTCGTCCGACGACGATTGCTGAATGCGTAGGAGACGTGTCGGTGAAAGTTAGGAAATGTGCGATATGGACGAGAAAGCCGCCGAGCAGCGGCGCGAATCCGCGCCGCTCGGCACATCAAACCGCAATTCCTTGCCGCGGCCTTCTGTCATGACCAGTTCTTCAGAGCTTCCCTAACCAACGAAATCACGCCTGGACGCTCTCTGTAGAACGTCAGGTAAGGCCCGTGGATCAGCAGACGCAGTCGATGGTTGCCGTGTCGGTAGACGCGGCCCAATTTCGGTTGCTCTACCAGTCGCTGAATGGCTCGATCCAATGAGCGCAGTACCCCTGCGGCGGCGCGGGGATTCTCTTTGGCAATGTAATCGTAGATGGCGTCGAAGTCGGCGAGCGCCTTCCGGGACGGTTCGATCCGCCGCACCATCAAGCGCGAGCTTTGCGCTTGCGCGCGGCAAGTCGCACGCGGCCACGCCGAATCACGTCTTCGATGTTCAGTTCACCGGCCGGCTCCGACTCGAGGCCCTTTTGAAGCTGCACGTCCAGCAAGCTCCGCTGCTCGGCACGGCGCTTTTCCTTCGAGACTGCCGCGACGATCGCAGCCTGGGGGCTGCGATACGCGCCCTGCTTGACCTGAGCGGCCACGAACCTCTCGAGTGCCGGAGGAAGTTTCAATGCGGTGATTGCCATAGCCTTACCATTATATTAGGGAAGCGGACGGATTTCGACTCGGAGCCTCGATTCCTGGCGGCTAAAGCTGAACACGAGTCTTTGCCCGATGCTACACAGTCAAATCAACTCGATCCGAACCCGACCCTGTGCGGCGCGCTCGCACCGAGCAGTGACCCGAATTTAGACGTCACGCCCGAGTGCCGTCAAAAACGTCATCAGGCGCTCGACCGAGAACCCCTTGAGTTTGTAGCGCCGGAGAGCCGACACCTTCGGCTGATTGATCCCGAGCACCTTGGCGGCCGCGATCTGGGAGAGGTCCCGGTCGTCGAGCGCTCGCACGATCTCGATCGCGAGTCGCACCTTGGTGTCGAACTCGACGCTATCGGGCAGGCCGAGATCGGCGAAGACATTGCCGGAGCCCGGCTCGACCGCAACGCTATTCTTTCGATTCGCCATACCCCTACTCATAATATGCACGCGCAGATTTCCGCAGTCGGTGTGCTCGGTCGTTGTCGGCCGTCCTCGTCCGGTCAGGCAACTTCGAGGGTGTCGCGGTTCGAGTAGGGATCGATTTCGACGCGCAGTTTCGACTCCACCGCGCGCAGACCTCGTTTGCGGCCCGCGGTAATGACCGCGACGAGGCCAGCTGCCTCCAGCTTCGCGATCGTTCGCGTGAGATTGGGCTGCGCGCGACCGCTTAGTTTCGCCAGCACGGCGACGGACTCGGGCTGTCGATCGCGGATAAGCGCGAGCAACGCACGGTACCCCGGGGTGAGTAACTTCACGAGCGCTTCGGTGGAGTTGAAGCTCAGGCGAGCGGCGTCCGCAGGTGTGGGCTGTTCGCCCCGTGCTACGGCCTTCATTTCGTCCCGTAGCGATCCGAGGCTCTGAATCCGCGGGGCCGGAAGCTTCTTCACTGTCGTTCTCCAGATTCCACTGCGATCACCGTCGAACCAACACCACGTTCCCTCAGGATGTAAACAGGCGTGCAAGATTGACCAGTTTTTGAACGGAATCGGCGTTGAATATTGACCAGCCCGTTTACACGTTTTCCTCACTCAATCAACAGCATGCGAGAATTGAGGTCTGGTCAACGTTCGGCGCTGGTGCCTGGTCAAAGCAAGACGCCGGTTCACATGTAACGGGGCTGTTTCAGTCATGTGGCCATACTGCGTGGGGAATATAGGGGGTCGGCGCACCCGTGCTTTCTGGCGTTACCTGCCGCCGCTATGTAACAGCTTCGGTTTGATTGTCCTGCCATTTGTCGGCAGCCGGCAACAAGCAATCTACCGATGCAGAAGCTTGAGAGTTTAGCTAACGCGATGATTGGCTTGGAGAGCGGTGGAGGACAAGCGCGCAGATGGGGCACCTATGGGGGCACATCTGCAGGTCTTCGGGTGTCGTCAGCGCGTTCGTCACAGGACGGCCCACCACGGGCACGCCAGAATTCCGGGCCGGATAACTCTGATCTCGGGGTCGCTGCTCAAGACGATCCCGCGAGGCGTATTGGTATGACGCTCGCGAAAGGTGATCAGGTGCCGCGCCTCGTCTACGCCAACTGATTCAGCCGCTTTGACCTCCACGGGCAGCAAGTGCCCGTCCTGCTCCAGGACAAAGTCGACTTCCTGCCCGGAACTCAGTCGCCAGTGGTAAAGGTCGCGTGTCGGGGCGCCATCCCTCCACACGAACAGGTCGCTCGCGACCATGGTCTCAAGATGGAAGCCGGTGGGCGTTGTATCGCGTGCTGCCGCCATAGCGAGCGCCGCGTCAACGCTGTAGAGCTTCGGCGCCTTGATCACACGCTGGCCGGAATTGCGTGAGTACGGCGGGACGAGCTCTATGAGGTAACTGCGCTGCAGCGCCTCAAGCCAACGCCGGATGGTGGTGACCGGCGTGCCCAGGTCATTGGACAAGCCCGTAACGTTGAGCTCCTGACCGGTTCGGGCGGCAGTCAATCGCACAAAGGCTTCCAGCCGGGGGGCGGATTCAACCTCCAGAATCTCGAGGATGTCGCGGCGCGAAAAGATCTCGACATAGTCGTCGAGAATCCGCTGGCGCTGTTCGGGTGGTGCGGCGACGGCCCGGGGGAACCCTCCCGTCAGGACGACTGACCGCCAATCGAGCCGTCCGCTGGAGGCCGCGCGTTGCTCCAATTCAGCGAGCACGGCCGTCTCGTCGGGCCCGAACAGGAAGCTCCAACCCCGGAATTCCTCGCCGAATCGCAGTTCGCTCAAGGTCAACGGTCGAAGCGTCCGGTAAGTCGCGCGTCCCACCAGGGAGTCGCCGACCGATTTTCCGACTTTGGGCTGGTTCGACCCACTGAGCAGGTACTGTCCGTTTCGCCCGTCCCGGTCGACGACCGCCTTGATGGCGAGCATCAGATCGGGTGCTCGCTGCACCTCGTCGATAAACGCTCCCCCGTCGCCGAGGTCCTCCAGGAACCCCTCGGGGTCAGCGATTGCCTGTTCGCGGACGTCCCGTTCGTCGAGCGTACGCCGGGCGAAGCCCTGGGCTTCGGCGATCTCCTGGCAGATCGTGCTCTTGCCGACCTGGCGCGCTCCCATAACCGCAACCACCGGGTAAAGGCTGAGGTCGGCGGTCAGCTGCAAGTGGATGGCCCGCGGGTAGTGGTCATTTGCGTCAGACATGTCTATACGTTATATTGTTGTTGAAGAGTCAATATACCGTAGGAATATGACCATGGCAAATGCGTACTCAGCGGACGATCTGCTGGAGTTTCTTGACCATGCGGGCGACAAGGGGCTCATGCCCGCCGCAACCGCCCAAGCCCTGGCGGTGGCCACCAGGAATGTCCTCGGAATCCTGTCTGACGCCGAGAAGGCCGACTTGGGTCAGCTGGACCTCGACGCGACCGTCAGGCGCTTTTCGAACAAACGTGCCAAGGATTTCAATCCCTCGTCGCTCAAGGAGTACGGCCGCCGGATCCGCCGAGCGGTCGACCTGTTCCTGAGCTGGCGCGAGGATCCGGCGAATTTCACGGTCAAGACACGGACGACCACCGGACCGCGTAAGAGAGACAAGGAACTCGGAAGCGATGAGTCTACGACAAGGGAAACGTCTACGGAGCGAGCCCCGGATGAGGTGGCGGGAACGTATCGCTCGGCGGTCCCCATTCGGCCGGGCCTCGTGGTGACGCTGGTCAATATTCCAAATGACCTGACCAGCGCCGAGGCGGAGCGGATCGCGGGATTCGTCAGGATGCTGGCACTGCAATGAAATCACGAACCCTGCGAGATCAAGAACACGTGCCTTCTACCCGGACGATAAATACGCAGGGACCATCCAAATGTCTGAACTAACAGATCTGCGGGACGAACTGCGAGCGTTCGCGGTGGAGAGGGACTGGGACCAGTTTCACTCGCCAAAAAACCTGGCTTCCGCGCTCACCGTAGAGGCGGCGGAACTGCTGGAACCCTTCCAATGGTTGACGGAGGAGCAGAGCAGTAGCCTCACCGACAAGCAGCGTTGCGCGGTAATGGACGAGTTGGCAGATGTACAGATCTACCTCATCCGTCTCGCCGACAAGCTCGATGTCGATCTGGTGCAGGCGGTGCGTACAAAGATGGTACGTAACGCCGAGAGATACCCTGCGACCATCTTCAAGGGTTCCGCCCGCAAGTACTCGGACACCTGAGCATCGCAGCCGCCGATGATCATTTACCAATCGACCAAGGACGGCTTTCTGAATGACGCTTTCGGTCAGGACATCGAGACCGTAGTGCTTGGCGCGTATCAGGCCCGTACAGGCCACCGCGTCGCCAAGTCAGAAATCCGAGCGTGGAAGGAATCCCTGCTTGCGATGGCAAAGGTGCTGCGCCATGAGTCGATTCCGGACGACTGCGGCGTCGCGATCGAGTACGTCATTCCGCAGACGGCCAAGCGCATTGACTTGTTGCTTTCCGGTATCGACGAGGTGAACCGCAGCAAACTGATCATCGTCGAATTGAAACAGTGGGAGAGCGCAACGCTAACCCATAAGGACGGGTTGGTCAGGACCCGATTCTCAGGAGGGGAGTCGGATACGAGCCACCCTTCCTACCAGGCGTGGTCCTATGCGGAGCTCCTGCGCAACTTCAACGAAGAGGTGTATTCGCGGGAAGTTCCGTTGCAGCCCTGCGCCTACCTCCACAACTTCTCGGATGGCGCGGTCCTGAATGATCCCATCTACCAGCCCTACGTCGAGAAGGCACCGATCTTCCTGTCCGGGCAGGCAGAACGAGAGCGCCTGCGCGCCTTCATCGCCAGCCACATGCGCCGCGGTGACCGCGGCAACCTGATTGTCCAGTTTGCTTCAGTCTGGCAGAAAGCACCAGCTGAAATTGCTAAGA
>JANXQL010000181.1 GCA_025356815.1 Pseudomonadota bacterium
CGTTCGTCCGCGCGGCGCAGGAGCTGCATCAGGCGGCACTCGATCGCCTGCGCCTCGAGCACTACTTGAACGCGCTGCATGTCCTCGGCGCGAGTGACCCGGGCCAAGTCAAGGAAGCCGCGCCGCTACTCGCGCGCAGCCTCGCGATCACGGTCGACGAGAAGTGCCTGGACCGGATCCCGGCGCTACAGGCGCCGTGCCTGATGCGCCGACAGGAGTCCCTGATTCTCAATGACGGCCACAGCGACTCGATGGTTGCGACCCTCACCTCGGGCCCGGCCAGCGATCTTGCGATGCAGGCTGGTAACACCGCGGTACTGAGTTCCGGCGCTTACGTTCCGTACATCGGCTCGATCCTGGATATCGCGCGTCTGATGGACGGGTTCCACACGGCGCGGTATCAATATATTCCCGCGCTGACGATGCAGGACGCGGACCGGCTGGTGCTGATGCTCAACACCCCGCCGTCATTTCACAAGCCCCAGTCGGTGCTGGTCACGGCGTTGGCCCCCGTCGACACGCCGCAGCCCCCGATGCTGCACGCGGTCGACCCGAACGGCGAGTACTGCGCGCGCCGTAACCCACTGCTGCTACCCGTGGAAGGAGAGCCGATCGTCTTCGCAACCGGCTACGCGCACGATACGGTACTTGAGGTCAGGACGCGCGACGACAAGGTCGTGGAGCTGCCGGCCCACTCGGACGCGCGCGCCGGCGGCTACGTCGTCAACACCTCGACACTCGAAGGCGTGGACCTCGCGCCACGAAGCCGCGCGACGCTGCGCGGCAAGTGGGGCTTCGTGCCCTTCGCGGGACCATTCTTCACGCTGATTGATCCCGGCGTGACTCCGTGGTTAGTCGCCGCCGGCGAGTCGGATGTGGCCGTCGTCGGTCGCGAAGACACCGTGCGCCTGCAGTCGGCCGCGGCAAGCTGTGTCACCAGCGTGCAGGTGGCCGACGCTGGCGGCGCCCCCCTGAAGGCGAGCTGGAAGGTGTTGGGCCCAGGCCAGCTGGAGCTGAAGCTGCCACTGCAGGATGTACAGCCCGGGCCGGTGACGTTGACGATCACCTCGTCCGGCATGAGGTCTCCGCAGATCGTCACTCTGAATGCGCTGGCGGATGCCGGACGCCTCGACGGTTTCCTGATCTACGCCGGCGACGAAGAGGGCGTCCTGCACGGGAACCGCCTCGAGGATGTGGAGAGCCTCGTGCTGAAGCGAATCGTGTTCTTGCCGGGTCAGTTGCGTGCCGGCCTAGGCACGGACGAGTTGCCGATGCTGGCGCACGATGCGGCCGCGCTTGCCGGCCTGAAAGCCGGCGACACAGCGCGGGCGACTGTCAAGCTGAAGGACGGTCGGACCTCGAAGCTGATCGTGATCGTTGGCGGGTCTCGCCCCCGCGGTGTACTCATCGCCAAGAAGATCCAGCGCGCTGCGGTCACCGAACACGTGCCAATCGACCTCGGTAACCCGGAAGACGTGCCCGTCGACGCTCGCCTGACGTTCTCGGTGCGCAGCCTGTCGCCGGCCTCGTTCGCAGCCGACGAGACCTTAGAGATTGCGACCACCACCGGTAGCGCCTCTACTTCGCTGAGCATCAGCCGGGGCGATGCGAAGCTTGAGACCGAGCAGGTGGCGGTGGCCAGCATCGTGCCCTCGCGCGCCCTCGGCGCGTCGGCGTTCGGACCGTTGCAGTTCCGGGTGGTGACGCACGGGATCCCGGGCGTCTGGCAACCGCTGGCGACGCTCGTGCGGGTCCCAGCGCTCACCGACCTGCAGTGCCCGGCGTCGCCGAAGAAGCCCTGCAGATTGCTGGGCGACGACCTCTTCCTGATCGAATCGGTTGCGCGCGATGCCGCGTTTACCGACTCGGTCTTGTTACCGGATGGCTTCCCAGACGAGGCGTTCACCATCCCCCATGTCACCGACGGACGCCTGTACCTGAGGCTGCGCGACGACCCATCGTCCATTCATTCGGTCAGGTTTCCGCCTTCAGATCCACCAACCAAGGATAGGGGGGCGCCGGAGCCCAGCGGCTAGCCGGCGAGGCGGGCTGCGCAGGGGTGCGGACATGATTGTGGCGCATAGAGATCGCTCCCGAGATCGAGCCTCACGATGCCGGCACTGACATAGCGGGCAAACGCAGGCCCACACACATCCGTTGGAGTGCGCTCAGCGACGCGCCGGCGATTGAACGCCTGGGGACAGCTCTCAGTATCGCGCCAGTGGTAGGGATCGCTTGGCCACGCGGTCCTTCGCACCCCGAATCCCGGCATCCGACAACATGTAGCGCCAATTTGACGATCTGGCAACGAACAGGCGAACATCAGGGACACAGGCAGCACTCCCCCCTGACGATGGAATTTCCTGCGTCAGCTAACGATCGGCACCGTCCTGGCAGCGGCATTAACTTCTGACATCGACAACAAGATTAAGAGAAACCGACCGCCGCAGAGCCGCACACAACTATGTCAGGACGACTAGAGCTGGGGGACGGACGATGCACTCGAGAGAGGATATTGGCATGGGCAAGAACAAGTCCGCTGGACGGTCCGATAGCGGCATGGAGCATTTCGGCTACAAGGAATCGCTTGATCGCAGTATCGGGGCATTCGGCAGCTTCGCGGCGGGCGTCAGCTATATCTCGATACTCACCGGAACCTTCCAGCTCTTTTACTTTGGATACGGCACCGCCGGGCCGGCCTACTTCTGGTCGTGGCCGTTGGTTTTCGTCGGTCAGCTGTGTGTCGCGCTGTGCTTCATGGAGCTTGCTGCGAAATACCCAATCGCGGGATCGGTCTATAACTGGTCAAAGCTACTCGGCAGCCCGATTGTCGGCTGGTCTTCCGGCTGGCTCATGCTCACCGCGTCGATCGTTTCGCTGTCTGCCGTAGTGCTGGCGCTTCAGCTGAACTTGCCACGGCTGTGGAGCGGCTTCCAGATCATCGGTGACGGCACCGGTGCCTACGATTTCGCTACCAACGCGGTGATCCTGGGGACGGTCCTGATCGTGATCACCACGGTCATCAACGCCCTCGGCGTGCGACTTATGGCGGCAATCAACAGCGCAGGTGTCTTCATCGAGCTGATTGCCGCCTGTCTCATCGTGATCATTCTGGCACTGCATGCCACGCGGGGCCCCGCGGTCTTTTTCTCCACCCACGGTTACGGCGCTGGCAAGAGCGGGGGCTTTCTGAGCGCTTTCCTGGTGGCATCGCTGGCCTCCGGATACGTGATGTACGGCTTCGACACCGCAAGTTCGCTCGGTGAGGAGACGATGGAACCTCGGCGAACCGCTCCGCGAGCCATTCTGCGGGCCATACTTGCGTCGTTCGTCATTGGTGGTGCGATCCTGGCGTTCGCGGTCATGTCGGTCCCCAACTTGAATGACCAGATGATCGGCAGCAGCAGCGGGGGCTTGCAGTACATCGTCGAGCAAGTGATGTGGGGGCCACTCGGGAAGATCTTCCTGGCCTGCATCGTGGTCGCAGTGACGGTGTGTGCACTGGCCGTGCACACCGCAGCCATCCGACTGACATTCGCGATGGCTCGTGACAATGCGCTACCGTTCGGGGAGAAGCTTGCGAAGGTAAATGCTAAGACGCAGACACCAATCGTTCCGGCGATCGTGATCGGCGTTATTTCTGCGTTAATCCTGGTCGTCAACATTGGGCAGCCGAAAATCTTCACGGTGCTGACCTCGATTGCAGTCATCATGATTTATCTCGCGTATCTGATGGTGACCGGCCCGCTGCTCAAGAAGCGCCTACAAGGGCGATGGCCCCCCACGGATCTCGCTACCGGGGACTATTTCACGATGGGCAGGTGGGGCCTGCTGGTCAACATCGTGGCGGTACTGTGGGGCGCGGGGATGGCGCTTAACCTGGCCTGGCCTCGTGAATCCGTCTACGGATCGCCCTGGTACAATACGTGGGGCGCATTCGTCTACATTGCGATAATCCTCGGGACAGGACTGTCGTGGTATGCCGCCAAAGGTCGCCATCACATTGGCACTCTGGCGTCGCACGCGGTGACCGTGAGCCCTGATGTATCGCGAGATAGGCTCTGAGGCGTCCTTCGACGGCCGGTTCAGGGGAGCCGCGGAATATCCTGGCGCTGCCGCTTTGGCGGGCCGTTTCGTCCTGCCAACCCGGACCTTTCCGAACTGTACGCCGCCGCGCTCGTGAGGGCGGCTGCGCTGAAGGACTCCATCGCGGCGTCGGAGGTCGGTCGCGTCGCATGAAGCGCCGGGGCATTCATGACGATCTGGGCCAACTGGGCGATCGGCTCGAGACATCCGTCGGCAGAGGTGGCTTCGGGATTTCGGACACGGGTATAAGTGGATTTCGGGTCGGCCGGCATAACCGGAGGGACGATATCCATGAGGAAGCCGAGACGTAATCACTCCGCGGCGTTCAAGGCGCGGATAGCGCTGGAAGCGATTC
>JANXQL010000192.1 GCA_025356815.1 Pseudomonadota bacterium
ACGAGATCGAGCGGCTGTTCCGCAGGCTCAAGGGCTTTCGCCGTATCTTCAGCCGCTTCGACAAGCTCGACACCATGTTGATGGCATTCCTGTGCTTCGCTCTCGTCGTCGAAGCACTCCGGTAGTGTGAACAGGCCCTAGCCCGACGGCGCGCGCAGTCCTTCGCAGCAGGTATGCTGCCGGCGGAGGTTCCCCATGCGCATTCTCGACAATTTCGCCGAGGCGATCGGCAATACACCGCTGCTCCGCCTGCGCTCGCTGTCCGAGGCGACCGGCTGTGAAATCCTCGGCAAGGCCGAGTTCATGAACCCCGGCGGCTCGGTCAAGGACCGCGCTGCACTGTCGATCCTCGACTGCGCCGAGCGGAACGGCACGCTCACCCGCGGCGGCACCGTGGTCGAGGGCACGGCCGGCAATACCGGCATAGCGCTGGCGCATCTTTGCCACGCCCGCGGCTACCGCGCGATCATCGTGATGCCGGACAACCAGTCACCCGAGAAGTACCAAGCCGTCAAGGCACTCGGTGTCGAACTGCGCAAGGTCAAGGCCGTCCCCTACGCCGACCACAACCATTACCAGCGCGTCGCCGGCCGCCTCGCCGCCGAGATCCCCGGCGCGATCTGGGCCAATCAGTTCGACAACACCGCGAACCGCGACGGCCACTACGCGACTACCGGCCCCGAGATCCTGCGCGACACGGGCGGCCGCATCGATGCCTTCGTCGCCGCGACCGGCACCGGCGGGACACTCGGCGGAACAGGCCGGTTCCTGAAGGAGCACGTCCCCGGCATCCGCATCGTGCTTGCAGACCCACAGGGCAGCGCGCTGTTCAACTGGGTAAGCTCGGGCGAGCTGAAGGCGCACGGGCCGGGCTCGATCACCGAAGGCATCGGCATTGGCAGGGTGACTGCCAACCTCGAAGGGACGCCGATCGACTCGGCCGTGTCGATCACCGACCCGGAAGCCGTCACAACGGTCTACGGCCTGCTGCGCAGCGAGGGTTTGTTCCTGGGCAGTGCGAGCGGCGTCAACGTCGCAGGCGCGGTCCGCGTCGCCCGCGAGCTGGGACCCGGTCACACGATCGTGACCATCCTCTGCGACGGCGGCCAGCGCTACCAGTCGCGCCTGTATTCCTCCGCGTGGCTGGCCGAGAAGGGACTGGCCCAGGCCGCCGGCCTCACCACCAGCGCCTAACCGGGCATACCGCTCAAGCTGCTCGACAGCAGCGAGGCAAGACGCCCCCCGCGATCGGTCATCCGATGCACCGCCGTTCACCCTGAGGCATCGAGGTCCCGCTGGCGCGAGCGCCACATGGCCATGGCGAAGCCGACCCCTGCGACTCCTTCGCCGGCCTCCTCCTCGCGATGGCGTCGCCAGCCTCGCCAATAGCCCAGCGACCGCCAAGGCATGGCGCCAGATCGATTCGTCATTGGCCGGCGCCATCGGCGATGCGTCAGGATCGGACTGGGCTTGGCGCTGCGCTGGGTCCGAAGGTGCCGCAGACGGTGCCCGACCCCAGACGCGGAGGCGCTGAGTGTGAGTTCCACTCCGGTTACTGCCTGGCAATCGCTTGCCGGCGGCATGCTGATCGGCGCAGGTGCCGCGGTGCTCCTGCTGGCCAACGGCCGGACCGCGGGCATCAGCAGCATCCTCGATCGGGTGCTGCACGGTCGCATCGGCGAACAGGCCTGGCGCCTCGCCTTCGGCGCAGGCCTCGTCCTGCCAGCGATCATCGCCGGGCCGGCCCTCGTCGGCATCGCGTCCTCGCCGCAAGTGCTCGCGATCTCCGGGGTGCTGGTCGGGTATGGCAGCCGCGTCGCCTCGGGCTGCACCAGCGGCCACGGCGTCTGTGGCATTTCGAATCTCTCGCCGCGCTCGCTGGTCGCCACTGGCGCGTTCATGATCGTCGCGGCAGCAACCGTTGCCCTGCGTCATGCGCTGGTGTCGGCATGAGCGGCGTGTTCGCGCTGGTCGCAGGGCTGCTGTTCGGGGCCGGGCTGCTGCTCTCGGGCATGACGGATCCCGTGAACGTGCTTGGCTTTCTGGACGTCACGGGGAGCTGGCACCCGGGACTCGCTTGGACGATGGGCGGCGCGCTCGCCATCGCGTTGCCTGCGTTCGCCTGGGCGCGTCGCAGAGGCCGATCGCTTCGTGGCAGGGTCCTTCGAAGTGTTGACCGATTCCGCATCGACGCGCCATTGCTGCTGGGCAGCTCTGTATTCGGCATCGGCTGGGGCCTGACCGGCATCTGCCCGGGTCCGGGGCTCCTGCTGCTCGCACGCGGCGTGCCCGGCGCGGCGATCTTCGCCGTCAGCATGTTCGTCGGCGTCTTTGCTGCCGACGCATTCACGGCCTCCCGTTCAAGCAGCGCAGAACCGGTGGACGAACTCGCTGCTTCCGCGAGCTTCCCGGCGCCACAATCGGCTGGCGAGCCGCGCTCGGTAGGCTTCGGCTGAGCGTCAGCCGACCTCGCTACGATGTCAGCGTGGGGGAGTAATTTCCAATCGAGGTATGAGTCTGGACGGCCCCCCGGAGGAGGGATCAGGCGGCGGACGCGGATCGATCGGAGATTGATCTAAACAGTTTCACCCGAGCCGCAGACATGCGTCGGGCTGCTTCATTGTCGCTGATCGCATAGGCCAGCGCATCCAGGTGCTCGAATGTGAGTCCAGGCTTGAGGTGCCGCGAGGCATCCGCCAGCGACCTGAGCTTCTCGTACGGCGTCATCATCGATGAGTACGGGTAGCGCTTTCGCTGCCGGCCCTTCTCGTCGGTGATCGTTTCCGGGAACAGGCAGGGCCTGTGGAAGTTGATGTACGGATTGAGATGCTCGCGGCAGAAAGTGTTGACGACACTCGCGTGGCGCTGCGGGATATGACTGTATCCGAAGTGCTTTCGGACGATGGAGCCGTTCTTCGACTCGGCTTGGGCGTTGTCGTTGCTGTGGCGCGAGCGTGACTTGGTCTGTTCCTCGATCAGCAGCGAGTTCAGGAGCTTGGCGAGGCGTCGGTTGATGTACTCGGAGCCGTTGTCCGTGTGGAATCCGCGCAGCACGAACGGGAAGCTGCACAGCAGTTCCTCGAGGACCGGGATCAGGTAGTTCTCGCTGATGCGCTCGCAGGTCGCGACGCCTTCGTACTGGGTGACGCAGTCCACGGCGTTGATGTGATAGACGCCCTTCAGGCCGTCATGGTCGCCCTGGTGGAGGCTGTCGACCCGCAGGTAGCCGGGCTGGTTGTTCGGGGCAGGAGCGCGGCGCTCGCCGATCGGGCAGAGCACGACCGGGCAGGTTCGGGTCCAGACGATGCGGTGGCGCTGGTAGGCCTGGCGCTGGCGCAGGTTGTAGAGATGGGCCACCGAGATCGCGGCGAGGCGCTCGTAGCCTGGGTCCTGGAACAGGGCGAAGGCCCGCTCCATGAGCTTTTTGGTGGCGGGCCCCGACAGCGTTCCGTGGAGCGAATCGGTGCGCGCGAGCAGCAGGACGTCCTCCGGGGTGTAGACCGTGGCGAAGCTGCCCCGGGAGGCCCGGTAACGCTTCTTCAGGGGCGCGGAGCGCTCCGTGGCCCGTTTGACGAGGCGGGTGAGCTGCTGGCGGGAGTAGCCGCTGACCCGCTCCAGGAACCGCAGCACGACCGCCTTCTGGGGACGCCGCAGCCGGGTGTATCCGAACCGCCTGAGCGTCCGGGTGATGAACGCGTAGCGTTCATCACCCGTGATCGTGAAATCCATCGGCGCCGTGCCGTCCAGGAAGGCCTGGAGTTGCTCCAGGGTCCGTAACTGCTGGTCGTTCAATTGGATCACCATGATTTGCATGATGATCGATCCCTAAACCCCGCCCAGACTCATACC